>OMUH01000126.1 GCA_900314195.1 uncultured Prevotella sp.
ATATATAATATTATGTATTCGTCTTATTTATTTTTATTGTTTGGAAAGAATATTACACGCCTCAAACTAATATTTAAAGTCAAACCGCTTTTGAAAAGAATGCTGGGGCAATTTCAACACAGAAGCGCAATCATATGAGCTCGTGTAGCTATAAGATCCATACGTACTCCACATATGAATATGGAAGAGTATAAATTTTCCAAAAGCAGACGTGCCTGTAGACCAGCAAGAAACAAACCAGCAATGCAAAAAAAGAACACCTTATTCCTAAAACCTTTTATATTTGCATTGCTCATGCACAAAAAAATGATTTCAGGACACTGTAATTTCAACGAGGCTGTCATTTCGAGGCTGTCATTTCAACTGTGTCAAAGCAAGAACAATAAAAGTATAATATATAAAGTATAATACACAGGACCAAGTTACAGAATATTACGAATGCCGCAAAAATGTATGGTAAAATACTATTTGTTTTTATCAAGATTATCATAAAAGTTCAACAAAGCATTCCAGACATCCTTTTGGTCATATCTGCTAATAATAAGACCTCTTGCATTACGGCTCATTCGTTTAACCTCAGACGGATGAAGAAGGAACCATTTCATTGTGGTGAAAAGAGCACGCTGCATAAGTTCTGATCCGTTTTTTCCGTTACCAAGTGCACTTTCAATAATTTTTCCGTTCAATCCATCTTTAATGATCTCATTGCTGCCATTGATGTCTGTAACAATACACGGAAGCTCCATACAGCCAGCCTCAAGGGGAGCATTCGGAAAGCCCTCACGATAGCTTGGAAGCACAAGGGTATCTGAAGCCATAAGGTAAGGTCTGATATCATCTTGCTGACCGACACAGACAACATTTGGTGAATTCTTGAGGAAATCTATAGTAGACTTTTTTAAAGGATCAAGAGTTTCTTCATAAGGACCCACAATTAATAACTTAGGATATTTAAACACTGCGCCATTGCTTGAACACAAAACTGACTGCTCCTCTGCTGCAAACTTTTCAAGAGCTGACATGGAATCAGCCAATTCATTTATTCCCTTGTCTTTATTAACCCTGCCAACAAACACAAAAACAAAATCGTTTGCGCCAAAACCAAGTCTGTTGCGCAATAAGTTTCTGACACCATTAACTGATGTGTCGTCATGAACGGACAAACGTGAGCACAAATCAGCTGAGGTCTGTTCACGACTGTAATAAACAGTATCTTTACCGTTTATATTTCCAAAATGAAGAACAGCAAGAGGTTTTGTTGTTATGTGGTCATGTTTAAGGCAATGTAAGACACCCTGCCCTTCTGGTATAACATTGGTAGCAAAGAGACATGTTATACGCTCAGTGGTCTTCAAGATGAGTCTGAAAAGGCCTGTAGCACCTTGATAACGCAATCCTGTCACTAAGTAAACACGGTATGGAACACGCGCAAGCCATGCTGCCACCATAGACAACAAAGAAGCCATAGGAGTGTTGGCATGTACAATATCCGGCTTTATTTTCTTGAAAAGCCTGTATAAGGAAAACAAAGACTTTAAATTGCGTTTTAAAGACACCTTCCTTTCCATGGGAATATCAACTACATTGATTTTTTCTCTGTCTGAGATGCTTTTCAATCTTCCACTGTCAGAGGCAACACCCGTTACATCGTAAAAACTACTAAGGAACTTAAGTTGACCCTTTAATAGAATATCAAGACTTATATCTGAAGTCGTTACCCTTATGAGTTTCTTTTTTAACATATACAATAAATAAAGAGAAAAACAAAGTTAAAAAAGAAAATCAAAAATAAATAATCTGATGACGAAAATAAGGATGAAAGCATATTTTTTACTTTTTTTTTTGCTACCAAAAAATATATTATATAACTTTGCAAAAATAAACAAGCTTGTAAAAAGACAATGAAGTTAAAGTTTTTAGCAGCAGCCTTCATAGGCTTTGTAACAGCAGGAATAACCATATCATGCGACAAAACCGATTTTGAAACATACAAACCAAACTCAATAGAATTTGCATTGACGCGCGACAGCGCCAACCTCAGCAATGACACAACAGCTTTTTGGGAGACAGCAGACATACCTGTTGATTCTTCGGAATACCGCTGTTACGAATTCTACAATAATAAGATGAAATATAAAGACCACGTTATGCGGCAGTATGCTACATACCGTGATGAAAACGGACAGCTATACTATGCCCGTGACGCATATGATATGATGTGGACAATAAACCATGACATAATGTCATGGATACACGACTGGGGAAATAGACATGTATTTTACCTGAGAGGTCTGAAAAAGGCTGATAAAAAGAAAAACAGTGTAGACACATTAAAGCTCGAGATAGTAAACGGTACAGACTCTTTACATTATTATCTTGTAAGAGGAAATTCTTGCTTCAGGCTGCCGAGACGCGCAGACATTACAATGGAACCTTAACGAACAAAATAGCAATAAAAAAGCTCTGGATTTATATAACCCAGAGCTTTTTTTTGTGCAACCCAGCACATATATTCAATACAATATTGCCTTCAATACTATATTGTCTTCAATACTCTATACAATATTCCTCTTACATTATATAACTGAAATATTATACGGCAAAAGACATTTCAACTCTCTAATATCAATATTTGAATATACCAAATGTGCAAATAAGGTGACATAGATTTATATCAGTACACATTGCCAATTATTTAGCACATATTTTACAAGACCACACAAAGCGCACTGTTATTTTTGATACAAATAACGTTTAATACTCTTTTTCGGTGTCTTCTGAAACTCTTCCTTAAGTATTTGAAGTTTTGCAACCCGGCTGTAAGAAGGCAGCATGGCATTCAACTGTACCAAATTCTGGTTCATGACTTTTGATATGTCATCATCGGAGAACCTTAAATTCTTTGCCTCATCGTAGTCAGGATGAACAATACCGATTATTTTATTGCCATCCTGAATAACCAGGCTTTCACTGACAAACGCAAGAGAATTCAGTTTGTCTTCTATTTCCTCTGGATAAATATTCTGTCCATTGGAGCCCAAAAGCATTGTTTTCGAACGTCCCTTGATGAAAATATTGCCATCACCGTCCATAATACCCAAGTCACCGGTATGCCACCATCCGTCTTTGTCTATAGCCTTTTTTGTAGCCTCTTCGTTTTTATAATATCCAAGCATTACATTCGGACCCTTGCACAAAATCTCACCGGAAACATTTTCGGGATCAGGTGAGTCCACACGGACCTTCATGTGATAAGCCGCACGCCCGCAACTGCCTTTTACAAACGTATGATAATCAGCATAGCAGATAATCGGAGCACACTCCGTAGCACCGTAGCCTACCGTATAACGGAAATCAATACTTTTAAGGAATGACTCTATCTCCTGGTTAAAGGCAGCTCCGCCGATAATGACTTCATAGAATTTTCCGCCGAAAGCATTGCTTACCTGTTCGCAAATCTTTTCTTTAACCTTTTTGGAAATAACAGGCATGTGAAGAAGCATTCTCATGCGATTATTCTGTATCTTAGGGAACACTTTCTTTCTTATTATCTTTTCGATAACAAGCGGTACGGCAATAATAATCTCCGGCCGGATTTTATTAAAAGCTTCGGCAATCATTGCAGGTCCCGGAAGACGAGTCAAATAATACACATGGCAGCCCTTCAAAAACTCATATATAAACTCGAAAGCCATTCCGTACATGTGAGCCATAGGCAGAATGCTGATAACCGGTGACCCCTGATGCAGCTTATCGCCCAAGACATGCTCTGCGAAATCGGCATTGCTCCACAGGGCGCGATAAGGCAGCATAACACCCTTTGAGAACCCTGTTGTACCACTTGTATAATTTATAACTGCAAGCTCATCGGGATCAAGTTCCTCATAATAATGCACATGTTCCTTACGGAAATACTTAGGATATTTCTGACCGAACATCTTATTAAGATTCTCTCTGGCAAACGTAAGCTTATCAGTTCGGCTTTCAACAAGACTGTAATCAGGAATATATATTATCCCTTCAAGATAAGGCATCTTGGCTGCATCAACCTGCGTTGCGACGACATCGCCAACAAACAATAGCTTTGCATCGCTGTGATTAACGATATTATGAATCTGTTCTGCCGTGAATTCATGAAGAATAGGAACAGCAACGGCACCGTATGTCAGCGTGGCAAGAAAAGCAACAGCCCAATTAGCACTGTTACGCCCGCACAAAGCGATTTTATCACCTTTTACTACTCCTGAATTCTCAAACAGAATATGAAGCTTTTCTATTTTTCTTGCAACATCATGATACTGAAGCGTACTGCCCCTGTAATCAGTCAGGGCATCAATGTCCCAATGTTCAATGATGCTCTTTTCAACAAGTTTGTTGAAACTTGGTATTTTATCCATAAGTTTTGTAGTTTGCAGTTATTGAATATCTATATAAACTATATAGCATCCTGATACAAATACCTTTTTATACTTTTCTTTGGAGTTTTCTCAAACTCCTTATCCAATATTTTAATAGTATGAACTTTACAAAAACGAGGCAGAACAGCATTTAATGAGCTAAGGTTCTGAGACATAATATCCTCAAGATCCTTGTCAGAGAAACTCATTGCATTTGCCTCTTCCATATCAGGATGCACCAATCCGATAAGTTTCCCGTTCTTCTGTATAATCAAGCTCTCGCTGACCATCGGCATAGAATTAAGCTTATCCTCTATTTCCTCAGGATAAATATTCTGTCCATTGGCAGAAAGAAGCATATTCTTCAGTCGTCCGCAGATAAAGACATGTCCGCTTTCATCCATAGTAGCAAGATCACCAGTATGAAACCATCCGTCCTCATCAAGAACAGCCTTTGTAGCCTGTTCATTCTTATAATATCCATCCATGACATCAAGGCCCCGCGTAAGAATCTCACCCGGCACATTAGCAGGATCAACGCTGTTAACCTTTACTTCCATATTTACGAAACTCGTACCACAGCTCCCGGGAACATAATCACTCTTGTCGCTGTAAGTAATCATAGGGCCTGTCTCGGTAGTGCCGTAGCCCATGGTAATAGGGAAGCCAATGTCATGCAGGAAAGCCTCTACCTCATGGTTCATTCCTGCTCCGCCAACAATAACTTCATAGAGATTTCCTCCGAAAATATCCATTGTAAGCTGGCAAATACGTTCCTTAATCTTCGCAGATATAACCGGCATATTCATCATAAGCTTAATACGGTTGCTTTGTATAAGCGGATATACCTTTGAACGGATAATTTTCTCAATGACAAGCGGAACACTGACCAGCATAGATGGCTTTATTTCCTTGCAGGCCTCTGCCACCAATGTAGGACTAGGCTGGCGTGTGAGGAAAAAGATATGGTTTCCGTTCATAAACTGAATAAGAAATTCACAAGTGAGTCCGTACATGTGCGCCATCGGCAGAATGCTGAGCGCATTGCCATGCTTCGGCAGCTTGCTTACAAGAACATCTGTAAGTCCGGCTACATTGTTGGTCATCACACGATAAGGCAGCATTACACCTTTTGAGAATCCGGTTGTGCCGCTGGTGTAATTAATCATACACAGCTCTTCTTCCTTATTTACATAATAATGCACATGCTGCTTACGGAAATATTTCGGATACTTATTGCCAAAAATTTCATTCAGATGCTCACGTGCGAAAGTCAGCTTCTCATTGCGTGAGAGTACAACAGAGTAATCAGGTATATATATGATACCAGCAAGTCCCGGCATCATGTCAGGATTAATCTGATTAGTAACGACATCGCCCGTGAACAGCAGCCTCGCCTCACTGTGGTTAACAATGTTATGAATCTGTTCAGAAGTAAATTCATTCTGAATAGGCACAACAACTGCGCCATAGGTGAGCACAGCGAGGAAAACAACAGCCCATGAGCTGCAGTTTCGCCCGCAAATAGCTATTTTATCACCTTTCTCAATGCCACTGTTCTCAAACAATATATGAAGTTTCTCTATTTTTCTTGCAACATCATGATATTGTAAAGTGATACCTTTATAATCAGTGAAAGCATCTAAATCCCAATTGTTTATGATGCTTTGCTCTATGCGCGAGTTAAAACTTGGTATTGACTCCATTGCACAATTTTATTTTTTTTGTGCAAAGATAGTCTCTTTTCTGCACATTACAAAATCAAATGTGCAATAATTTAATATGATGATAAAAAAGTCAATTAATGTTATTTGAACAAGAAATTTAATCATTCATATCTCATGCTCTTTGATGGCTGCACCCTCGACACGAAAAGGCTAGGAACAATTAAAATCAACAAGCAAATAAGCAATGTGGCAACATTTATAATAAATATGTCCAACACATTCATCTCAACCGGCACCGTACTCACATAATATGTCGCAGGGTCGAGCTTTACTATTCCCGTCCACTTCTGCAACAGCAGAAGCAGAAAGGCAATGACATCACCAATAACAAGCCCTTTTCCAACAATAAATGCTCCGAGCCACACGAAAATTCTTCTAATGACATTATTGTTTGCGCCCATTGCCTTAAGCAAGCCAATAAACGAGACCTTCTCCAAAATGATTATCAGCAATCCGGAAACAATTGTAACGCCTGAGACAACAAGCATAAGCCCCAAAATTATCCAAACGTTCAAGTCCATGAGGTCAAGCCACGCAAACAGCTGAGGATTCAACTCCTGTATGGTAGCACTTGAGTATGTTTCTCCGTATTTGTCCACCTTCCGGTTGACGTGATCAATAATATAGTCATAAGCCGCCGGCACGGCATCATAGCTTTTGACTTTAATCTCAGCTCCGTTGGCCTGGTCGCTATCCCACCCGTTCAGCTTCTGAACAGTGTGAAGGTCAGTGAAACAAGTGAGCTCATCATATTTTTTCAGATTAGTATTATAAATGCCGCAAACTTTAAAACGCCTTACTCTCACGTTCTTGTCATCAATGAAATAGGCGAACACCTTGTCACCAGTTTTCAAATGAAGCTTGTCAGCCATAATTTTCGATACAAGCAAGCTGTTATTTGAGCTGCCCGAGCCAAACACCGGAATGCTTCCGCTTACCATATTCTCAGCTATGTAAGCAGAATCCCATTCCTGGCCGACACCTTTAAACGCTACTCCAAGAAAATCATTATCAGTTTTTAAAATGCCCTGAGTAACAGCAAACCTCTGTACATGCTTTACTCCCGGCACTTTCTTCAAGACATCAAGCAAAGAATCTCCAACCTGAACCGGCGCAGGCATATTAGCCTGCAATGTCAGGAAATTAGCCACTTCAATATTGCCGTCAAAGCCAACAACCTTATCACGTATAGTATGCTTGAATCCCATTACGACGCAAACAGATACAATCATCACGGTCAGTCCAATGGCCACACAAGCTATAGCTATATTGACAGCAGGGCCGGAAAATTTGTTTTTCCGGCCTTGTCCCTTGTAAATTCTTCGTGCAATATAAAAAGGTAAATTCATTTTGTCGCTAATTCAACCAAGACATCCACAACGTCCGAAAAGGCAAATAAAGATTATCCTTCCTTAACCTTTTCAAGAACGAACGTTCTGAAAAAAATTAATCATCTGCTTTCACTCTGCCCGGATAAGCTTCCAAAGCTTTTGACAATACAAACAGAGCCCTTTTCAGATCTTCTTTTTTCAGCACATAAGCCACCCTGACCTGATTAACTCCGGCACCCGGTGTTGTATAGAATCCGGCGGCAGGAGCCATCATAACCGTCTCACCTTCATAGTTGAACGACTCCAGGCACCACCGGCAAAACTTCTCAGCGTCATCAACAGGCAATTTAGCAACAGTGTAGAAAGCACCCATAGGTATCGGTGTATACACACCTGGTATTCTGTTCAGCCCGTCTATCAAGCACTTACGCCTCTCTACATATTCATCATACACATTCCGGTAATACTCTTCCGGCGCATTCAGCGAGGCCTCTGCCACTATCTGCCCTATCAACGGCGGCGACAACCTCGCCTGACAGAATTTCATTACAGCCTTTCTAATCTCGGCATTCTTTGTTATCAAAGCGCCGATACGTATTCCGCATTCACTGTAACGTTTTGATACAGAATCAATAAGAACAACATTATCTTCAATGCCCTTTAAGTGCATCGCACTGATATAAGGACTGCCGGTATATATGTATTCCCTGTACACCTCATCAGAGAAAAGATAAAGATCATATTTCTTGACGAGATCACGTATCTGGTTCATCTCACGGCGCGTATAAAGATAGCCTGTCGGGTTATTTGGGTTGCATATCATAATAGCATGCGTATGCTCATTGATAAGCTCCTCGAATTTCTCAACTTTCGGCAGTGCAAAGCCCTCTTCAATACTTGTGGCAATAGTGCGTATCTTAGCGCCCGCCGCAATGGCAAATGCCATGTAATTGGCATAAGCAGGCTCCGGCACAATAATCTCATCACCGGGATTCAAGCAAGCAAGAAATGAGAAGAGCACAGCCTCACTGCCGCCGGATGTTATGATAATGTCATCTGCCGTAACGTCGATGTCGTATTTCTTATAATATTCCGTCAGCTTCTGCCTGTAGCTGAGATAGCCCTGCGACGGTGAATACTCCAAAACCTTTCTGTCTATTTTCTTCAATGCGTCAAGCCCGCACTGCGGTGTTGGCAGATCCGGCTGTCCGATGTTCAGATGATACACCTTCACGCCCCTGCTTTTTGCAGCTGCGGCCAGCGGTGCTAATTTTCTTATTGGAGACTGCGGCATATCCATGCCACGCTGTGATATTTTTGGCATATCGTATAAATATTCAAATAAATTGTATCTGTCAGATTAGCAAATACATTTTTATGTTCAACATGCAAAGATAATGCTTAATTTGCTTACTGCAAAAAAAACTCACGTTTTAAATTTTCGCTTTGCCACCCAACAACAACGGCACCAGCCTGTCATAGATAAGCATACATCATCTTGCTGTAAAGAATTACCATATAGTTTTGTTCACGACAGTTTCTTTTCCATTTTCAATATCTCATCACGATATTGTGCGGCCTGGAGAAAATCAAGTCTCTTGGCGGCCTCTTCCATAAGTTGTTTCGTATGCTCAATGCTCCGCCGCAGCTCTTCATCAGTCATATCGGCAATGATAGGATCGGCAGCCACAGCCATCTCGCTGTCGGGCTCTACATAAGGCTTCGGCACAACAGGCATATTTATCTGAACATGACTTCCGCCCTTGCCTTCAGCTTTCTTGCTGCCTCCAACAGGCAGCTCGTCTTTAATTGCCTTTTTGATTGGAGTCGGCGTGATATGATGCTCTTCGTTATACCGCATCTGTATAAACCTGCGGCGATTAGTCTCATCAATAGTTTTCTGCATGCTTTCAGTGATGACATCAGCATACATTATTACCTTTCCGTCTACATTGCGTGCCGCACGTCCCGCCGTCTGCGTCAGACTTCTGTGACTGCGCAGGAAACCTTCCTTGTCTGCGTCAAGAATGGCGACAAGCGACACCTCAGGCAGGTCAAGGCCTTCACGAAGAAGATTTACGCCTACAAGAACATCATAAACACCAGAGCGCAAGTCTTTCATTATCTGAACACGGTCAAGCGTGGCAACATCACTGTGAATATATGCCGCCTTTATTTCATGACTGAGCAGGTATTCCGTAAGCTCCTCGGCCATTCTCTTTGTAAGCGTAGTGACAAGCACACGCTCATTCTTTGCCGAACGCGTTATAATCTCATCAACGAGGTCATCAATCTGATTTTCCGTAGGCCTTACCTCTATCTCCGGGTCAAGAAGGCCGGTTGGACGTATGAGCTGCTCAACGACTACGCCTCCCGCTTCATTCAGCTCATAATCGGCCGGCGTGGCGCTGACATAAATAACTTGATTGAGCATGTCGTGAAATTCCTGGAACTTCAGTGGCCGGTTGTCAAAGGCTGCCGGAAGCCTGAAACCATATTCCACTAGGTTCTGCTTTCTCGCCCTGTCGCCGCCGTACATTGCATTTATTTGCGGAACAGTGACATGGCTCTCGTCAATAACCATAAGATAGTCTTTCGGAAAAAAATCAAGAAGGCAATACGGCCGTTCTCCGGCCTGTCGGCCGTCAAAATAGCGGCTGTAATTTTCTATGCCCGAGCAGTAGCCCAATTCCTTTATCATCTCAATATCATACTCTACCCTTTCTTTTATGCGCTGAGCCTTGATATGATCTCCTATACCCTCAAAATAGTCAACCTGTTTTACAAGGTCATCCTGTATCATTCTAATGGCATTGTCCTGCTGCTGTTTGCTCGTCACAAACAGATTGGCCGGATAAATCTCATACTGGCTGAACGACTCTATGCGATGGAACGAGACAGAATCAACCTCTTCAATAGTGTCTATCTCGTCATCCCACCACACGACCCGCAGCACATTGTCAGAATAGGCCATGAAAATGTCAACCGTCTCACCCTTCACCCGGAAGTTTCCGCGTTTCGGATCAAGGTCATTCCTGACATACAGCGCGCCGACAAGCTTTCTCAAGAACTCATTCCTGTCAATCTTTTCGCCTGCCTTCAGCTTGATTACATTCTCCTGCAATGCCACTGGTCCGCCCATACCGTAAATACACGATACCGACGAAACTACAATAACGTCCTTCCGGCCGGAAAGAAGAGCCGACACAGCTCCGAGCCGCAGCTTGTCTATCTCCTCGTTAATGGCCAGGTCCTTTTCTATATATGTGTCAGTAGTCGGCAAATAGGCCTCCGGCTGATAATAATCATAATAAGACACATAATATTCAACGGCATTATGCGGAAAGAATCCCTTCATTTCCTCATAAAGCTGTGCAGCCAGCGTTTTGTTGTGCGACAGCACAAGGGTGGGCTTGCCGACAGCGGCAATTACATTTGCCACGGTGAACGTCTTTCCTGAACCGGTTACACCCAGCAGCACCTGAGCAGGGTCGCCGTTTTCTATTCCCTCTGTCAATTTTGCAATAGCCTCAGGCTGATCGCCCGTAGGCTTATATTGCGACGTAATTTCAAATTCCATATATTAAGCAAAGATAGCAAAAACTTTGTTCAATAACATCTAAAATCTTCCTATATTATTTCCATATTTACTTATTGTTTTCTTCTGCCCCGCGTATATTCCTCATGAGCCCGTCATATTTTACTCTTTTCACAGCACTTCCCTTAAACAGTCTTCTGTATTCTTCAACTGTAAGATGCTCCCATTTTGTCTTTGTCATGCTGAGCAGCTCTTCCTTAGGCTGAAGCTCCGGAATGGTGTTGGGCTTGGCGAGCCGGTTCCACGGACACGCCTTCTGACATCTGTCGCAGCCATATATAGTGTCGCCCATCTTCTCTTTGGCATCCTCTGAGAGCTCGTCTCTGTTTTCTATCAGCTGATAGCTGAGACATTTTGACGCGTCTATCTCCTTGCCTTGTTCCAGCGCGCCCGTAGGACAGGCATCAACACACCTGTGGCAACATCCGCATCTGTCTTTAACGGGCTCGTCATATTCAAGTTCTACATTAACGAATAGTTCTCCGAGAAAGAACATGCTTCCAGCACCGGGCACAATGAGCTGATGATTATGCCCTATCCACCCGATACCGGCACGCTGAGCCCAGTAACGTTCAAGAACCGGCGCCGAATCAACAAAAATCCTGCACCGGCGCCCCCCTTCTGACGCTGCGTGCAGCTCGTCTTGAAAATCAAACGCACCGGCCAGCTCGCGCAGCTTCTCCTTCATTATGTCGTGATAATCTTTCCCGAGGGCATAAGCAGCAAACTGGAACTCGCCTTCAGGCATCGTCTTGCCGGGCGTGTAGTTAAGGGCGAATGACACTATCGACTTCACATCCGTCATGAGCAGACGCGGGTCAAGGCGCTTGTCAAGGTTGTTGCTCATATAATCCATTCCGGCATTACCGCCTTCGGCAAGCCACCGCCTTATGTGATTAGCCGTTGCCGCATCTACCGGACCGGCCTTCGCCACCCCGCAGGCCGAAAAGCCAAGCTCGAAGGCCTTTGACTTTAACGCACCCGTCAAAGCACTTTTATCGAAATGTAAACTGTCGTCATTGCACATTAATTTTCAATCAAGGAATATTCTACTTAAACGTTTTGAACTTATAACCGTGATTTATCAGCCACTCTATAGATTTCGGCAGGGCATAATGAAGCTTGTTTATGCTTTTCAGCGAGTCATGAAACGTTATGATGCTACCGTTGCGTGCGTAGCGCTTCACGTTCCGGTATATGTCATCTGCCGTCATCCATTTTGAGTAGTCACGTGTTACAAGATCCCACATTATTATCTTATAATATCTGTTCATCCACCAGTATACCGTCGGCTTCATCCAGCCGTGGGGAGGCCGGAAGAGGTGCGCGTGGATGAGCTCATTGGCCTTATAGGTGTTGGCAGCATAGGTAATAGCCATGTGCCTTAATGACCCTATGTGGTTGAATGTATGATTGCCTACCTGATGCCCTTCTGCCACTATACGGTTGTAGAGGTCATGATAGCGCAGGACATTCTCGCCCACCATGAAAAAAGTTGCCTTGACATTATATTTCTTCAGCGTGTCAAGGATAAACGGCGTTGACTCCGGAATTGGACCATCGTCAAACGTGAGATAAACAGAATGGTCTTTTTTGTCCATTCGCCATATAGCCTTTGGATATAACCAACGAAGCCATTTTGCCGGTTGCTCTATGAACATAGCTTATCTGTTTTTTATAAAAAAATAAACGGGGTGAACACTGAGCTCACCCCGTAAGAATTTATAGTTTCCGGAAAGCCCGCAATGATGCTGTTGCTTCCTCACTCATTATCATCTTGATGATAATTAATTTTCAGAATCATTGTCCATTATCGGCATCTGACCGCCTCTTTCCTGATAACGTGAATAGAACACCTTAGTGTCTTGTACGTATTTATTCACGCCCGGCACTTTATAGGTCGTTGCGGCACTGACTATCTGATTCATTATCAACAGCTGACTGAAAGCGTCACGCTGCTCAAGACCGAACCATCTGTTGTCAAGGCTAAGGTAATAGCGCATGTACTGAGATGCATTCTTGAAGCATGCGTCAAGGTAATACTTTGCCTTTGCCTTCATTCCCAAACGTGCATAGGCTGTACCCAGCTCCAGAGCACCGCTCATATAGCTTAACCTTACGTTATATTCCGGTATCTCTGTCTCAGCCTTCTTCAGGACATTGAGAGCCTTCTGATTTTTCTTCTCGTCAATGAGTCTGTTGGCAAGCTCGCCGAGCAAACGGCGGTGAGTGTAGCACATGCGACCAGTGGTCTCGTCTATATACAGTCCCTTATGTTTCAGATTGCCGAACTTGAACCGGTGCATGACATTATAATATGTCTTTTCGGTATCAAAGTCACGCCGCCACGGCAGATTGGTAAGGAACGGAGTGATGCGGTTGGCAAGACCCTCCTGTACAAAGTTGTCGCCAAGGTTCATGTAATTTTCCGAGCCTACTGTTATTGCTACGTAAATTGGTCTTGTCCAGTTGCACTGGGCAATCATTTCGAGCATCATCAAATCACTCTTTCCAAGAATGCTCTTTCCTTTCAGAGATATAACCATCTTGTCAGGAATGGTATCTGATGCCATCAGCATACCGCTCTTCCTCACTGCATTCTTGTCTATGGTCATGTAAAGCGTGTCGGTAGGAATGACATGATAGTCGGCATCCTTTGAGCGTGCCCAGTATTTAAGTATGTTTTTCAACTCAAACGGATCTTTGCCAAACTGCGCGCGCGCTGTCTCAGGATGCTGCTTATAGAAATCGAGCACCTGCTGCTTCAACTCCGGATGAATCTCTACATACTCATTTGTGCCCGAGCAATAGTCAAGTCGCGGCCAGCTGATAGGTACTGACGGTGAATCGTATGCCGGACGCTTCATCTGGTCTATATACCAGTCGGTCTGCAAGTAAGACAGGTTGCAAACCCTGGCATCCGTGCCTACGCCTTCCACTTCCTGGTTATACCACAACGGGAAAGTGTCGTTATCACCGTTTGTAAATATAATCGGGTGCGACTTTTCCTGCATTGACATCAGATAGTTCTGGCCGAAATCACGGCAAGTGTATCTGTTGCTGCGGTCATGGTCATCCCATGTCTGAGAGGCCATCTGTATTGGCACGAGAAGCGACAATACTGAAACAACGGCCGTAATAACTGTATTGCTTTTTTTCGTGAAACGCTTTATGATGTCGAGAATGCCCAATACTCCCAGTCCGCACCATATAGCATAAGCATAGAACGAACCGGCGTAAGCATAATCACGCTCACGTGGCTGTGACGGCGTCTGGTTAAGGTATATCACAATGGCTAAGCCGGTCATGAAGAAGAGGAAGCCTACCACCCAGAACTGCTTTGGACCGCGCTGCTCGTCTTTTCTCACATCGTGGAAACAGAGCTGGCAGATGATGCCCAGTATGCCGAGAAGCAAAGGCAGACAGTAGAACACGTTATGGCCCTTGTTTGTCTTCAAATCATCAGGCAGGTTGTCCTGATCGCCAAGACGCCAGTTGTCAAACCACTTGAAGCCAGTCAGCCAGTTGCCGTGCTCAGGCTCGCCGTTGCCCTGCAAGTCGTTCTGCCGGCCTGCAAAGTTCCACATGAAATAGCGCCAATACATAAAGTTGCACTGATAGCTGAAGAAGAACCTGAGGTTCTCAGCCTGTGACGGAACCTTCACCTTCATCATTTCGCCACAGCGGTCATAGTCGACTTCCTTGCCGTCTATGTTTCCGCCCATCCATCCTTCATAATCTGACGCATGTGATGAGTCATACATACGCGGGAAGAACATGTTCTGCGCGTACACATATTTATTCTTGTGGCTGACGATGAAGTAAGAATCCGGCTCATTTGCCTTTGCCTTCTCTTTACGCTGGTAAATAGGTGCGCCTTCGCTCATCACTGGCTTGCAGATATTTCCTTCCTGCTCAAGCTTAACCTGAGAGGTGTATGCCTGTCCGTAGAAAAGCGGACGGTCGCCATACTGGTCGCGGCTCAGATAAGAGCCTAACGTGAAAATATCCTCCGGCGAGTTCTGATCCATCGGCGGATTGGCTGTTGACCGGATTACGATAAGCGCATAGCTCGAATAGCCTATCATGAGCATCAGCATGCACAGCAGAACGGTGTTCTTCAGACGGGCTGACACAAACGGCTGAGCAGCCTGCTTGCTTCCTTTCGCCTTGCGCTTCCCGTTAAGCAGAAACCACAGAACGGCGATTACAACCACACCGCAGCCTACTGCCGTCCAGCCATAACCGTAGAAAGGCACGCCAAGCATGGCAAAGGCTATGATAAACGCTATGTTCTCGCGCTTGAAGTTCTTGTCCTCGTATGTCTCATATATTGCCCATATCACACTTGCCACAAGCAATATGATGTATACAATCTCACCTGTATTGAAAGGACAGTGCAGAACGTTTACGAAGAACAGCTCGAACCATCCACCAACGGTGATTATGCCAGGAACAACTCCATAGAGCACCGCTGCTACAAGTACGAACGATACCAGCAAGGCCAATATTGAGCCTTTCACGCCGGCCTTCGGGAACTTGCGGAAATAGAAAACTAGCACTATGGCCGGTATGCACAGCAAGTTGAGCAAGTGTACGCCTATGCTCAATCCTGTCATATACATTATTAATACCAGCCAGCGGTCGCTGTGAGGCTCGTCAGCATGGTCTTCCCATTTCAGAATGAGCCAGAACACTACTGCCGTAAATGCCGAAGAATATGCGTAAACCTCTCCCTCAACGGCTGAGAACCAAAACGTGTCGCTGAATGTATATATCAGTGCGCCCGTCATGGCTGATGCCTCTATTGCTATTGCCTTTGACAGTGTTATGTCTTTTATATCATCAACAAGCAGCCGGCGAGCAAGATGAGAAATTGTCCAGAACAGAAACATGATACATGTTGCTGACAGCAGGGCACTCATCGTGTTTACCATTCTCGCTACATCCGAAGGACTTGATGCAAAATGTGAAAACAAATTTGCCGTCAAAGCGAAAAAAGGTGCCCCGGGCGGATGACCGACCTCTAGCTTGTAACCCGTTGCGATAAACTCCGGACAGTCCCAAAAGCTGGCTGTCGGCTCAATAGTGGAACAATAAACAAAAGCGGCTATGACAAATGCCACCCAACCGAAAATATTGTCCACTAACTTGAAATGTTTCATTGTAAAAACAAACTTTAGATTGTTGTGGATAACTTGACTGAATTATATGTAATAACACAACCCAGTAACAAGATTATAATTAATAATTAATTAATTTATTTTGCAAAAATAACGCTTTAAAACAATTAAAGCAAACTTTTTACAGTTTTTTGGTTATCTGATTCTTTAACCTCAGCTATTATGCACCTGCATTTCAAAAAAAAGGAACACACAAAAAACGTTTCAGACTATGACAAAGTCTGCTTATATCTGCTGTCTATATATTATGGACAGTTTTATAGGTTCTCCGATACTTTGCGGAAGATTTCCCAAAGAGATACTGTAACAAACAGATATTTCGTTATCATATACCCGTTTGTTGCAGTATTTCTATAGGAGTACTGCAATACTTTTGCTGGAATACCACAGTATTCCTACAAGAATACTGTGGACAATTTCATAGGATTCATTTTGCATTGCATGCTGGTTGTTCGCAAAAGCACATTATGTAAGGTTGATTATATAATCTGCAAAAACATAAACAAACATATTTTAATTCATATCAGGACAGTTTTATAGGGTTTGCCACTCCATCACACACTTTTGATAATTTTACAGACAGTTTTATAGGGTTTTAATCAGTACAACAAATACGGACAAATGTTAGTAAATCAAAGGTTTATAAAAATATATAGACAAAATTATAGGTTTCAGTTTCACGTTTTAAAATGTGAAGCCATTTATATGGACACTTTTATAGGATAAAATGATTTTTTTACAAAAAATAACCCGATTCTTATCCAAATTATCCAATGAACCGGCAAACATGAAACGCAGAACGGCCACAAAAAATATTGCTGCTAAGAAAAACGTTCAAATCCTCTTATTTTGTCCATAAAAAAGACGAATATACATGAATTTGCTGTATATCAACATTTTACGACTTATTTTATAATGTTTATCCTGCATAAGAGAGCCGGTATTCAAGCTGATATAGCCTGTAAATACGCTAGTTCTTTGAGTAAATATAGCTTTATTCTAAGAAAAAATTAAAAACGGTCAGTTATAGATTAATTATGTAAATCATTTGTATTATCATTATTAGGCCAAAATTATTTCTTGATATTCAATTACTTACGTGTTTTTATATGGACAATTTTATAGCTTCTTGCTGACACTTTTATAGGAGTTCATGGACTGTTATATAGTTTTTTGCGGACTTTATTATAGGCTTTTATGACATTTTTATAGGGTTCATATAATTTGCCCTTTTCATTGTTATTGCGTTTAATATGCTGATTTACATATTGTTATTTGATTTTATGGACTTTTCTATAGGTTTGTTTTTTGCGCGCTGTATTTAGCGTGGACTTTTTTATAGGATTGTTTTTGGAAGATTGAATCCTCTTATTTTGTCCATAAATTATTTTTGATTTGTTTTGTTTGCGTATTTTGATTTTTCGTTTTATATTTGTACACTTGTTATTATTGTTAAAGGGAAAATTAATGGCAAAATCAAAAAAAGTGCTCAAACGCACTATACCGACTGACCTTATACCTATAAAGGATGAGACATGGCTGATACAGCCATTGGCTGTAACGTCCATGCGGCATGACTTTTCAAAAACGCAGATTAAGGTTCTTGTTTCTCTTATAGAGAAACTACAGTATAAGATTCATGAGAAAATGAGCAATCCGAACAGGGATTTATTTTCTTCTGAAGATTTTGATGATGACGGCAAGATTCCCATTCAGCTTTATTATAAAGACCTTGGCGTGGCCGACAGCAATTATTCAACTCTTGAGGCAAGCCTTAAGGACCTTGGACATATTCCGGTTGAGATAGTGACTAAGGGTAAGGATAATACCCGCAATTGGATAAAGTCGACTAACCTTTGTGATGTTTATCTCATGGAGAAGGTGAAATATAACAAGTATGCGGTAATAAAAATCTCGCCGGATATTGCCGACAGGCTTATTTCGCTGAAGTTTGGTTACCACTCCATAGGTAAGGAGGTTGTGTTCAATGCGCACAATAAATATACACAGCGTATATATATGATATTGGAGGCATGGAAAAAACAAGGGTGGTGCAGGCTTAATATGCTTGAGCTGAGAAAGTCACTGCGTCTTGAGCATAAATATCCGAGCTATTATGATTTTGAGAAACGTGTGCTGAAACCGGCCAAGAAGGAATTGAAAGAAACGTGTGATGACGGGTTCTGCGACTGTTATTTTGATTACACTCCGGAATATGAGCGTGGTCAGAAAAAGTCAGAATATCCGCCTACGCTTTTTTTCAAAATAACTGTTATACAGAGTGATATGGACAAGCAGCTGCTTGATGTCGTGGCTGGCTATCAGGACAATTTCGCACATTTGCTGAAAAAGCATTTCAAATTTACGGAATCAAAGGCTTTGCGATTGTCTGCGCATATTACAAATGACAATTACAGTTCTTCCATACGCAAGATGACGGAGCTGAAGCAATATGTTGATTTGCATCTTAATGAAATAACTGATGTCATAGGCTATGTGTATAAGTCATTTTTAAATCATTTCGGTGTTACAGAGCTTGAGGACGCACAGATAATGGAAATAAAAAATCCTGATTGATTTCGCTGATGGCAAAGAAAAATAAGATAGCTGCTGAAGCGGATTCATTAGTGCCGGTCAGTGATGCGGCATGTGAGCGGATGGTCATAGGAACGCTGCTGCAAAATGACCGTGCTTACGGTGAGAATTCGGATATACTGACAGAAGATTGTTTCACGGATTATCATCTGAGAATGGTTTTCCGTGCTATCTGCTCACTTCAGGCAATGGGCGAGGAGGCTGACATGCTCACTATTCCGCCATATATAGAGAGGACTGAGGGAAAGGCTTTTCCGTTGAGTGATTTTCTGGATCTGACGCATGGATACATAACTGCCGGACTCCGGGAGAAATGTCTGTATCTGACGGAGTTGGCCAGACGCAGAAAGCTGTTCTTGATAGCCAGAAAACTGGAGGTTGTTGGCTCTTCGCTCAGTGTGCCCATTGACGAGACTCTTAATGATTTGAGTAACTCGATAAATGACATTAGCGGGGGAGAGGGAACGGTAATGGCATTTGACGGTGCGCTGTCGGTACTCTCTGATGTTATTGATGAGAATAAGAATGGAGGAGTGCAGTTCGACTCGTGCGGGATTGCGTGTTTTGACAGCAGGGCCTTCCTGCGCCCGGAAGCATTGACTGTTATTGCTGCCTACAGCGGGCACGGAAAGAGCTGTCTGGCATCGACGATTGCGTTCAACTGTGCGAAAAACGGTGCATCGGTGGCTTATTATTCGTTAGAGATGAGCAAGGTGGAGCTCGCGGCACGTATGCTGTCACATGTCTGTGATGTGCCGGCAAGCAAGCTTCTTTATGGACAGTTGAAAGGAAAGGAAAAGACGAGCTTTGACAAGGCACGGCTTGAGACTAGCGAACTGCCTGTATTCTTTGATGAAAGGGCTACTATCAGCACGGACACGCTTTATATGTCTATACAGAGGATGGCACGGAAAGAGCATGTGCATGGTGTCATCATCGATTATCTGCAGATATTGTCGCAGACTAACAGACCGGCGGGAATGACTGAGGAAGCTTTCCTCGGAGGAGTGGTCAGAAGGCTGAAGAATCTGGCCAAGCAACTTGGCATTTGGATTATCCTTATCAGTCAACTGTCGCGAAATCATTCCGGAGAACGCCCAGATGTATCATATCTGCGAGGGTCAGGGCAGATTCTTGAAGCATGTGACAACTGTGCATTGCTTTACAGGCCGGAAAGAGTGGAAGGCGGAAAATATTATGGTGAAAATGCATCGGTTACTACTGAAGGAACGGCGGAAATCACAATCAGCAAGGCCAGAAACGGACGTGACGGGCAGAAATATATAATTAATTTTGATGCTGAGCATACTTGGTTTTCTGAAAAACATTGATTTTTTCAGAATTTTATGATATGAAAAGTACATGAAAAAGTTATATGGCGCTTATTCATGTGCTTTTTTTATTTTTCTCCCGCTCTTGGAAAATCTTTTAAAAAATAAGCAATAAATATTTTGTTGCTTTCGTTTCTTTTTTGTTACTTTGCATTGTTGCGATCTAAAAACTTTATTCTATGTAAGGGGATTTTTATTTCTTACATAAAAAATGTATGCGATCTAAAAACTTAAATATACTATATAATGGATAAAAAAGAAGCAGAAAAAATCTGTGGTTTGAAAAGCGAGAATTTTCAGACCACTGTCAACGGCAAGAAAACCGATCTTTTTATTCTTGTGAATTCTAAAGGACACGCTGTTGCCATAACTAATTATGGCGGTGCTATAGTCTCGGTTATGGTTCCTGACAAAAACGGTAAACTTGCTGATGTCATCCAGGGACATGACAACATTAATGATGCCATGGATCCGGCTGCACCTTACAAGTCGGTGCTTATCGGAAGGTTCGGCAACCGTATTGCCAAAGGCAAGTTTACTCTTCATGGAAAGGAGTATCAGCTGGCTGTGAATAACGGTGTCAATCATTTGCACGGAGGCAACCACGGCTGGAATTCGCGGGTGTGGGAAGCGCATCAGATGAGTCAGCAGAGACTGGCGCTTAACTATGTGAGTCCCTACGGCGAAGAGGGATATACCGGTGAGGTGAAAGTAAACGTCGAATACACATTTACCGATGATGATGAGCTGATGATTGATTATCTCGCTACGACCAATAAGCGTACGATTATCAACATGACAAACCATGCTTTCTTCTCCCTTGCAGGAATAGGCAATCCTACGGCAACGGTCGACAATGTAGAATGTCAGGTGAATGCCGATTTCTTTATTCCTATTGATGAGACAAGCATTCCGACAGGTGAGATACTGAAAGTAGAAGGCACGCCGTTTGATTTCAGAAAGGCTAAGCCGATAGGGCAGGATATCAATGCCGATGATGAACAGATTAAAAACGGGTCAGGATATGACCATTGTTTTGTTATAAACAAGCATGAGCCGGGTGAGATGGCTTTTGCGGCAAAGATAAAAGAGCCTGTAAGCGGACGTACGCTTGAGGTTTATACTACGGAGCCTGGTGTGCAGATGTATACAGACAATTTCACAGATGGTCCTAAAGGACAGAAAGGTGCCACATTCCCGCGCCGCTCCGGTGTATGCTTTGAGGCTGAGCATTTCCCTGATTCTCCTAACCGCCCGTATTTCCCGTCTTGCGTGTTGAAGCAGGGCGAGCAATATCATCAGAAGACCATTTACAAATTTGGCGTTGAATATTGATATTGATTTTGCGGATATATCATATCCTTAATTTTTCCCATAATATAAAATCATGAACGAAGTAAATTTAAAAGAGAACGAGGGCACTGCCCAGCGTCCGAATTATACTTTTGCGCTGATTGTTGTCTTTATTGTGTGTTTCCTTATAGGATTTATCACTACAATGAACAACTCCATGATAACATTCTGTTCAAAGGCCTTTAATCTTACGGCACAACAGGGACAGTATGTTAATACGGCTTTCTACGGCGCTTATCTGTTGAGCATTCCGTTTGCAATGCTGATGAGTAAAATCGGTTACAAGGCAACTCTTATTCTCGGACTTTTAGTTGCCGGCATCGGGTTTATCATCAATGCTGCCGGACTGAATTATATTATTGGCATTAATGCTGACCAGGCAACAGTATATTCAGTGTTCCTCTCAAGCATGTGCCTTGTGGCTTGCGGCGTTGTTATGTTGCAGAATGTTGCCAACCCTTACGTTATGGTGCTCGGTTCTCCTGAGAAAGGCGCTTTCCGCATGACGCTGAGTCAGGCATTGAATTCCGTTGCCACTACGCTGGCTCCTTTGTTTATTACCTATGTAATAATACGCGGGCAGGCACCGAAGCCGGAGGCCGTTCCTGGTCCGTTTGCCGGACTCGGCATTTTTACGTTGCTGATATGCATTACGCTTGTATTCCTTAAACTGCCGAAGATTGACGAAGGTGAACAGGCTGAGGAAGCCGGCAAAGCTCATCAATATAAGAGCTCGGTGTTTAAGTATCCGCATGTGTGGCTTGGCGCATTAGGCATATTTATGTATATGGGCGTAGAAATCGGCGTTCCGTCTATGTTGCCTTATAAGTTCCGCGATTTGCTTGGTGAAAATGTTGATTACACGTCAATAGCAACAAGCTATCTTGCCTTCTATTGGGGAGGTATGATGGTAGGGCGTTTTGTCGGTGCCGGCATTTTGGCTAAGTTTGAGCCTCGCAAGCTGCTTTCTTCTTGCCTTGTTCTCGGTGCTTTATGCATTTTGCTTAGTGTTATTCTCCCCGGATATGCTGGTATTTATGCTATGATTGCAGCTGGTTTGTTCCATTCTGTGATGTGGCCTCTTATCTTTAATCTTGGCTTGCAGGAACTCGGCCCGCATACAAAGGCTGCAACAGGTGTTATCAATACCGGTGTCATTGGCGCTGCCATTCTTATGCCGCTGCTGGGTAAGCTGGTCGATGCTACATCTGTAGTTATTGCTTCATGCTGTTTGTTTGTCTTCTATGCTTACATACTGTGGTTCTGTAACTTTGGCTCCAAGATAGGATTATCAGATAAATAAAATAACTTTTTTCAGGCATATTCTTAATTTGCAAACCTTCGCAGGCTGTAAATTGGAATATGCCTTTTTTAATTCTTTTTCAATTAAATATTTAAAATTCAATAATTATGGATACAGAAATAGTTAGAAGTCGCTTTATTAAGCATTTTGATGGAAAAACCGGTAACATATACATGGCTCCGGGACGTATAAACCTTATTGGTGAGCATACAGACTATAACGGAGGATTTGTGTTTCCGGGTGCCGTTGACAAAGGCATAATGGCTGAGGTGCGTCCTAACGGACTGGATACGGTTATTCTTTATTCTATAGACCTGAAGGACAGGGTAGAGTTTAAGGTTGATGACCCTAAAGGTCCGAAGGCTACATGGGCACGGTATATATATGGTATCGTAAAGGAAATGCAGGGCTTCGGTGTTCCTGTGAAAGGGTTCAATGCGGCTTTCTACGGTGACGTTCCTCTTGGGGCCGGAATGAGCTCGTCGGCAGCATTGGAGAGCTGTTTCGCATTTGCATTGAACGATCTCTTTGGCGATAACAAAGTTTCCAAATGGGATATGGCTCTTGCCGGACAAGCTACAGAACATAAATATATAGGCGTAAATTGCGGTATCATGGATCAGTTCGCGTCTGTTTTCGGTCAGGAAGGTAAGCTGATGCGTCTTGACTGCCGCAGCAGGGAGTTTGAATATTTCCCGTTCAATCCTGACGGCTATAAGCTTGTACTTGTTAACTCTAAGGTTAAGCATGAACTGAAAGGCTCACCTTATAATGATCGCCGTCACTCTTGTGAGAATGTTGTCAAAGCTCTTGGAAAACATTTCGCAGACAAGAAATTTGAAACTCTGCGCGATGCCTCATGGGAAGAACTGGAGGCTGTAAAGAATGAAGTGAGTGAGGAAGATTATACAAGAGCACATTTTGTGCTTGGTGAGAAAGACCGTGTTCTGGCTGTCAGCGACGCACTTCAGAAAGGTGATTATGAAACGGTTGGAAAGAAGATGTATGAAACTCACTATGGTCTGAGCAAGGAATATGAAGTTAGCTGCGAGGAACTTGATTTCCTGAACGATGTGGCGAAAGAAGATGGTGTTACTGGCTCGCGTATCATGGGCGGCGGCTTCGGCGGATGCACCATAAATCTCGTAAAGGATGAGCTTTATGATAAGTTCATTGCTGACGTTACTGCCAAATTCAAGGACAAGTATGGTCATGAACCAGTAATCATCCCGGTTGTCATTAGTCAGGGTGCTCATAAAGTTTGCTGATTCGACAAAAACACAAATGGCAGTTTCTTTGTAACATCATAGTACAATTCTATTCTATTTAGAATGGTTATTATAAGTGGTGTGCCTTGCAAACTGTCCGGAGAAAGCTTCTTAACATTCATCCTGTGTTGGCTTTTCAATAATTGTTCTAAATTTACAGAATAAAAATTTCGATAAAATATTGGAAAAAAATAAGGTTAAGTAAAATGTAAATAACAACTTACGCATTTTACTTGAATAAAGGATAAAATGCGGCTATCACTTCATGGTAGTCGCATTTTGTTTTTATGATTATTCGCAATCGTCCAGCTATATGCTTTTTGATTATAGTATTTGGTCTTTGTCTGTTCTGTTTTTATCAGGCAGGATTGTCGTAGTAGGACAGATACTGGTTATTCTATTATTTCACGTTCTGTTTTTGTTGTAATTGTGCAATATTCAGCAATAGAAATGCATTAAAGTGTTAAAAGCACACACGGATTAAAAAAAATACTTGGAAAATATCTTTGATTAAAGAAAAAGTGCTAAATTTACACCAAAATAATTTTTACCTAACAATCATCAGTAATGAATACGAAATTTAAAAACTTATTTTTTTCGTCGGCAGCTTTTGGACTATCCTTGCTGGCTTTCAATGCATGTTCATCCAATGCCTCTGAAGGCCTTACATCTTCCGGCTTGAATCCTGCTGATTTTGATTCAACAGTTAATGGTAAGAAGACAGAACTTATTACCATTAAAAATGCTTCCGGAATGGAAGTGTGCCTGACAAACTACGGCGGTCGTGTTGTTTCTATCAGTGTTCCAGACAAGAACAAAAAACTGACTGATGTTGTTCTTGGCTATGACAACATTAATCAGTATGCAGATACCTTGAATACGCCTTCAGATTTCGGCTCTTCTGTCGGACGTTACGCAAACAGAATAAAAGACGCGCAGATAACAGTCTCAGGCAAGAAATATGCTTTGCGTGCCAATGATAATGGCAACTGCCTGCATGGCGGCGGCAATACAGGATGGCTTAATCAAGTTTATGACATCAAGTCAAAGACAGATTCAAGTGTTACTTTTGCCATTACGGCCAAAGACGGCGAGAATGGATTTCCTGGCACTGTTTATGCTACGGCCACATATACCGTAAAGAGTAACAACTCACTGGATATCGTCTTTAATGCGACAACGGATAAAGAGACAGTCATAAACATGACAAATCATTCTTATTTCAATCTTAACGGTGATCCTTCCAAGCCCGGAGTTAATCAGGTAATGTATATAAATGCTGACAAATTTACTCCTTCAGACGCAAAATACATTCCGACAGGAGAAATCAGGGATGTTACGGGCACTCCTATGGATTTCCGTTCTCCTCACGCAATTGAAAAGACAATTTCTGATACAACATTTGATCAGATAAAGAATGCCACCGGTTATGATCACAACTGGTGCCTAAATACTTATTCAAATGGTAAGGGTGATGACACAAAGGTTGCAGCAAGTTTATATTCTCCTTCAACCGGAATATTTCTTGAAGTGTTTACCAACGAGCCTGGCCTGCAAGTTTATACAGGCAACTTCCAGGGAACCGGCATACCTTGCAAGCATGGAATAAAATATCCAAAACATGTAAGTGTATGTTTTGAAAGTCAGAAATACCCAGACTCACCGACGAAGGTTGCGGCAGGCACAAAGGGATGGGACATTTCAAATCCTTATTTGAAGCCGGGCCAGAAATACTATTCGCATCTAGTTTATAAGTTCTCTGTAAAGTAATTTGCTTTTATTTATAAATAGAATATATAAACACTTTTCTAAACATTTACAGGACTTTTAAATGAAAAAATAAATTCTTTGTAAGTTACAAGAATACAGAGCGATGCCTTGTTTTATCTTGTCATTGCATTTATGCGAGTTTATTAGGTTTATTTATTTTATTAGTAAATAATGCTGTCCGGGAATTATATAATTAAGATAGTTGAATATATTAAATAGTAAACATAAGTATATAAAGAACAATGAAAACAATAAGTGAAGCTTTAGCAACTTCAGGATTTGAAACGATTGATTTCATAATCCTAATCATTTATATTTGCCTTCTTATAGTGCTTGGCTTGTTTTTAAGCAGAAACAAAGACGGTAAGGAAAAAACGGCCAATGATTATTTTCTCGCCGGAAACACTCTTACCTGGTGGGCAGTAGGTGCCTCTTTGATTGCGGCCAATATTTCAGCCGAGCAATTTATCGGTATGTCAGGAACAGGCTTCCGTGACGGAATAGCGATAGCGGCTTATGAGGTTATGGCAGCTCTTGCACTTGTCGTCATTGGCAAGTTCCTGCTTCCTGTCATGCTCGACAGAAAAATATTCACCATTCCGCAGTTTCTCCGTGAGAGGTATAACGATGGTGTAGGATTAGCCTTTTCTATTTTGTGGCTGTTTCTATATGTCTTTGTTAACCTCACATCAGTTGCATGGCTTGGTGCAATAGCAATAGAGCAGATATTAGGATTGCAGGGCATGTCGGTTGAGATTCTCGGTTTCACGATAAGCATAAGAATGCTGATAATCCTTATGCTGTTTATAGTTGCCGGCGTTTATTCCATTTACGGAGGTCTTGCCTCGGTAGCATGGACCGATGTGATGCAGGTAACCTTCCTGGTAGGCGGCGGCCTTATCACAGCTTATGTAGCACTTAAAGAGATGGGCAATGTCATGGGCGTAAATCCTCTCGGCGCGCTTGGAAGGATATATACAGATCTTACGACCGGTGCTCATGCCACCGATGTACATTTCCACCTTGTTATTCAGCAGAGCCATAACCCGGAGGCATTTGCTAACGTACCGGGTATAGCAGCAGTGGTTGGCGGAGTTTGGCTGACCAATCTTGGTTACTGGGGCTTCAATCAGTATATCATTCAGAAGGGTCTGGCTGCGAAGAGCGTTGACGAGGCAAAGAAAGGACTTATTTTTGCCGGTTTCCTGAAAATACTTATTCCTTTCATCGTTGTACTTCCAGGCATCTGCGCTTATTATATAGCACAGGATCCACAGTATTTTGCAAATATGCATCTTGCCGGTAAGATTAATGTGGCCGACGATGCATATCCTTGGCTGATTAGAAATTTCACTCCTACCGGAATAAAAGGCTTGAGCTTTGCAGCTTTGACAGCAGCCATTATATCCTCTCTTGCATCAATGTTCAATTCAACGTCAACATTGTTCACGATGGACATTTACAAGAAATATGTCAACAAGAATGCCAACGACCGCAAGCTTGTCAATGTAGGCCGAATTGTTTCAGTTGTTGCAGCACTAATAGCCCTTGTAGCAGTAAAGCCGCTGCTTGGCGGCTTGGACCAGGCTTTCCAGTACATACAAGAGTATTCCGGTTTCATTTATCCGGGAATCATCATAGTGTTCGGACTTGGTCTTCTTTGGAAGCGTGCATCTTCAAAGGCAGCTATCTGGACAGCAATACTGACCATACCTATGGGTGTTCTCTTCAAGGTATGTCTTCCTGATATGCCGTTCCAGCTTCGTGCAGGATACATATTCATAATACTGCTTGTGTTCTTTGTGCTTGTCACCTATTTGGACAACAAGTATGTAAGTACAGAGCTGCCGTCAGAAGACGACTGCCGCATGATGCTCCGCTGGGCAAAGATACTCGGCGGCGCTGGAATTATAATGATAATAGCCGCTGCAATAGTGACGATATCCGGTGCACTTATGCCGGGTGCCGATCCAGATAATAATATCATAGCATATTTAAATGACATCGGCTTTCAGGCATTCTTCTTCTTCGGAGTTCTTGTAGGTCAGTGTGCAATATGGCTTTACAGCAATGCCACTGACAAGGTTAAAGATTCTAAGGCACTTGCGGTTAATCTTAATCTTTTCAGCACGACACGGAGTTATACCTACGGCTCATTAGGCATAGGCGTCATAACGCTTTTGCTTTATGTAATACTTTGGTAAATGAACGTTCAATCTTTCAGTCACGAATTTTTATCAGCAAACGTGACTGAAAGATTATTTAGAAAAATATATTAAATTATTATTTCGATGACAAATTTTTATGGTGAACATCAAAAGGCGTATGTATCAGTAGACTGTATAGTTCTCGGATTTGAAGAGGGCTGTTTGAAGTTGCTTATCGGACGCCGGAAGATGGATCCCGGACGTGGCCAATGGTCTCTTTACGGCGGATTTGTAGAACCCGATGAAAGTCTTGAACAGGCTGCCTCTCGTGTGTTGATGCAACTGACTGGTCTTGAACATCTTTATATGAAGCAGGTAGGTGCTTACGGCGCTATTGACCGAGATCCCGGAGAGCGTGTTATCTCCATTGCCTACTGCGCGCTTATCAATGTCAAAGACTATGATTCAGAGCTGCGTTTCAATCACGGTCTTGAGTGGGTGCCGCTCAACGAACTGCCCGACTTATATTCAGACCATAACCAAATGGTTGAGGACACAATAGCAATGCTAAGACGGCATATTAATACAGACCCGCTGAGCTTTAATCTTTTGCCTGAACTTTTCACCTTAACCCAGCTTCAGCATGTTTATGAAGCCATTCTAGGCCACGAGATGGACAAGCGCAATTTCCGCAAGCGAATGAAGCAGATTGGATTCGTGGAAAAAACGGACAAGATAGACAAGAAGACCTCCAAACGCGGTGCAGCACTTTACCGGTTCAATCCTGATAAGTATGTCGGCCTGAAGAAAGTTTAGTGTAATAGTCTGTGATTTTATTAAGTTTATTCAATTATAAAGCAATCATACATGTTTATACATAACAGTATTCCTATAGAAATACTGCGTTATTTGTTTATAAATACTGTAGTATTCTATATGAGATACTGGCATGAAGCAGTTGTGTAATGTTATATGCTTAATATGTAATGTGACAGAAGCAGTAATTCAATTGTTTTTGTAACAGAATTTTAGTTTGAAAGGTTAATAATATATCATGGAAAGACATAAATAAAATATTTACTTTATCATTCCATAAGTGTTTTACAATATTCTTTTATAAGAGATATTTACTTTATTGCTTTATTAATTGAGTATAAGTTAATTGAATATTAAGTTTAAAATATATAATACAAATACATAAATATATGCTTGAAAGCTTAAAAGAAAAAGTTTTTAAGGCCAATCTTGACCTTGTTAAACATAACCTTGTGTTGTTCACGTGGGGTAATGTGTCGGGAATAGACAGAGAAAAGGGACTGGTGGTTATAAAACCATCCGGAGTTAGTTATGACATTATGAAGGCATCAGACATGGTTGTTGTTGACCTTGCGACAGGGAAAGTTGTGGAAGGCGAGCTTAACCCTTCTTCTGACACGCCAACTCATTTGGTTCTTTATAGAAATTTTCCGGAGATAGGCGGTGTGGTTCATACGCATTCAACATACGCTACTGCATGGGCACAGGCAGGCAGAGACATTCCGAATATCGGAACCACTCATGCCGATTATTTTCATGATGCCATACCATGTACTGACGACATGACTGCCGACATGATGGCTGAGTATGAATATAACACAGGTGTGGTTATTGTGAACAAGTTCAAAAAGGACAACATCAACCCGGTTCATACGCCCGGTGTATTGGTAAAAAATCACGGTCCGTTCACATGGGGAAAGGATCCTGACGAGGCTGTTTATCACGCAGTAGTAGCCGAGCAGTGCGCAAAGATGGCTTTTGTCAGTTTCTCCGTAAATCCTTCAACGACCATGAATCCGCTTCTCGTAGAGAAACACTTCAGCCGCAAACACGGTCCGAATGCATATTACGGACAGATAAAGAAGAGAAAATAAGTAAATAATGTTACACGCTTTCTATACTTTGACGTTATCAATTTATATTAAAAGACTATCTTAGTAAATTTAGAGAATGTCTTTGTAAAGAAAGAAAGTATCAAAATACATAAACTGATTGCATTTTAACAATACTATTAACTAAAAGTAAAAAATAATTATGGTACAGGCATTTGAAAAATATGAAGTATGGTTTGTAACCGGCGCACAGCTTCTTTACGGCGGTGATGCAGTAAAACAGGTAGACGGTCATTCAAAAGAGATGGTTGACGGTCTGAATAATTCAGGCATACTGCCCATAAAGGTTGTATATAAAGGTACGGCAAATTCATCAAAGGAAGTAGCCGATGTAATGGATCGTGCCAATGTAGACAAGGCCTGCGTAGGCGTAATCTGCTGGATGCATACCTTCTCGCCTGCAAAGATGTGGATAAAGGGTATGCAGATTTTGCGTAAGCCGTTGCTGCACCTTCACACACAGTATAATGAGAAGATACCATACGACACTATGGATATGGATTTCATGAATCTTAACCAAAGTGCTCACGGCGACAGGGAATTCGCTCATATTCTCTCGCGTCTGCGCAAGCCACGCAAGACTGTCATCGGTTACTGGAAAGACGAAAAGACCCAGAAGCACATTGCCGTGTGGGAGCGTGTGTGTGCCGGTGTTGCCGATGCGCAGGACTGTCTGATAATCCGTTTCGGCGACCAGATGAACAATGTGGCCGTAACCGACGGCGACAAGGTGGCGTTCGAGCAGGTCCTGGGCTATCATGTTGATTATGTGCAGTTCTCAACTGTTTTGGAATATTTTGACAAGATAAAAGACAGCGATGTCGACGACCTTGTTCACAATGTGTATTTCAAGGAATATGTTGTTGCCGACGACCTTAAGGACGAACAGTCAGAAGGCTACCGCAAGATATGGAATGCCGCCAAGGCCGAGCTCACTCTGCGCGCCGTGCTGAAAGCCTACGGTGCCAAGGGCTTCACGACAAACTTCGACGATCTTGGTGACGTAAACGTAGAAGAGACCGGCCACGGTTTTGATCAGATACCAGGTCTTGCCTCTCAGCGCCTCATGCACGACGGCTACGGCTTCGGCGCAGAGGGCGACTGGAAGAGTGCCTGCCTGTACCGCACCACATGGTTCATGAGCCAGGGACTTGAAAATGCCGGAACATCATTTCTTGAGGACTATACCTTAAACTTTGACGGCGACAATACATCCATTCTTGAGTCGCACATGCTTGAGGTTAATCCCGACATAGCCGAAGAAAAACCCCGTCTTGAAGTACACTTCCTCGGCATCGGCGTCCGCAAGACGCAAACGGCCCGTCTCGTGTTCACCACTAAGCAGGGTCACGGCATCACTGCCACTGTAGTAGACATGGGCAACCGTTTCCGTCTGATTGCCAATGACGTCAATCTCATCAAATCAAAGCCACTGCCCAAGCTGCCGGTAGCTTCTGCGCTCTGGATACCGGAGCCGACGTTTGAGGTCGGCGTAGGCTGCTGGATGAATGCCGGCGGCACTCACCATTCATGTTTCAGCTTCGGACTTACCGATGAGTATTGGCGCGACTATGCAGAAATAGCAGACATAGAGGCATGCATAATAAACAAGGACACCGACTACGAGCAGTTCCGCAAGGAGCTCCGCTGGAACGAGGTCTACTACATGCT
>OMUH01000122.1 GCA_900314195.1 uncultured Prevotella sp.
TGCCATATCGCCAAAGGGCGATATGGCAGCTGAATAGTTACTAATTTATGCGTAAGTTATTACTTTGCTTTCATTATTAAGAAAAAAGGGAAACGTATGATGTGGTGCGGCGGTCATACCCCAGTCTGCGCTTCACTTAGACTTGGGTTATTGGTGAGTCAGCCCCTCCGGGGCTGTGTTAGATATTCGCCACACCTTGCATGTGGACAATAGGTAACAAACATTTATTTTGATGATTGCTGATAAACATCAGTACGGCTTATTCGCCCCATTCAAAGATAGTGTCGTCAGAATCAGATGTCCCGTCGTTGTCAGGCTTGCCGGCCGGCTTCGGCGTTTCAATGAGCTTGCCGTCGGAATCGAAGAGATGATATGTCGTTCTGAGCACAGAGAATTCCGTGCGTCTGTTCAGCTGGTCGCAGATGGCTTGTTTGTCCTCCGGCAGTTTTGCTATGAAAGCCTCTGTCAGCACGTCGCCTTCTTTCAGCCACGTATACCTTGCGGCAGTTCTTTTGTTTATCTGCTTTGGTTTTTGCTTGCCGTATCCCTTCGGCGTCAGTCTGTCACGTGCAATGCCATGGCGTACAAGATAGTCTACCACTGCTTCCGCGCGCTTCTGGCTGAGCCAGTTGTTATATGCATCGGGGCCTTTCCGGTCGGTGTGTGCGGCAAGCTCTATGGTGATATGCGGGTTGTCATTGAGCAGCTTGACAAGTCCGTCGAGGGCATGTGCCGACGAGTCGCTGAGCGTCGCCTTGTCGAAGTCATAGAAAATATTGTCAATGAGCACCGGTGCCGTTATGCTTGCCAATGAGAATTGCAGAGTGGTGTCGCAGCTGTGGCGTTCGTCTGGCATGGTAATCTGTTCCATGTGGTTCAGGTATCCCTTGCACGTAGCCAGAATAAGATAGCTCACTCCCGGCTTGCCGCTCATCTGGAAGCTGCCGTCGCCGTGCACCGTCAGCCGTCCCTGTGTGCCGTCGTCGCCCACCACGCGCACGTCGGCGGCCGGCAGCTCATAGCCGTCGGTCTCATACACCCATCCTGTGACGGAGTGTGTAATCTCATTGCTCTCGAAAGAGTATATGTGGTCATATCCTCTTGCGTCGCGTCTGTTCGAGGCAAAGAAGCCTCTGTTGTGAGCTCCTTCGAACGTCATCCCCAGGTCGTCACCCTCGCTGTTCAGCGGGTAGCCGGGGTGGTGCAGCACGAAGTGGCGTGTGGCAGGGTCAACGGTGACATAGAATATGTCCAGTCCGCCGAGTCCGGGATGTCCGTTGCTGGAGAAGTACAGGTCGCCGTTCGGGCGGAATGTCGGAAACATCTCGTCGCCCGCCGTGTTCACCGGAGCCCCGAGGTTCTCAACGGCACCGGTCTGTCCGTCGGCTGTTATCTGAGCCCGCCAGATGTCATAGCCGCCCATACCTCCCGGCATATCGCTGACAAAGTACAGCCATCTGCCGTCGGGTGATACTGCCGGATGTGCGTATGCCGACAGTGAGTCGGCAGTAATTTTCATCTGTTGCACTTTTCCCCATGCCGCATCGCTGCGCTTTGACGTAACAATCTGTGCCAGGCAAGGCTTGGCCGGGTCAGTCAGGCACTGCGTAAGATACATCGTCTGTTGGTCCGGCGAGAAGGAACACGCCCCCTCGTCATATTCCGTGTTCAGTGCTCCGTCGGCAGCAATTGGCTTGCTCCATCGTCCTTTGTCGTCGCGTTTCGAATAGAATATGTCTCCTGCCTTTGCACCAGTGATGCCGCTTGTTTCCGTTCCCTCGGCTTCATTGCGTGTCGAGGTGAAGTAAAGGGTGGAGTAGTCATCGCCGGTGAGCACCGGCGAATAGTCATCACGCCGTGAGTTGACGGCGGCCAGTGCCTTCACCTTGTATGTGCTGCCCTGTTTCTTCATCTGCTGTGCCGTGGCTGCGGCCGTTGCCGTACTGTCGAGCAGTGGCAGGTCTGCCGTGCTGTCGGCGAGTGCTGCCGTCAGCGTAGCAGCTTTCTTGTAATCACCCGTTGCCAGCAGTGCGCGGGCGTAGGCCAGCTGTCCTTTTGCATCGAGCTGATGATAGCGCATGGCGTTGGCATATCCGGCTGCGGCCCGTGCCTTCATGTTAATCTTGTCATAGCATTCGGCCATCATCCTTGCGCGCTCGCCGCGCAGTTTCCTGTCGGCGGGCTCCGTACGGCGGTAGGCCTGCGCGAACTGCCGTGCCGCGTCGTAGTATTCGCCGAGGGCCAGGCTCTTCTGTCCGCGCCGCATGTTCCATTCCGCACCGCACGCCGTGAGCAGCAGCACCGCTGCCGATATATATATAATGTGTGAAAGGCGCATCATCAGCTTTCTGTTTTCAGCTTTTAAAATAATATCTTCTGACAGTAAAAGCAAAAGAGCTCTTACCGTTCTTGAAGAAAAAGAATAGTTCTCGAAAGAAAATGAAAAGGCCCGGCCGGCCTTACAGCCAGTCAGGCCAATTATTAATATTGAGTATTATTGCTTATTTCTTTCCCTGCATGTCGTATACCACCTGCATGAGCTTCTTTCCAAGGTTGTCGGCCTCCTCTTCTGTTGATGCCTCGCTGTATACGCGTATAATCGGTTCGGTGTTGCTCTTTCTGAGGTGGACCCATTTGTCGGGGAAGTCGAGCTTCACGCCGTCAATGTCGGTCACGCTGACGTTCTGTTCCTTTCCGTACAGCTCTTTCACCTTTGCGAGTATGGCGTCAACGTCAGTGTCGGGTGTCAGGTCTATTCTGTTCTTGGCAATGAAGTAATTAGGGAAGGTAGCCCTCAGCTGGCTTGCCTTCATTCCCTTCTCGGCCATGCTGCTGAGGAAGAGTGCTATGCCCACGAGCGCGTCGCGGCCGTAGTGGCACTCCGGATATATCACTCCGCCGTTGCCTTCGCCGCCAATCACGGCACCCACCTCTTTCATCTTTGTGGTGACGTTCACCTCGCCCACGGCAGCAGCGTAGTATTTGCATCCGTGTTTCTCAGTGACATCTCTCAGTGCGCGCGTAGAGCTGAGGTTGCTTACCGTGGTGCCCTTCACGTGGTCAAGCACATAGTCGGCCACCGTCACCAGCGTGTATTCCTCGCCGTACATGCGTCCGTCTTCCTGTATGAATGCCAGTCTGTCAACGTCCGGGTCAACGACTATGCCTAGGTCATAGCCGCCTTTCTTCATCTCGCCCATGATGCCTCCGAGGTTCTTCTCCAGCGGCTCCGGGTTATGTGCGAAGTTGCCGTCCGGCGTACCGTTCAGGAAGGTAGCCTCCACGCCGAGCTCACGCAGCAGTCCCGGCAGTATTATGCCGCCCACGGAGTTGATGGTGTCCACGAGCACGCGGTAGTGTGCCGCGCGTATGGCACGTGTGTCCACGAGCTTCAGCGAGAGCACAGCGTTGATGTGCTTCTGGTTGTATGTGTCGTCGGCGTTGTAATGTCCGAGCGCGTCAACCTCCGGATAGTCAAAGTCTTCTTTGTCGGCAATGTCGAGCACTTCCTTGCCGTCGGCAGCCGTCAGGAACTCACCGTTGCTGTTCAGCAGCTTCAGTGCGTTCCAGTGGCGCGGGTTGTGGCTTGCGGTGATGATTATTCCGCCGTCGGCATGGCTCATGATAACTGCCATCTCTGTTGTCGGCGTAGTGGCCAGTCCGATGTCGAGCACATCGAATCCCATGCCCATCAGCGTTCCGCATACCACCTGTCTGACCATCTCGCCCGACAGGCGTGCGTCGCGGCCCACCACAATAGTGTTGGCCTTAGCGCCTCCGCGGCGTATGAAGGTGGCGTATGCCGAAGTGAATTTAACAATGTCAAGTGGGGTGAGGTTGTCGCCGGCCCGGCCGCCTATGGTGCCTCTGATGCCGGAGATTGATTTTATTAATGACATAACTGATTATAAATAGCTGATTATGAATAGCTGATTATAAAAATATTTGTTTTTCTTATTTGTTCTTTTCGTAATACAGGTCGTAGAAGCACGGATAGACATACTGCGATGCATTCGGCTGTCCCTGTGATGCCGGTACAATGATATGCACGTGTGCCACGCGCTCATCCTCATTTGCAGGCCTGCCCAGCTTAACGTAAGTCAGCGGCACGAGCCATCCCGCTGGTACTGATGCCGATGAATACGTCGTTGTCATCAGTCCGTTCAGGAACGATGCCGTGAACGTTCCCGACGTGTTCGTAACCGTCATTACGTCCGGCGTGCTTATAGATGTCGTGTTCATGTTTGTCAGCTGGCATGAGTCGGGGTTGGGATAGTAGCTCTCAAGGTTCCATTCCATGAACCGGCAGCTCACAGAGGCCTTCTGTCCGCTTTGCAGGTAGTCGCCGCATCCCTGGTCAATGATCTGCATGTATACCCCCGTCTGTCCGAACACCACGTATTCGTTTTTTGCTGTGTCGGTGAGCGTAATGTTATATCCCGCCTTCAGACTGTCGAAGCGTGCCTTGAACGTATTTTCAGAAATGAGATTAATGTTCGCATTACTTATGTATGAGTTAATGGCGTTGCGCTCATCCTCACGTTGCTCGGCGTATGTCTCAGAGCTGTCGCATGATTGCGTCAGTGTTGCAAGGCATACTGCCGCAATCATCACGGCAGCCGCATGTCTCATCGTCATCTTTATCATTATTATAAATGTTTGTTTCGAGCGCAAAATTATGGAAAAATAATCATATTATGGCATTCCTTCCGTTTTTTTAGATAAAAATAAGAAAAAGCATTACTGTGTACAAACAGAATGAGTGTTATTTGATGGCTTATTCACTGATTGTACAACTGACGAAAAATTAAATATTGTATTTTCTTTTGCTGTTCTGCTTGTTTGCACTTTTTTTGTAGAAACATCAAATATAAGTGCTTGTGCAGACAATAGACACATACCAGACATCACGGATATTTTTTTCAGCCACGGACTTTTACAACTGAAAACATTACTCTGCTGATATTATCTCACACACATTTATATTATTTGTTTGTTGCGTTTATGAATGCATATAAATGTTCAAAAACTCTTTTGAAATGTATTTTATTTCGTCGGCACTTTTAAATTGTAACATTTGATGCTTTTTTCAGGTCATAAAATAACAAATTATAGGTATTTGTTACTTTTCTTGAAAATATATGCAGAAATTATTTTGATGTTAGCTTAAATTAATATATCTTTGCAATCGAGAGAGATAATTTGGATTTTTTAATTTATAAAAGAGGTTTTTAAACGAATTTTCCGCATTAACCTAAAATAATTAAAATTCTGTTATCGCTTGTTTCTCATGCACGTAAGGCATGAGATTCATCCGTCACAGAGTTTAAAATGAGATTCAGCGGTTATTATAAGCGTCATTGGCCGGTTCATTCGTTAATTAATCAGTTTGTGAAGCAGAGAGTTTCTTCATTGTGTGCTCACTGTTTCTCATCAGCAGGAATAACCGTAAAGCAAGGCGTCGCGGAAGAAAAAGAGAGAAGCAGGAATATATTTAATTATAGGTATAAAAGCATTCTGTTGTATTTCCGGGACTGACACAGTGTTTTGTTCATTGCCTGCGGCAATGTGCTTTTTGTTGTCGCCCGCCAGTCGGCGGAATAATATTTTTAAGAGAGAAATAAATATTATAACAAGCAATTATATATCAATTTTAAAGCATTTATGAAGAAAAGACTTACGATGGTATTGGCCGGTCTGTCTCTTGGAGCAGGCGTGTCGATGGCACAGAGTGAGCTGTCCGGAACCGTTGTTTCGTCAGAAGACGGACAGCCTGTTATCGGTGCTTCTGTGGTCATCGAAGGCAGTAAGACGGGCACCGTCACTGATGTAGACGGTCACTTCTCGCTTAACGTGCCCCCAGGCAAGAAACTCACAGTGAAGTATCTCGGCATGGAAACCAAGACTGTTCCGGCCCGCAACAACATCAGAATAACATTGAACCCCGACAACAAAACACTTAAAGAAGTTGTCGTAACAGGTATGTCAACCATGGACCGCCGCATGTTCTCCGGTGCCGTTTCGCAGATTGACGCCAACGATGCCATCATCGGCGGCCTCACCGACATCAGCCGTTCTCTCGAGGGACGTGCAGCCGGCGTCAGTGTCCAGAACGTTTCCGGAACCTTCGGTACGGCGCCGAAGATCCGCGTGCGCGGTGCCACGTCTATCTACGGTAACTCAAAGCCGCTGTGGGTGGTAGACGGTGTCATTCAGGAAGACATCACCGATGTCTCTGCCGACGACCTCTCGTCAGGCGATGCCGAGACACTTATCTCATCAGCCATCTCCGGCCTTAACGCCGACGACATCGAGAGCTTCCAGATATTGAAGGACGGCTCAGCAACGTCTATCTACGGTGCGCGTGCCATGAGCGGCGTCATCGTCGTGACAACAAAGAAAGGACGTGCCGGACAGGCACACCTCAGCTATACCGGCGAGTTCACCACACGTATGATTCCGTCATACAGCCAGTATAACATTCTCAACTCTCAGGAGCAGATGGGCATCTATAAGGAGCTGGCCGACAAGGGATGGCTTAACATCTCAAGCGTGCTCAACGGTTCCGACTACGGTGTCTACGGCCACATGTACAGCCTTATCAACACCTACGATGCCACCACCGGCCAGTTCGGCCTTGCCAACACCGATGAGGCCCGCAATGCCTACCTGCAGCAGGCTGAGTACCGCAACACCGACTGGTTTGAGAAGCTCTTCTCTACGGCCATCATGCAGAACCACTCCGTGAGCCTCTCCGGCGGTACGCAGAAGAGCAACTACTACGTGTCTATGTCTGTCATGTCAGACCCGGGATGGTATAAAGACTCAAAGACCCGCCGTTACACTGCCAACTTCAACGCCACACACCATTTGCTCGACAACCTGTCAATCACGTTCCTCGGCTCTGCTTCCTACCGTAAGCAGAAGGCGCCGGGCACGCTCAGCCAGGATGTCGACGTGGTATCCGGACAGGTGAAGCGCGACTTCGACATCAACCCGTTCTCATATGCCCTTAACACATCGCGCGCACTCGACCCCGATACATACTATCAGTCTAACTACGCGCCGTTCAACATTCTCAACGAGCTCGAGCAGAACCAGATCAACCTTAACGTTGTGAACACCAAGTTCCAGGGCGAGATAACATATAATCCTATCAAAGACCTGCGCCTTAACGCCGTGGCTGCCCTGCAGTATGACCAGTCCTCGCAGGAGAACAACATCACCGAGAACTCAAACCAGGCCTTGGCCTACCGTGCCATGGCCACCAAGCAGATCCGCGATGCCAACAAATATCTGTATACCGATCCTGACAATGCCACGGCACTGCCTGTTACCGTTCTTCCTGAGGGCGGCTTCTATCAGCGCACCGACCGCCGCAAGGTCTCTTGGGACGTACGCGGCACCGCCGACTATCATCACAGCTTCACCGGCGGACACTTCCTCGACGTGCTTGGCGGTTTCGACGTGTCCAACGTACGCCGCAGCCGTTCATGGTTCAATGGCGTGGGCATGCAGTTCAATGCCGGCGAGATTCCGTTCTATGCCTATCAGTTCTTCAAGAAGGCACAGGAGCAGAACACCGACTATTACACGCTCTCTCACACCTACAGCCGCACGGCAGCCTTCTTCGCCACGGCTACATATTCTTATAAGGAACGTTACAACCTCACCGGCACCTACCGCTATGAGGGTACCAACCGCCTCGGCCATGCCACCTCAGCACGCTGGCTGCCCACGTGGAACGTGTCTGGCAGCTGGAACGCCGACCAGGAGCCATGGTTCCACGATACCTTCGGCAACGTGCTCACACACGCCACCATGCGTGCGTCATATTCGCTGACTGCCGACCCGGGCCCGTCTGACTATACCAACTCAACGGTAATTCTTAAGTCATACAACCCATACCGCATCTTCGCCGGCGACAAGGAGTCTGGTATTCAGATCTCGGAGCTCGAGAACAGAGACCTCACTTACGAGAAAAAGCATGAGTTCAGTCTCGGTTTCGACCTTGGCTTCCTCAACAACCGCATCAACACCACGTTCGACTTCTTCTGGCGCAACAACTACGACCTTATCGGTCCGGCAGCTACGCAGGGCGTCGGCGGACAGGTGATACGCTATGCCAACGTGGCTTCCATGAAGTCATCAGGTCAGGAGCTGTCTATAGAGACACGCAACATCGTAACAAAAGACTTTGACTGGACGTCAAACCTCATCTTCTCGCACGTGACGACCGAGGTCACCGACCTGAAGTCGCGCTCGCGCACCATCGACCTCATCTCAAAGAATGGTTTCACCATGAAGGGCTATCCGCAGCGTGCCCTCTTCTCAGTGCCTTACGCAGGCCTTGACGAGAACGGTATCCCGCAGTTCTACACCCCCGACGGCTCAATAACGTCTGACGACATAGATTTCCAGAACCGCGACGACAACAGCTATCTTATCTACGAAGGTCCTACCGATCCTACCGTCACCGGTTCATTCGGCAACATCTTCCATTACAAGAATTTCCGTCTGAACATCTTCATCACATATTCATTCGGCAATGTCGTACGTCTCGATCCGGTCTACAAAGGCTATTACAATGACCTGACGTCAATGACCAAGGACTTCCGCAACCGCTGGATGGAGCCGGGTGATGAGAACACCACCACCGTGCCTGGCATCCTCAGCTACCGTCAGTACAAAGCCAACAGCCAGCTGCGCTATGGCTACAATGCCTATAACTACACTCACGACCGCATTGCCAAGGGCGACTTCATTCGTATGAAAGACATCTCGCTGAGCTACGACTTCCCGAAGAAGTGGTTCACGGGCACACCGGTGAGCAACATCTCGCTGAAGCTGCAGGCCACGAACCTCTTCCTCATCTATGCCGACAAGAAGCTGCAAGGACAGGATCCTGAGTTCGTCAATGCCGGCGGTGTGGCAGCACCGGTGCCGCGTCAGTACACGCTCACGCTCAAGCTGGGCTTCTGATGCCTGACGCATAACGGTAATTAGTTTTATGTAAGAACATAAAAATATCACGAAAAAAATGAAAACAAGAAATAAATTTTACATATCGGCCGCTGTTCTTGCCCTTGGCATGAGCTTGTCGTCATGCAATGACTATCTTGACAAGCTTCCCGACAACCGCATGGAGATTCGCAATGCCGACGATGCGTCGAAACTGCTCATCTCAGCCTATCCGCAGGTCTATCCGGCTTATCTTCTTGAGACCTACAGCGACAATACCGACTTCTATGATGTGCCTGGATTCACCGCTGCCGGACAGTTTCAGCGCGAGGCATATGAGTGGCGCGACATCACCGACGTGGCTGAATATGAGTCTCCGCAGGAGCTGTGGCAGAACATCTATGTTGCCATTGCCGCCGCCAACCAGACACTTCAGTTCATAAACAGCCAGTCTGACCAGAGCGCCTATTCTGCGCAGAAGGGTGAGGCTCTTCTCTGCCGCGCATATAACATGCTGCTGCTCTCAGAGATATTCTGCGATGCCTACAGTCCGGCAACGGCATCCAGCAAGCTCGGCATTCCTTATCCCACTGAGCCTGAGACAACCGTGGGCACCACCTACGACCGCGGCACGCTGAAGGATGTCTACGACCGCATCAACGCCGACATAGAAGCCGGCCTGCCGCTCATCTCCGACAGCTATGAGCAGCCGAAGTATCACTTCACGCGCTCGGCTGCCTGTGCCTTCGCCGCTCAGTTCAACCTCTTCTACTGCAACTACGACAAGGCCATCTCATACGCCAACCAGGTGCTCGGCACGGGTGCTCCCACCGGTCTCCGCGACTGGCAGCAGCAGTTCTCAGTGTCACAGAACGGACAGACCGCGCCTAACAACTACATCAACTCCAACAATCGCGCCAACCTGCTGCTCATAACAGCTTATTCGCGGTATGGCGCTGCCTACGGCCCTTTCAGCTATGGCGCGCGCTATGCCCACGGCTCACTGGCAGCTACGGAGGACATCCGCTCAACAGGTCCGTGGGGCAGCAGCCAGAACCTGACGAATGTGTGGCATAACAACAATCTTACCAAGGTGTTCGTCAATAAGATACCTTATTCTTTTGAGTATACAGACATAAAGGCCGGCATCGGTAGTCCGCATACCCAGCTGCCAGTCTTGACCACCGACGGCACGCTGCTCGTGCGCGCTGAGGCTAAGGCTCTCAAGGGTGATTATGAAGGTGCCGTTGCTGACATCAACTATGAGCTGTCGGCCATGTCTGGCGGTAAGTCAAGCGTAACTCTCGACGGTATCACACAGTTCTACCGCTCACAGCCGTGGTACACGCCGACACAGCCTACCGTAAGAAAACATCTCAATCCAGACTTCATCACTCTCGACAGCACCGTGCAGGAGCCGGTCCTCGACGCCGTGCTTCAGCTGCGCCGCATCATGACCATTGGCGAGGGCACTCGCATGCAGGACGTAAAGCGTTACGGCATCGTCATCTACCGCCGCACGCTGAACCGCAGCAATGCGGTTACCGCAGTCACCGACACCCTCGGCGTCAGCGACCCGCGCCGTGCCATACAGCTGCCGCAGGATGTTATTTCTTCCGGCATGACGGCCAACAGCCGCCTCGGACAGACAGCACAGAAGATTTCTGTGAAGCCTGATGAGTGGCTGCCGGCTGCAAAGGCTGAATAGGTCACTGGCATTACACATTATATAATATATACAGATTATATATACAAGTAAAATTTAAAGGCAGCAGCAGGGCTGGGCTCTTTCAGCCAACCGCTTGGAAAATTCAGCCCGCTGTTACATTAAAAAATAAAAACTTATGAAGAAAATATATTTCATGTTGCTCCTGTCGGCACTCACCCTGGGCTTCGTATCGTGCTCTGACGACGACCCTGACGGCGATGAGATATTCCCCACGGTATCGCCGCAGCGCGACAACTTCGACAAATGGCTTCAGAAGAATTTCACATATCCTTATAATGTCGATGTCAAATACCGCATGGAGGATATATATTCCGACATGACCTATAACCTTGTGCCGGCAGACTCGGCCCGTTCTGCAAAGCTCATGAAGATAGCCAAGTATCTGTGGTTCGACGCATACGCAGAGGTCATGGGGCAGGACTTCGTGAAGTCTAACGTGCCGCGCGTCATCCATCTCATCGGCTCGCCGGCCTATGACAGCGGCGAGGGCACCATGGTGCTGGGCACCGCTGAGGGCGGTTATGTCATCACCCTCTACATGGTCAACGAGCTCACCGATGCCATGCTTGCCAACTACTCAACGATGAATGAGTATTATTTCCACACCATGCACCATGAGTTCACGCATATCCTTAACCAGAAGAAAGAGTTCTCAAGCAACTATCAGCTTATCACCGAGAGCGGATATGTCAGCGGCGACTGGTATCAGGTAGCTGACTCCACGGCCCATCAGGCCGGCTTTGTAACGCCGTATGCCATGAGCGAGCCTATGGAAGACTTTGCCGAGATGATGTCTGTCTATGTAACCACGTCGCCGGCAGGGTGGAACGCCATCCTTGACGATGCCGGCACCACCGGCCGCGAGGCACTTGAGCAGAAGCTCTCCATGGTGCGCTCTTACATGCAGGATTCGTGGAACCTCGACATCGACGCCCTGCGCGCTGCCGTGCTGCGCCGTGCCGGCGAGCTGTCGAAGGTCGACCTGTCTACGCTTGATTAATTCACATCAATTTAACTGAAAAATCATTATTTATCATGAGAAAGATAATTAACACCCTGCTTGCCGCTGCCGCTGTCATGGGCCTTGCCTCTTGCTCGCTTCATGACGACAAGGAGCTCTTCGGCGACTCTGCGGCCGAGCGCATACAGAAGACGGTAGCCGATGACAAGGCACTCCTTGAGTCGGCTGACAACGGATGGGAGCTGCACCTCTGGAATGGTAAGGATTATTCCGGCGGCGGATACACCTACTTCCTTAAGTTCTCCGGCGGGAAGGTAACCGTGGCCGGTGACATCGCGCCGAGCAAAATGAGAACAACGTCAAGCTATGACATCATCCGCGACCAGGGACCGGTGCTCACCATAAACACGTTCAATGAGATATTCCATTATAATGCCAATCCGTCCATGCAGGATGACGACGGCGAGCAGCAGGACTATGAGTTCATCATCCAGCGCACCACGGCCGACTCTGTTTATCTGAAAGGCAAGAAGTGGGGCAACAAGATGGTCATGACGCGTGTGCCGGCAAACATTTCCTGGACGGCCCGCATCGACTCCATACAGTCGCTTGAAAAGAACATGATGCTCACCTTTGCCACTGCCGCCAAGAACATTAAACTCAGCACCAGCCGTGTGGCCGAGTTCTCCGATGCTGCCGGCTATGACGACATTCCCTATGTCGTTACGCCTACCGGCATCCAGCTGCAGCGCCCCGTAGATGTCGACGGACAGCAGGTGTCGGCGTTCACCTACAGCGTTGCCGACACCACGCTGACGGCAGTGAGTACGCCCGCGCCGGTCGTAGCACACGTGGTGCTGCCGCCTACATACGTGCCGTTCAATGATTTTGCCGGTTCTTACAAGCTCATCCATTACCTTTATAAACGTGACGGAACACGCTCTGCCGTTGCCGACACCGTACAGCTCGTTCCAGTGAACGACGGACAGCATTATTGCATCAACGGACTCATAGACGGTGCTTCTCCCCGCATGACATACGACAAGGTGAACGGCTCGCTCTCGCTGATGGGACAGGTGCTCGCCAACCGCTCTGACGGCACGCAGGTCATGATGTGCCCGTGGAGCATTGCCGACGGCGGATATTTCTATTTCACAACACAGTTCGGCATGACCGTGGCACGCGACCTTAAATACAAGGGAATGGTGCTGTCGTTCAAGCCTACTTCTGCCTCGGCGTCTTATAAGATTGACAGTTTCATACTTGTCGACTTCTCAGGCGAACCGTCGAATAACACCTATCAGGGCCCGAGCTCGATATTGTCATTCGGCAGATACGGCTACGGACTGCGCAGTCTGTCTTATCTCGTGAAGATCTCACAGTAAGCCGGCGCACCGTTGCACATCGTAATATAATTAATAAAACAACAAAGTAACTTAATAGGTTCATCATGAAAAAGATATATTCATTTCTTTTCCTCGGCCTGTCACTGGCGGCTCTTTCGTCATGCTCCGATGATGTCACCAACGATATCACTGTGCACGGCACTGAGCTTCTCTCTGCCGGCAGCACGTCGTTCTCTGCCGTCGGCGGCACCGACACCATCGTTGCCAAGAGTCCTGTCACGGCTGCTTACTCTGCCGATTCATGGCTGACGACGTCCGTCAGCGGCAACAGAGTGGCCTTCACGGCAGCACCTAACACGTCGAAGGAATCACGTCACACCACACTCGTCATAAAATCATCCGCACAAGACTCGGCTATCGTCGACATCGACCAGCTCGGCGCCGTGCTCCAGCTGTCAGTGCCGTCGTCATTGGTGTTCTCTGACGCTGCCGCCACGCGGTCTTATGACTACATCTCGTCACTGCCCGTCACCGCCGTTTCCACAGCCGACTGGCTCTCGGTATCGGCCGGCAGCAAGCTGACCATATCTGCTGCCGCTAACAATACCGGCAGCGTGCGCACCGCTAACCTCAGCATCATCTCCGGTGCTGACACCACGCGCGTGATCGTAAGCCAGGGTTCATTCAGCGACCTCGAAGGCGTCTATAAACTGTACACATACGAGAATCCGCAGAAGCCGGATTCTACATACGCGCAGATAACAACAGACAAGGCCGGCAACCCAGTGCTGAATCTTCTTGAATTTGGTCTTGTCGTTCCGGTAACGTTCTCGCAGAACACGCTGAGCATATCGCTCTCGGCAGGACAGTATATCGGCAATTACTCCCTTCAGGGCACGACTTACGCCGTCTACACAGGACTGTTCAATCATAACTCCGGCAACCTGACATTCTCTACTTCAGCGTCATACACATCGCTGTTTACGTCTGTCAGCAACACCACCGTCGGACTGTTCACCGATAACGGCTCCGCTCCGTTCTCTGTCAACGGCATTGCGCTGGGCGCTTACTCCGTTGCCGACAGCACAAAAGAGCCGCAGTATGTCGGCAATCTTGTTAAGCTCTTTGACCCTCGTCTGATACGCCTCGACTCAGCTGCTGACTCCGGACTGGCCAAGCGCAGCGCCTTTTCCGGCGTTAAAGCAAAACCTGCAAAGCAGCTTACCCTCAAAAGCCGTTTCGCCGTTAGCCGCAAATAGGTAATTCGTTCCATTCCATATTTTTAAAGGTCCGCCGCAGAAGATAATCCTTCGCAGCGGGCCTTTTTTGCCATAAGACGATTTGGATGTATTGTGAATCATCCTCACTCCCATCCGCAATACTATTTTAGTAGTATTGCTTTTTCATATTGATTTTTTTTGTAAATAAAAATCCGAAGAAATTAAAGAATATTAACTAAAAATCAGCGAAAAAAATATTTCTCGTCATTTCTTTGAAATACTGCATAACTGCATAAAATATGCATAAATAACAAATAATCTCTTGGAAAACAAGTTTTCTATTCTATCTCATTGGTTTAGGTATACTATCTCAATGAGATAAATTTCCAAAGCATTGCTTTACGATGCCTAAACATAGTGTTTATATTGACTGTTTTATTACATTTTTGCCTTATTTTCGTTGGAAATATTTGTAATAAAAATACAACATTCTGATTATCAGTGAAATATAAATTCAACGAGAATGCCCTTCCACACGACCAACAGTCCGGCGGTTCGTTTTTCATGCATTTTTGAAAAAGCAGTTGTAAAGATTATTCTTTTTGAGTCAGCCCCTCCGGGGCTGTGTGTGAGGTGGGGGAGAGTCTTTTCCCCGGTCTGCGCTCGTTCCTCGCTTAGACCGGGGTTACTGAGAGTCAGCCCCTCCGGGG
>OMUH01000121.1 GCA_900314195.1 uncultured Prevotella sp.
CGCTGCGCTTCCCTTAGACTGGGGCTACTGAAAGTCAGCCCCTCCGGGGCTGTGGTTAGTGGGACGGTGCCTGTGTCCCCCAGTCTGCGGTCGCTGCGCTTCCCTTAGACTGGGGCTACTGAAAGTCAGCCCCTCCGGGGCTGTGGTTAGTGGGACGGTGCCTGTGTCCCCCAGTCTGCGGTCGCTGCGCTTCCCTTAGACTGGGGCTACTGAAAGTCAGCCCCTCCGGGGCTGTGGGTGTAGGTGTGCGGGCGTGCAGTCCTTCAGTCTGCGGTCGCTCAGTGCCTCGGAGAGGCACTCTCTCAATAGCCCCAGACTAAGCGAGGCACGAGCGCAGTCTGGGGAAGAATGACGGCTTCGGCTACTCCGTGCCTCGGCGAGGCACTCTCTCAATAATCCCAGACTAAGCGAGGCACGAGCGCAGTCTGGGGATGCACGGCTGCGCTTATTCTCTATTCCTGTGCCTCTCCTGTGCCTCGGCGAGGCTTACTCATTGATAAAAGGGAGATGATGCGCTTGTTCCTTTTTCAGACAGTGGTTACGGATGAGTCAGCCCATCCGGGGCTGTGGAATGTTGTGTCTTGCAGAAACGGAAGATGGTTTTTGATTATAGCTAAAGTCAAATTACGGGATTATACGTTGGGAAAACGGAAAAATATTGTATATTTGTAATTTGAAAAAGATTGTGCGGGTTACGTGAGCTGTTTGCTGTTCATTTTGGTGCTTTTATTTGTTTTTATCTCAACTGAAGCATCAAATGAGTTTCCGGCACAGACTCTTCGCAGCCGGGTGGTCAGAAGGAAATGGTGACTACCGGCAAATATGATTAAAAGTTAATTGCAAGCTGAACAGAATATTATGAAGAAGCATTTTTTCTCGCTGATGCTTTTATTGGCAGCACTGCTGCCGGCATCAGGACAGGTCAGCCGCCCGAAGCTGATCGTCGGTTTTGTGGTAGACCAGATGAGATGGGATTATCTTTATTACTATTATGACCAGTATGGTGAGGGCGGTCTGCGAAGGCTTCTTTCCGACGGGTACAGCTGCGACAACCTGTCGCTCAACTATGTGCCGTCAGTGACGGCTGTAGGTCATTCAAGTATTTTCACCGGTACGACGCCGGCCTTCAGCGGCATTGCCGGAAACTATTTCGCAGACAACGACAGGTCTGTCTACTGCTGTGCCGATCCGTCTGTCAGGAGCGTGGGCTCCGACGGCAGGGACGGCCGTATGAGTCCGCACAGACTGCTTGCCACGACCATCGGCGACCAGCTGCGCACGGCCACCAACTTCAAGTCGAAGGTAATCGGCGTGGCGCTGAAAGACCGCGCGGCCATTCTGCCGGCCGGACACTCTGCCAATGCTGCTTACTGGTGGGACACCGAGGCCGGCCACTTCGTGTCGAGCACATATTACATGCAGGAGCTGCCGGCATGGGTCAGGGAGTTTAACAAGAAATATCACACGGCTCCGAAATTTAACATAAAGACAAGCAACCAGGGTGTTGACTACACCATAAAAATGGCGGTGGCCGCGCTGAAGGGCGAGCAGCTCGGACAGCATGACGCCACAGACATGCTGACGGTGAGCATATCGTCGACAGACGCAATAGGACATCAGTATTCAACGCGGGGCAAGGAAAACCATGACGTGTATATGGAACTAGACCGCGACCTGAAGGTGTTCCTTGACGCCCTCGACGCGCAGGTGGGCCGCGGCAACTATCTGTTCTTCCTGACTGCTGACCACGGCGCCGTGCACAACTATAACTTCATGCGTTCGCACGGCATTCCCGGCGGCGGCTGGGATTACGATGCCACCACGGCAGCGCTGAACGCATATCTGGAAAAAACATTCGGCTTCAGGCCTGTAATGTTCGAGGACAACTATCAGATGTTTCTTAACGACTCTCTGATAGCTGCCGGCGGAAAGAGCAAGCAGGAGGTCATAGACAAGGCTGTGGAGTGGCTCCGCCGCGACACGATGTTCCTGTATGTCGTTGACAACGAGAAGGCACTGACCACGACGATGCCGGCGGTGCTCCGCGAGAAGATAGCCAACGGCTACTGCCGCCAGCGTTCAGGCGAGATTACCGTTGTGCCGCGTGCCGGCTGGTTCGGCGTGTATAAGCCCAGCAGCAGCTACGGCGGCACGAGCCACGGCGAGTGGAATCCGTATGACGCACACATACCGTGTGTGTTCATGGGGTGGCACGTCAGGCAAGGACATTCATGGCGCAGCCACGCCGTGACAGACATTGCGCCTACGGTGTGCGCCATGATAAACGTGCAGATGCCGAACAGCTGCACGGGAACACCTATTGAGGAAATACTTGAGCAATGAACAGGTATATATATAATAATGTGTTGCGCGGCTGTGCCGTGATGGCATTTATGCTGACGGTGCTGACGGCGGCAGCCCGGGACGTGCCGACGATATCGCCGGTGATGACCGTTACTGAGGCTCCCGACGACGACAGCGGGCAGACTGCCGACGGCAGCCAGACAACGAGCTACACGGGCTCGGCGCCGGTGACCGTGCGCTGTGAGAGCGGCGCTGAAGGCACGGAAGGGTGGACGGCAAGCTATGAGTGGCATTTCTTTCATGACAATGACACAACAGCATATCTGATCAGATATGACGAAACCACGGAGTTTACCTTCCTGGAGAGCGGCACGCACCGCATACAGCTGTGGGCGACCTTCACGCGCGGCAGTGAGCGTGTGGAGTACGGCCGTACGTACTACAGCGAGGAGGGCGGCCAGCAGCTGACGGTGTCGGTATCGGAGAGCCAGCTGGAGTTTCCGAATACGTTTACGCCCAACGGCGACGGCTTCAACGACACCTTTCATGCCAAGAGCGGCTATAAGAGCATTGTAGACTTTCATGCATACGTGTTCAACCGGTGGGGGCAGAAGCTGTACAGCTGGGATTCGCCCGCCGGCGGATGGGACGGCACATACAAGGGACGGCCGGTGAAGGAAGGCGTTTATTTCCTGCTTGTAGAGGCACGCGGCGCCGACGGCCGGAAGTTTAACATAAAGAAAGACATAAACCTGCTCCGCGGCTACACAGAGGAGCAGACAACAAACGAGGAATGAAAAATACATCTTCAGCAGCTAAGACTAAGGAACAATGGCTCAGCGGCGACCTTATCAGAGTGTATGGCGCGCGTGAGCATAATCTGAAAGACATTGACGTGGTCATACCCCGCGGCTCGCTGACCGTCATCACCGGCCTGTCGGGGTCGGGAAAATCATCGCTGGCCTTCGACACCATTTATGCCGAGGGACAGCGCCGCTACATAGAGACCTTCTCTGCCTACGCCCGCAACTTTCTGGGGGGCATGCAGCGCCCCGATGTAGACAGAATAACGGGCCTGTCGCCGGTGATAGCCATAGAGCAGAAGACGACGAACAAGAATCCGCGGTCGACGGTGGGCACGGTGACGGAGATTTATGACTATCTGCGACTGCTCTATGCACGCGCGTCGACGGCATACAGCTACGCCTCGGGCGAGAAGATGGTTAAATATACCGAGGAGAAAATCATAGCGCTTATTCTTAGCAACTACGCCGACCGCGCCATTTACGTGCTTGCGCCGCTCGTCAGGCAGAGAAAGGGCCACTACCGCGAGCTCTTCGACTCACTGCTGCGAAAGGGGTATCTGTATGTGCGCGTGGACGGCGAGGTGAAGGAGCTGACGCGCGGCATGAAGACCGACAGATACAAGAACCACAACATAGAGGTGGTCATTGACAAGCTCGTGGTAAGAGAGAAAGACGCGCAGCGCCTGGCCGACACAGTGAAGACGGCCATGCGGCAGGGCGACGGACAGATAATGATTATGGACAGGGATGACGGCAGCGTACGCAGCTATTCAAAGCATCTCATGGACCCCGTGACGGGTATTGCATATCATGACCCGGCACCAAACATCTTCTCGTTCAACTCGCCGGAGGGTGCCTGTCCGCGCTGCAAGGGCCTCGGCGTGATTAACGAGATAGACATGGACAAGGTGATGCCCGACAAGAAGAAAAGCATACGTGACGGCGGCATCGTGCCGCTCGGAAAATACAAGAACGCGATGATTTTCTGGATGGTGGAGGCCGTGCTCGACAAAAAAGGATATGACCTGAAGACACCTATCGGCGACATCTCTGACGACTGCATGAACGAGCTGTTGTACGGGTCGCTCGACACGATAAAGATTCCGAAGGAAAAGGTGCACACCTCAACCGATTACTTCACTACTTTCGACGGCATAGTGAAATATCTCGGCGATGTGGCCGATGACGACACGGCATCGGCGAAGGCATGGTCAGATCAGTTTCTCACGCAGACGGAATGTCCGGAGTGCCACGGACACCGGCTGAAACGCGAGAGCCTGGCCTTCAAGATATGGGACAAGAACATATCTGAGGTGGCGGCGCTCGACATGGCCGACCTTAAAGAATGGCTCGACCACGTAGAAGAGCACATGGAGCCGCAGCAGAAGAAGATTGCGCAGGAGATAGTGAAGGAGCTTCGCACAAGGGTCAGCTTCCTGCTTGAGGTGGGCCTCGACTATCTGTCGCTCGACCGTCAGAGTGCGTCGCTGTCGGGCGGTGAGAGCCAGCGCATCAGGCTGGCCACGCAGATAGGTTCGCAGCTCGTCAATGTGCTGTATATTCTCGACGAGCCGTCAATCGGTCTGCATCAGCGCGACAACGTGAAGCTCATAAACTCTCTGAAGGAGCTGCGTGACCTTGGCAACACGGTGATTGTCGTTGAGCACGATGAAGACATGATGCGTGCTGCCGACTGGATAGTAGACATCGGGCCGCGCGCCGGCAGACGCGGCGGTGAGGTGGTATTTGAAGGTACGCCTGACGAGATGATGCACCGCGGAGCATACAGCAAGCTGACAAAGCCGCTGACGGTGACGGCGCAGTATCTGACCGGCGACAGGAACATAGAAATACCGGCCGTGAGACGCGAGGGCAGCGGAAAGAGCATAAAGCTGTATGGCTGCTCAGGAAACAATCTTAAAAACGTAAATGTCAGTTTCCCGCTCGGCAAGCTCATCGTCGTGACCGGCGTGTCAGGCTCAGGAAAGTCGACGCTGATAAACGAGACATTGCAGCCGCTGCTGTCGCAGCATTTCTACCGCAGCCTGAAGAAGCCGATGGCCTATAAGAAAGCCGATGGCATAGACAACATCGACAAGGTGGTGAGCGTGGACCAGAGTCCGATAGGGCGCACGCCGCGTTCCAATCCGGCAACATATACCGGTGTGTTTTCTGACATCAGAAAGCTGTTTGTAGGCCTGCCCGAGGCGCGCATAAGAGGCTATAAGCCGGGCCGGTTCTCGTTCAACGTGAAGGGTGGCCGCTGCGAGGTCTGCTCAGGAAACGGCTACAAGACCATACACATGAACTTCCTGCCCGACGTGATGGTGCCCTGTGAGGTGTGTCACGGCAAACGCTACAACAGGGAGACGCTCGAGGTGAGATATAAGGGCAAGAGCATTGCCGACGTGCTCGACATGACAATAAACCAGGCTGTTGAGTTCTTTGAGGCCGTGCCGCAGATTCTGCCTAAGATAAAATCTCTGCAGGACGTAGGATTGGGATACATAAAGTTGGGGCAGAGCTCGACGACGCTGTCGGGCGGCGAGAGTCAGAGAGTGAAGCTGGCAACAGAGTTGGCACGCCGTGACACCGGCAACACACTGTATATTCTCGATGAGCCGACCACGGGACTTCATTTTGAGGACATCAGAGTGCTGATGGACGTGCTTGAAAAACTCGTTGACCGCGGGAACACGGTGCTCGTCATTGAACATAACCTTGACGTGATAAAGATGGCCGACTGGATAATAGACATCGGACCGGAGGGCGGTCGCGGCGGCGGCAAGCTGCTCATAGAAGGCACGCCGGAGACGGTGGCTGACAGCGGAGTGGGATATACGTCGCGTTTCCTGAAGGAAATGCTTGACAGACAGAAAAAATGACCGCGCACAGCATTTACTTTTTGCCATGACGTGATTGGTCAAGGCGGGCAACGGCTACAGGTAATCTTGTTGAATGACTAAAAAATATGTTTTGATATATGGATTTATATTTAATGTGTAAAAAGACGATGTCTGTGTTCATCCGCAGGTGTGCGGATTTGCGCTTGCTTATTGTCGTGACGGCAATGGCTTGTACAGCTGGCACAAAGGCGCAGGACAGGCTTCTTTCAGCCGGTTCAACGGTTGAGCCGGCTCTGCAGAAGCTTGCCGAACGGCTGCTTAACAAAAAGCAGGGCAGCATCGTGGCCATAGAGCCGTCGACGGGGCGCGTGCTGTGCATGGCGTCGCGTGACAAACTTGACTCGGCCAACAACCGTGCTGTCAGCGAGGCTTATTCGCCGGGGTCGACATTCAAGACGGCACAGGCTCTGACGATGTTTTCAGAAGGACAGATTTTTGAAAATACGGAATATAATTGCCATGAAGGCTTTTGGGTAGACAATATTCATATAGGATGCCACAAGCATCCGTCGCCTCTGCAGCTCGTGCAGGCCATTGCACAGTCGTGCAACTCATGGTTCTGCAAGGCTTTCCGTGATTACATCAACAACCGTGCACTTTATCCGTCGAAGTTCAGGGCTATCGGCACGTGGAACAAATATATGCGAAGCATGGGCTTCGGGCAGACAATAGCTCTCGATATATCAGGTGAGAACCCCGGTGTGCTGCCCGATTCGGCTTATCTTGAACAAATTCACAATGGGCGCTGGAACGGCACGACGGTGATGTGGAACGGCATGGGACAGGGAGAAGTGAAGACCACGCCGCTGCAGCTGTGCAACCTCGCCGCCGTCATTGCCAACCGCGGGTGGTATGTGTCGCCGCATATAAGGCTTGACACAGAAAAAGACAGCTCGCTGCTCAGGCGTCATCATGCGCTGCCGACGCCGCAGGCTTTTGACGTGGTGGCACGGGGAATGCGCGCGGCGGTGATAGGAGGAACATGCGCGAGCATAAACCAGCAGGCGTTCCGCATGTGCGGAAAGACAGGTACAGCAGAAAACATCGGCGAGGACCATTCCATCTTCATAGGCTATGCACCGAAAGAAAAACCTACGGTGGCTGTGTGCGTGTATGTTGAGAATGCCGGCTTCGGCGCCGACCTTGCAGCTCCGCTCGGCGCACTCATCATGGAACAGCATGTCATGGGTAGGCTGTCTGAACGTTCTGAGAAACATGCTGCCCAGTGGGCCGGCTTCAGGGTGAAGATAACGCCGGTAGAGATACCTATGAGTCTTGACGATTTTTAAACGGCGTCGAAGGTGTAATATTGATAGTCGTGAAGAATGTCACGCAGGAACAGAACAGCGTTCTTTTCCTGTTTAATATTTAAAAACTCAGAAACCTTTTCGGCAAGCAGCTCAATTTGTTCGCTGCCATAGCTTGTGTCAAGGGCACGGCTTATCAGGTCGGCCTGTCCAGCTGACAGTCTCTGTGCCTGCGGATAGACCGGCTTATAGTCTTTCCTCAGCCAGCTGACGCTGTCGAGGGAACTCTGCCACAACGGCTCTTTCCTGTCGCTGATAACGACTGTCCCGGCAGCCATGTCGCCAAGGCGCTGATGACGTTTGGTGGCCAGTACCGGCAGCAGACCGATAGCCGAGAACCATACGTCGACAATAAGGAAAATCCATCGGAGAAGTGTCTGGCCTGCGGTGAGCTGGCTCCCGTCGGCACTGATAACACGTGTGTGGCAGATGGCTTTCCCGATGGTACGGCCGTTGTAAAAAAGTTCGCAGATGACACTGTAGAATGCTGATGGCAGCAGAATGATAAAGAGCACTAAAGTTTGTAAGTTGTTGTCATTGATGTATTTTAAACTCAACAGCGTACCGGCAAAAAAAAATGCCGCTATGACAGCATAGTCTATGCATCGTGCCAGTATACGCTCGCCCGGCGAAGCAAGCGGCACGGAAATGTTTACGTATTGCTCTGTCTGTATGTTTATATTTTTCATTTGTTGCAAAAATAATTTGTTGCAAAAATAATTATTTTTTAATCTTTTCATGTATGAAAATAAAAAAATACCTACTTTTGCATATAAAAACCTAAAGAATTTTGCGGGAACAGCTTTTTATACATAAAAATTACGAAAAGTGGAAGTATGCCGAGAAGGTGGCTGCCGATGCAGACAATTATGCGCCTGACGTGGTGGCAGGCGTGTATGCTGACGTCAGTGCTGATCTTTCTTTCGCGCGGGCACAATGGCCGGACTCACGTGTCACGACATATTTAAATGCGCTTGTCGCGGAATTCTATAAGAATATTCACGGTGTGCGACGTGAACGCAGCAGTCGTCTGATTACATTCTGGACACAGGAGGTGCCGGCGGTCTTGTATGCCGAGCGCCAGTTGCTGCTGGCTTCTCTGTTCGTATTTCTTGCTGCCGTGATGGCCGGTATCGTATCGCAGCATATAGATCATGACTTTTGCCGGCTTATACTCGGCGACGACTACATGAACTTAACAGAGTTTAATATTGACAACGGCAAGCCAATGGACATTTACGGGCAGACTAAGAGTTTGCAAATGTTCGGCATGATTTCATTCAATAATATATGGGTGGCACTGCGTTGCTTTGCCTCCGGCATTCTGACAAGCATTTTTACGTGTGTCATGCTTGTTCAGAACGGGCTGATGATAGGATGCTTTGATGCTTATTTCGCCCAGCGCGGCCTTCTTGCCGACTGTCTGACGGCTACCATGCTGCATGGCACACTTGAGCTGTCGGCCATTGTCATAGCCGGCGCCGGCGGCCTGGCCCTTGGCAATGCCTGGCTCTTCCCAGGCACGTACAAACGCATAGAGGCCCTGCGCATGGGTGCCAAGAGAGGACTGAAGATTGTAGTAACGATTGTGCCGATATTGATTATTGCTGCTTTTATAGAGAGCTTTTTGACAAGGCATACGGAGATGCCGGTTGAGATAAAGCTGTCGATTATAATTCTCTCTGCTTGCTTCATAGTATTTTATTATATCGTATGGCCATGGTACATTCATGCAAAAAACAAATAAACTTAAAATGAAAATGGAAAAACAAAGAGAAAAGCTGTATCAGATACGAAATTTCGGTGATAAGTTTTCGGTAACGATAGAGTTTATCAATCAGACGTGGAAACCTTTGGTGAGAATATCTCTGTATCTGTTGCTGCCGTTCGTAATCATTCAGTCGGCAGGTCAATACGGTTTCTTTGACATTAACATGAGAAATATCGGTATGAATAACAGCTTCGATACTAATTATGCAGTCAGCATTGTTCTTATGGTGTTAGGAGCCTTGCCGTTATGGGTGTTAACGCTGTCACTCGTCTACGGTATGATGAGTGACTATTTTTCCGGCGGTGACCTGCAAAACATTACGGTCAGCAGCTTATGGCCGAGGTTAAGACAGAATGTTCGCCGCGGACTGTTTATCATACTGGTGGGCATTGCCCTGGCAATAATTTTGACAGGTGTCGTTGTGTTGCTGTTTGTGATGTTCAACTCAGTAGTCTTTGGCTCATTCTTGGCAATAGCGTTATATGTGGCCGTTATTCCTGCACTTTCCTTGTGGCCTGCGGCTTACCTGCTCAATGATGATGCTGATGTGTTTGGTTCTTTGCTTGACGCGCTTCAGTATGGTTTCAAGACTTGGGGCAGTCTGTTTTTGCTTGTGCTCGTAATGGGAATAATCGTTAATGCGGTGTCGTCGCTGGTGTCGCTGCCGGCAATAGCGTTTTTTGTCGTAAAGGCGATTTTCTTCCCCGGCATGATGGTTGGAAATACGGCAGGCGGCATAGGTATTTCGTTATTGGGCTTTCTGTTGCTTGTAGCCGGTAATTTCTTTTCTGTGCTTGCTTATGTCTTCTTGCTGGTTGGCGTGGGGTTCCACTATGGCAGTGCTGTTGAGCGAATAGACAATGTGTCGATAAAAGAGGATATAAACAATTTTGACAGGCTGGCCGGCAACGGTAGCGGTGCGGCGGCAGATGATTACTTTGCGAATGGCGAATATGAAGGCGGCAGCGAAAAACTTTCATACAGAGGCGGCACAGATGGAGATGACATTAAACGCTCCGATATCGATGATTTTGATAAGTTATGAATGTAAGTTGCGATACGCTGCAGGCCGACACTACACTTCTGAACAGGCTGCGTGCTTCAGGGAAATATGACTATGCTGATGAATTGTTTCAAGTGCAGAATAACAGCAATTCCTTATTTGAACAGCTTTGGCATGAAGTGATGAAAGCGCTTAGAAACGTATTCAATATTGACACTGACTATATAGACGGCCATGGCTGGCTTTATGTGGCAGTGCTTATCTTATTGGTATTATTAATACTCGTTGTTCTGTATATCAAGAGGCCTGATCTCTTTTATAAAGTAGTTAAAGTATCAAAGACAGACATCAAAGACGCCGGCACAGACAATATTTATGAATATGATTTTGATAAAGAGATTGCAGAAGCACGCCGTGACAGAGACTGGTCTCTGACGTTGAGGCTGATATATCTGCAGACGCTTCGCCGGCTGGCCGACGGCGGCGTGATAGCGTGGAGGCCTTCAAAGACGCCGACGCAATATAGTCGTGAGGTAAGTCGCAGAGAGTTTTCCGAGATGACAAATCTTTTTCTGAGAGTTCGCTATGGCGGTGCTTGTGCCGGTGAGGAAGACTGCATACAGACCGAAAGAAAACAAGCTCTTTTGCTTGGCAGTCTTGGTATGAACGGCAGTTCTTCTGACAGCAACGGCAAGTCTTTTGCCGGATATGATGAAAAGCAGAATGAAAATAAACGGAAAAACGCAGACAGCAGGAAAGGAACGGCGGAATGAAAATAAACAAGATATTCATATTTTTTGTACTGCTGTTGTCTGTTGTTCTGTTCGGCCTGCAATATTTTGTGCCGCCACAGTTTAAATGGGACAGTACATATGAGCACCGAGACTCAAATCCGTTTGGATGTCAGCTTGCCGATTCTGTGTTTGCGGCATCTATGCCCAAAGGTTATATGACAAAAAACATATCTCTTGAGGAGCTTGCTGACTGCAGCAAAACTGTGAATGTTCTGATAGTAGATGACGACGTGCAGTATTACGAAACGGAATTTGATAAAATAGACGCACTTACAAAGCGCGGTGCAAAAGTGATGATCGCCGCTAAAGAATTTTCCGTACTTCATCTGAAAGGCGAAGTATATACGAAAGTTGATGAGTCGGCGCCATACATCTGGTCACATGGCAGTTTTGACTTCAGCGAGCTGCGCGGAAAGATAAAAAGGAATGACGATGCAAAGGCGACATGGGCTGCTGACGGCACATATGGGAAAAAGACTTTCAAGGTGCAGCGTCAGCTCTTAGGCATGAGCGACATCATGCCAGGTAAAGATTTTCCAAAGAAAGACGTGCTCTTTGCTGATAACGACAGCAGCGAGCAGCGTCGTGTCATCGCCGTCAGGCAAAAGATGAACAAAGGCGAGCTCATACTGGTGTCTGCGCCGTTGCTGTTTACAAACTATTGTATGCTTGACAGGGCTTCTTACGGTCTTTCCATGCGTTTGATGAATCTTATTGCCGACAGGCCGGTGGTGAGAATCGTTGCTGACGGCGATGAGCTTGCTCCTGCCGAGATCGAGCGGCAGCAGTCGCCGCTGCGTGCCTTGCTGCGTGTGCCAGCCCTTGCATGGGGACTGTACAGCGCATTGGCTGTTTTGCTGCTGTTTTTCATATCGTCCGTGCGGCGCCGTCAGAGGGCTGTCCCCGTTGTGCCTCCAAAGAAGAACAGAATGCTTGAGTTTGTCAGGCTTGTAGGCTTATTGTCATACAGACGAAAAGATTATGCCGGTCTTGTGTTTCGTAAATGGCAGCTTTTCGCGGAGGAGTTGCGCAGAAAAACAGGCGTTGACATATCCCGTTCAGATGATGACAGTTCAGTCTTTGACGTGCTGGTTTTGCACACCGGCATGAAACGTGAAGAGCTTGAAAGAACGGTCGGTATGATAAGAGATATGTTGGGCAGTGTGGAGATTGGCAAAGATGAGATGACGGAGGCCGTCGATGCGATGAACGATATCCTTGTCCGGCTTGGCTGACCGTTATTTGGGATTTTTGAATATAAACAGAAAAAACATGGAACAGAATAGTATTGATTTGACAGCTTTCGCAGATAAGATGAACCTGCTGCGTAAAGAGTTGCACAGCGTGATAGTGGGGCAGGACGAAGCCATTGACCTGATACTGACGAGCATTATTGCTGACGGGCACGTGCTGATAGAAGGTGTGCCAGGCGTAGCGAAGACACTGTTGGCAAGACTGCTGGCAAAACTTATTGACGCTAAGTTCAGCCGCATTCAGTTCACGCCTGACCTTATGCCGAGTGATGTGCTCGGCACAACGGTTTATAATACGGCTACGTCGGAGTTTGAGTTTCATAAAGGACCGGCCTTCGGCGAGATTATCCTTGCCGATGAGATAAACCGTGCGCCGGCAAAGACGCAGGCCGCACTCTTTGAGGTGATGGAAGAACGACGGGCTGATATTGACGGGACGACACATGATATGGGACCGTTGTATACGATAATAGCAACACAGAATCCAGTTGAGCAGGAAGGTACCTATCCGCTTCCGGAAGGACAGCTCGACCGTTTCCTTATGAAGATAAGAATGGGCTATCCGTCGGCGGATGATGAGTTTGAAATACTTAACCGTCATAAGGAACATCCGGCAATGACTAAGCTTGACGATGTACGTCCGGTTATTAGCAAGGACGAACTTCTCAGTATGCGTGCCATGCTTGCCAAGGTAATTGTTGACCCGTCGTTGATTAGATATATTGTAGACATAGTTCAGCTGTCACGAAAGGCGCGCGCCGTGCTTCTCGGTGCTTCGCCGCGCGCCTCGGTGGCCATGATGCAGACGGCCTGTGCACATGCCTTGCTTGACGGCCGTTATTTCGTGACGCCGGATGACATTAAGATTGTAGCCGTGCCGGTGCTCTCGCACCGTCTGATGCTGACAGCTGAGGCCCAAATGGATGGTTTTACCGAAGAGAAGGTGGCAGCGCGAATACTTGAAAAGGTGGAGGTGCCGAAGTGAAAATGTTTCTGACCCGCAGGTTTCTTATATATTCTTTGACGGCGGCAGCTGTCATGTCATTTGGATGGCTGTGGCCGCCGCTGCTGTCGTTGGGAAAGTTTCTTTTGCTGACAGTGGTCGTCGCTGCTGCTGTAGAGACTGTCGTGCTGCGTGTGTATGCAAATGTGTCGGCAGTAAGAAAATGTGCTGACCGTTTCTCCAACGGCGATGACAACTGTGTTTCCATAATACTCGAAAATAAATGCCGTATGCCACTTTCCGTTACTGTCATAGATGAAGCGCCCATAGAGATGCAGCGGCGTGACATCTGCATGGAAAAACGGTTGACTGGTCTTGAAAGGACTACGGTGGAGTATATGTTAAGACCGGTCGTGAGAGGAGAGTATGAGTTTGGCAGTGTAAGGGTGTTTGCTTCTTTTATGCTGAGGCTTGTAGAGCGGCGTTATTCATCACAGAACGGACAGAAAATATGTGTCTATCCGTCTTATCTGATGATGCGGCAATGGAAACTGCTGGCATTTGCGCATAATGACATGCAGCAAGGCATTCACAGAGTCAGGCAGGCTGGAAACAATTCAGACTTTGACCATATAAAGAAATACGCCGGTGGTGATGAATACAGAAGCATTAACTGGAAGGCTACGGCACGACGTGCACAGCTTATGGTTAATGTTTACAGTGAGGAACGTTCACAGCATGTATACTGTATAATAGAGAAGGGACGTATGATGCAGCAGACTGCTGCCGGAATGACTTTCCTTGATTATGCTGTAAATGCATCTCTGGCATTGAGCTATGTCGTTATGCAGCATAATGACAAGGCGGGTGTTGTTACGTTTGCCGGTAAAGTAGACGCATTTGTTCCGGCAGAACGCCGACAGTCGCAGATGCACACGCTCAACGAGACGCTTTATAACGAACATACTGATTTTGTTGAGGCTGACTATCAGACGCTCGCCGTGACCTTGTCACGAAACATCCGCCGCAGAAGCCTGCTCGTACTGTTCTGTAATTTTGCCACAATGAATGCCATGTGCCGGCAGCTGTCTTATCTGCGCAATATGGCTTTGCGCAATCGTTTGCTGGTGGTCTTCTTCCGTGATGAAGACATAGAGACATTTGCACAGAAATCGCCGGAAATGCAGGAGGAGTACTTTCAGACTGTTCAGGCTGAGCAGAACGTCAAAGACCGCCGGCTTATAGCTGCGGAGCTGAGGCAGAACGGAATAGAGGCTTTGCTTGTCAAGCCTGAAAGCATGACGGCTGACGTCATAAACCAATATATCCGCATGAGACATTTCCTGTGAAAAAAGACATTCGCAGAACTGTTGCCCATCTCTTGCACTTGAAAATATAGTATAGAAGAATGTCAGGAAAAATAGTAAGCTAATTTAGCAAGAGCTGCGAAAAAATGCGTGAAAAAGAGAATGGCGTAAACTAATTCTCAACATTTTCAGAAAACAATTTTCCGTATAATCAGAACTGTGTTATGGAAAGTGAGAATAATAAAGAAATACTTTGGAATTCAGAATATATAAAAATAATGCTGAATAATTTCGGCATGTATTTCGCCTTTTATCTGCTCACGCCATTGCTGCCGCTTTATCTTCACGACACATTCGGCGCTACGAAGGATACTATAGGTGTTGTGCTGTCGGGATATACCATAACAGCACTTATGTTCCGGCCTTTCAGCGGATTTCTTGTCGATGCCTTTTCGCGCAAGAAGATGCTGATGCTGTTCCTTTTCGTTTATTTCATCTTCTTCGGCGGTTATCTGCTTGCGTCAACGCTGCTGCTCTTTGCCATTGTGCGAACGCTGCACGGCATACCGTTCGGCGCCTCAACGGTGGCCTGTTCAACGGTTGCCATAGACGTGCTGCCGCCGTCACGTCGCAACGAGGGTATTGGCTATTACGGCCTGAGCAATAACATTGCCACGGCAATAGCGCCTACCGTAGGATTGTATATTTATCACACTACGCATAACTTCAGCATTCTCTTTTGGCTGGCCATGATTTTTGCCGGTGCCGGCGCACTTGCCGCAAGTACGGTAAAGATAAAGGAACGTCCGCTGAAACGCACGGGTAGGCTGTTGTCGCTCGACCGCTTCTTTCTGACGCGCGGCTGGGCCATTGCCGCCAATCTTGTCTTCTTCGGTTTCTGCTATGGCGTGCTCAGCAACTATCTTGCCATTTACGGACGTGAGGAATTAGGCATCACTGGGGGCACCGGCACTTTTTTCATGATTCTCTCCGCCGGCCTCATCCTCTCGCGCCTGCAGGGCAGCAAGTCGCTGCGACAGGGCAACCTGACAAGAAACGCTGTTGAAGGTATTGTCATCTCAACGGCAGGATATGTGCTCTTTGCTCTTTGTCACACCATGACGGGCTATTATCTCTCTGCATTGCTCATCGGCCTTGGCAACGGCCACATGTATCCGGCTCATCAGAACATGATGATAAACGTGGCTCACAGCAATGAACGGGGAACGGCCAACTCGTCAGTGCTGACGGCATGGGATGTCGGGCAGGGAATTGGCATACTGTGCGGAGGCGTGGTGGCAGAACATCTTGGCTATTCGCAGGCATTCGGCATCGCGGCGGTAGTCCATGCTGCCGGGCTGGTGTTCTTTTTGCTGCTCACGCACAGTTTTTTTCTTCAAAGACGACTGCGCTGACAAGTCTGGCTATTTCTTCTTGCCAAGCAGCCGTTCAATAGTCTTGTCGTCTGTTGACGGCAGTATCTTCTTAAGGTGTGCCGTCAGCAGCTCTAATGATTGCTGCGGCTTGCATTCGGTATGACAGGCCTCTTTGCCGAACAGTTGTTCCGGCGTTGAAAGCAGTGACCATCCCCATCCGTATGGCTTGTCGTTGCGGTCACGAGGAAAGACGAAGTCCTCAGTCACTATGCGGCATTCCATTTGCAGGCGTGACACGTAGCTGTCGAACTTTCCGCGCATACCCTTGCCAGTGAATCCGCATTCGCGCCGCAAATCGCGCGTTATCATGCTGCCTCCGTCGTGCAGCGTCTCCAGAATCATGTATTCTATGCTGTCTTCCTCCAAGGCCGGTGCAATGCTTCGCCGCCAGTTGCAGAAGTGCGGCCACCATTCGCGGCTTATGAACACCGCCTTCTTGTTGATGAACTTGCCGTAAGCGCATCCTGACGATTTTATAATCTCGCCTTTCCACTGCCACAACGGCCATTCCCAGCTACCGTCTGGCAGCACTGCATACCGGCAGTCGTCGCTGACGGCATCGTCGGCCGACCAGCCGGGGATGCCAAGATTGAGAAGCGGCAGTATGCCGATTTTGTTGACATAGTCAATCATCTGCGCGCATGAGAATATCTCGCTGTTATTCATTCTTTTGTGTTAAGTAAAGCGTGTTATAATGTTTAACGGCTTCGGCAATAAATTCCGAAGGCGGTATTCCGTATTCCTTTTTGAATGCCGTGGAGAAATGGCTTAGATTTTTAAATCCTACTTGCAGATAAACGTTGAGCGGCTTCTCACCGTCAGCCATCTACTGATTTTATTTTCCTGTCTTGCCATACAGTGTATTATTGCATGCTTTTCTCAGCCCGTTCACGCAGCTGCTTGTCGTTCATCTTGTTTACGTGCGTGGCCGGTTTCCATTTCACGTCATAGCTGATAGACTTGTGCAGATGCTCATCGGTCTTGCCGGGGCCGCTGCTGTATGACGATGCCCTGCGCCGCTATCGTGACACCATGAGTGTTATAGAGGGAGCCAAGGAGGAAGGCAGTAAGGAAGGTCGTGAAGAAGCACACGAAAAAAATATTAACGATTGCCCGCAATATGAAAGCATCAGAAATGAGCGCTGAGGAAATAGAGAAAATGACAGGGCTGCCAAAGGATTAAATAGCAGATCTGTAATGATGGATTATTTATTTCAGTTTCGATGCTGCTATGTCGAAATTGTTTTTTGCCCAATCCATAAGTGACAGAATATTCGGCATTAGTGACTGTCCGCGTGCTGTCAGACTGTATTCAACGCGCGGCGGTACTTCCGGATACATCAGTCTGCTTATAAGGTCTATTTTTTCAAGATTCTTAAGGGTTGCTGACAGCATCTTCGGCGAGCAGTCGAGCATCTCTTTTTTTATTTCGCTGTAGCGAATGTTTTTGCCGCCCTTATATATTGTATACAGCACGAGCATAGACCATTTGTCGCCGAACTGACTTATGACCTGTCTGATTGGACAGGCCATATATTCCGGATGAATTTCTCCCTTAGTCATTTATTTTGAAGTTATAAAGTTCTGTCAGTAAATTTTTCTTATAGAGGCTATTGAAATCAAGGTGTTTATCATTCTGAAACACTGCATATACCTTTGTTCTGCTGCAAAAGTATATAAAAGATAGTGAGTATAATTAAGTTATTCGGTTAAAATAATTTAATTGTTTTCCGTAAGACCCAAACAATTAAGCTATTTCTACTTTTTTGTAACTATATCACATTCTTGTGCCCTCTTGTGCAGCTCATTTTCTTAAGCTATCTTTGCATTGTCAAACAGAAAGAAATGACATATAACAAGTTCTGTTTCAGACGTATTTGCAAATTGAAAAATAATTAATTAAAGAAAGGAACATGATTATGAAAAATGTATTGTTGATTGGTGCAACCGGTTTTGTTGGTTCTGCTGTACTTAAGGAGCTTGTAAATCGCGGACATAAGGTGACTGCCGTAGCGCGTAACCTCGACAAGGTGCTGAAGAATGACAATGTTACTCCTGTTAAGGCCGATGTGGCTGATGCAGATGTCATAGCAAGGCTTGCAGCCGGTAAGGATGCGATTATCTCAGCCTACAACCCGGGTTGGACAAATCCAGATATTAAAAAGCTGATTGAGACCAACTATCCGAAGATTCTTGAGGCAGCAAAGAAGAGCGGCGTGAAGAGACTGCTCATCGTAGGCGGTGCCGGTACGCTGTTTGTTAAACCCGGACTTCGTGTCGTTGACTCAGGTGCCATTCCTGCTGAAATCATGGACGGCGTTCGTCCGCTCGGCAATTTCTATCTTAATGTTCTGATGAATGAAAAGAGCATAGACTGGGTGTTCCTGTCACCGGCCGGTGCATTCGACGAGAAAGGTGAGCGCACGGGCAAGTTCCGCCTTGGCAAGGATGACCTTATTGTTGACCAGGCTACCGGCACAAGCCATATCAGTGTGGAAGATTACGCTGTGGCCATGGTCGACGAGCTTGAGAATGAGGCTCACCACAAGGAACGTTTCACTTTGGGGTATTAAAAGAATTCTGTGCCGGCTTTGCCGGCATTTTTTTATTCTTTACAGCTTACTGTAATTTTACAGCGATGAACAGACTCTACAATCTTGACGTGAACCATACCAACAGCCTTCACTAATACGGCCTTCTTCTTCTGTATATAAAAATGAGCGGGCGAGGCAATATACTCGGAGAATATTGCCACGCTTATTGAAACATTTTTGCCTTGCACTGTCGGTAATTCATTTTTAATTGCTATTTTTGCGCATGTGTTAACCCGTCAGCATTGCGTGTCAGAATAATCAGTTCTGACACGCAATGCTGTTACTTTAAAACAATCATAAAAAACATCAGATTATGTACAGCATTGACAACATAGTGACCACAAGCACGTGCGACCGCGACGGAAAGCTGAAACTGTTCTCGGCTTTTCAGATGATGCAGGACTGTTCTGAGATGTGGACCGACTCGGAACCTGAAGTGAAAAAGTTCTTCGGGCAGTCCGGCATGACGCAGCTGCTTGCCTCACGGCAGGTAGAGATAGTACGTGTGCCTGAATACGGCGAACATCTTAAAACTGTGACGAGTGTTTTTGACGTTAAGCCAATGTTTGGCTTCCGCAACACATTTATATATGACGCCGACGGCAACGTGTGTTATAAGACATGGTCGATGGGCGCATTTGTAGACCGTGCATCGGGAAAGCTGCAGCGCATACCGCAGAGCGTGCTCGACACGGTTAACATAGAGTCTAAGAAAGACATGACCTACGGCGAGCGCCGTATCATTCTGCCTGCCGATGCTTCTTTTGAAGAGCAGATGCCGGTAATAGTGACTCACAACGACATTGACTACAACGGCCACATGAACAATGCCAACTATATTCGCATAGCTGCCGAATTCCTGCCCGACGGTTTTAAATATTCAGAAGTAAGGGTAGAGTTCAAGCGTCCGGCACGCTTCGGCGAGGCTATATATGCCCAGACTTGTCTGACAGACGGCGGAGCGTTCTACGTTAAAATGACTGTCGCCGGAGCTGTAAGCACCATTGTCGAGATGAAATGAATAACGAAGACTATATAATAAGGCTGACCACCGGCAGCGATGCCGAGTTTGAGGCTTTTCATGCCATAACAGAAAACTATTACAACCAGCTCGTCGGCGGTCCGCAGAACAGGCGGGGCTTTATTCCCGGCAATGAATCCGGAAAGGTCTATCTGGCCATGATAGTTTATTCGTCATCAGGTGTTCCCGTGGCGTGTTGCGGACTGAAAGCCCATGCTCCCGGTGTTTCAGAGGTGAAGCGCGTATGGGTGCAGCCGCCGTTCAGAGGCCGTGGCATAGCAGCCTGGATGATGCGCAGACTGGAGGAATATGCGTCCGCACACGGTTGCAAGAGTCTTGTGCTGATGACGCGTGAGCGCATGACAGTTGCCCGCAGACTGTATGAATCATTGGGCTACAGGCAGACGGCGGCATATCAGCCGTATGTCGGCATGGACGATGCCGTCTGCTATGCCAAGAATCTGTGAACGGAAATGAGGAATTGCGCAATATATTGCTGCTAATCAGAAATATGGCCGTCAAACAGAATGATATAGATGGCCTGCCCAGCCACGCAATGTGCAGATTCTCAACCGTTTCATCCAGTTTGTAAACGAGCATTGCGAGAAGCACCGTGACATGGAGTTCTATGCTGACAAAATTTGCCTGAGCAAGCAGTATCTGAGCAATATCATCTCTGAGGTAAGCAAAAGAAAAGCCTCTTCATGGATAGAGGAGGCACTGATAACCCGTGCAAAGGTTCTGTCGCGCCACGATGAGATGAGCGTGAATGAGATTTCGGACAGTCTCGGCTTCTCGGAACCGTCTAACCTGACCCGCTATTTCAAACGAGTCACGGGAATGACTCCGCTTGAATACCGCAACGGCAAATGACGCCAACCTTTAAAATCGATTTTTTTATCTCAATCTTTGATAATCACGATAAAGCAAAAAACGATATAATTTTGCACTGGTAGAATATTTAAGATAAAAACAAAATGAAGAAAGCAGAACAGATTATATTTTTGCTAACCTGTATTCTTGTTGTGGCTGTAGCAGCCATACAGCGTGACGGGAAAATTCTCGGTCATGACATCATGACACCGGCAGATACAGCCAGGGCTGAGGCCGTGAGCCCTATTTCAACATTGTCTGACGGCACAGAGGTTATAAATACCACTGAGCTTGGCAAGGATGTCAGCGGATACGGAGGCAGAGTGCCCCTTGAGATATATCTTAAAGACGGAAAGGTCATAAAGGTAAAGGCTCTGAAAAACTCTGAGACACCGGATTTCTTTCAGTCAGCGAGTTCGCTGCTTACGCGCTGGAATGGTAAGACGCCCAGTGAGGCATTGGCGATGAAAGTGGACGGCGTGAGCGGTGCCACCTTCTCATCGCGTGGCATAATCGGCAATATGAAGGCCGGACTGCAATATGCAGTGAAGAACTCTGCCGGGACCTCCGTGCTTGACAAGATGGACTTAAGTGCAAAGAGCATCATCGGACTTATAGTAGTCATGATGGGTGCCGTCATTCCGCTGTTCTGGCACAACAGGCGTTACCGTATTTTACAACTGTGTCTTAACGTCGCTGTGCTTGGCTTGTGGTGCGGCACGTTCCTCAGCTGGTCGTTGTTTGTGAATTTCATGTCAAATGGCATTAACGTATGGGTGTCGTTCATTCCGATAGTAATGCTGATAACGGCATTCGTGTATCCGCTTTTCGGCAAGAAAAACTATTATTGCACCAATATATGTCCGTTTGGTTCTCTGCAGGACCTGGCTGGTAAAGTTAACAAGAAGAATAAATGGAAGTTAGGCACTAATGCTGTCATTCGGCTTGGCTATTTCCGGCAGTTGCTTTTCGTGGTTCTGATGCTGCTGATGCTGACGGGGGTATATTCCGACTGGATTAGCTATGAACTCTTCACAGCCTTCATTGTCAAGTCGGCATCAACGGTGGTGATAGTGCTGGCAGTGGTGACTGTGGTGCTTGCGGTGTTCGTTCCGAGACCATACTGCCGTTTCGTCTGCCCTACAGGAACATTATTCAAGTTATCTCAAAATCAAAAGTAAACACGGAACCCCATGAAAACACTAAATCTCAAAACAATAGCAATGTTGTTATTGTCAGTGGCAGTATTGCCGGTTAATGCTTAGCTAAACGGTAAGAACATCGCTGACATTGTAGACTCAGACATAGACAAGGGAATCCTTGACGATAAGGGCAATGTTGACTTTGGCAAGCTAAAACTGGTTATTGTTGACGAACGCACCCGCCAATATCATGTTCTCGGTCCTGCAGTGGGCAGTGTTTATGGATCAAGCATGAAGTTCAGAAAGTAATGCGAGCAATCAGCGCAATGAACAAGGCAGCCAGAGTAGTGGCTGCCTTGTTTCGTTGCTGTTTCTAATTTTAGTTTGCTTTTTCTAGTTTTAGTAATATGAAAAAAACAACTTCTGGAACTTGTTAAACTATATGTAAAAGTAATTCAGAAGAAATTAAAGAATATTAACTAAAAAACAGGCTCAGAAAAATTTATCCGATTTCTTCAGGGATATTCTCTATTTGCATAAAAATTGCATAATATTATTATTTTTACGTTATTCTGTCGTTTGGTCATCGTAAAGCAATGAGATAATTTTCTGTAGCTGTGAGATAATTTTCCAAAGCATTGCTTTACACTACCTAAACCTATGCTTTATTTTTCTGATTCTTTTACATAATAGTCCATTTTTAAGGCTTTATTTTTGTAATAAAATTACAACTTATTGATTATTAGTAGATTCTAAAATGAGCGAGAATGCCGTTCTACGCGACCAACCGTAAAGCCGCTCCGTTTTCTGTGATTTTTGAAAACAGCTTTGTCAATAAAATTCAAATTTAACATTTTCATTGTAAAGCGAAGTTTTTTACGATTCAGCGTATGTTTATTCTTATCAAACTAGTATTTTCTTTTTATTCATTGTAAATGTTGACCCGCGTGCAGGGTGCGGCCCTGCACGCGGGTCAACATATAACTTCATCTTTTACTTATAAAGAAGCATTCACAGAACAGTTACATTTTTTTAGCCTTGCTACAGAGACAAGTAATTGCAAGTATTTCTTTTTTTCTTGTTTTGATAATGAATAACCATTATCTTTGCGTATAGAAATCAAAACAACAACATGATATGGCCGCGTACTTTTGCAAATACCAGAAAAGTGCGGAAGTTGTTTTTTAAACTTTTCTTTTATGTAAGTTCCGTAAATAAAAAAATAATATTTAACTTTGCACGTGACTAATTGTTCTTAAAAAGAAAGGCTTTTATGCTGAAAAACTCAAGGAAAAGTGATAAAAAAGCATATTTACGGTAATCATTGCTGAATGTTTACAATTATTAAACCTGGGGCAATGGTGTGAATTTGTTATTCAGTTTCCTCACAATTTTTTGAATAATAGCTCAAAAATAATTTTATTGTTCTTTATATAAATGGAAAACAGAAAAGTTGCCCTTATTACGGGCATAACAGGACAGGACGGTAGTTATTTGGCGGAGTTGCTGCTGAGTAAAGGATATGATGTGCACGGTGTCATTCGCCGTTCGTCGGTTGATTTCCGTCCGCGCATTTCTCATCTTGAGGGGCAGCAAGGTTTTCATCTGCATTATGCCGACCTTGGTGACTCTATGTCTATCGTAGGTGTGGTGAGCAAGGTGATGCCGACTGAGATATATAACCTTGCCGCGCAGAGCCATGTGCAGGTGTCGTTTGACTCTCCTGAGTTCACGGCCGACGTTGATGCTGTTGGCGTTCTTCGCATACTTGAGGCAGTGCGCATCTGTGGGCTCACAGATACTTGCCGCATCTACCAGGCTTCAACATCGGAGCTGTACGGCAAGGTGGAGGAGGTGCCGCAGAACGAGAACACGCCGTTCCATCCCTACTCTCCATACGCAGTTGCAAAGCAGTATGGCTATTGGATCGTGAAGGAATACCGTGATGCTTATAACATGTTTGCGTGCAACGGTATTCTGTTCAACCATGAGAGCGAGCGGCGCGGCGAGACATTCGTTACGCGTAAGATTACGCTTGCGGCAGCCCGCATCAAACAAGGCAAACAGGACAAGCTGTATCTCGGCAATCTTTCCAGCCGCCGCGACTGGGGATATGCCAAGGACTATGTGGAGTGCATGTGGCTGATACTACAGAACAAGAAACCGGATGATTTCGTTATTGCCACCGGCGTTCAGCACACCGTGCGCGAGTTTGCAACGCTGGCATTCCATGACGTTGGCATAGAGCTGGAATGGAAGGGTAAGGATGCTGAAGAGAAAGGCATTGACAAGGCTACCGGCAAGGTGCTTGTAGAGGTGTCGCCGGATTTCTATCGTCCGACAGATGTTGTTAATCTGTGGGGCGATCCTACAAAGGCTAAGGCTGAGCTGGGATGGAATCCTTCAAAGACGTCGTTCGAGGAACTTGTGAAGATTATGGTTGACAGCGATATGAAAAAGGTGGCTGCCGACGATGCCGCCGCTAAGGTGCGCGTAAACCTTGAAGAATATCTTGAAAAAGGTATCGTGAAATAATTCGATTTTTCATAGCGGTTAATAAACTTTTACGGCAAAGCCGGACAGAATCTTGCCCGGTTTTTGCCGTGTTTGTTTTTCCTTTAAAGTTGAATAGTTACTTGTTTTTTCGGCTTTGCTAAAAATAAATATGAAAAAGGAAATTTTGAAAACAGATGGCAGGTCATGCAGTGTTTACAGCATGGAGAAACCCTCAGCTTTGCTCATCCAGCCTATGGGACAACAGGAAGTGGCCGGCATGGATAGCTGATAGCCAGGAAATGTGGAAGGCCATTTGCAATGGCAGCCTTCGACATTGTTGACTGGCTTGCGGAGCTGACCCCGTGGCCGGATCCTGTTGTGTCGAAGAGTCCTGAGGTCGGAAAACAAGCCGATGCTACATTGGCATATATAGAGAAACAATTGCTGCCTTGCCTGCGCAGGCGGTTTGGCAATCTGCCGTGTATACTCGGCGGCTATTCCCTTGGCGCACTGTTCGCTCTGTGGGCGGCATATAAGTCAGACATTTTCAGTGGGGTAGCGGCATCATCGCCGTCGGTATGGATCAAGGACTGGCTGCATTTTACCGCACAGCATCAGATGAAGGCTAGGCATGTTTATTTGAGCCTTGGCGACAGAGAGAAATTTACCCGGAATAAAGCAATTGCGCAGGTGGGTAGTAATATTCGGGAATACCATCAAACATTGGTTGCACAGCTTGGAGAAGAGAATACAACTCTGAAATGGAATGCAGGCTCTCATTTTAAAAATGCAGCTGTGCGCACAGCCGACGGCTTCGCGTGGAATATGAAGTCTTTATGTTAAGGTGCAAATGTCAGTGGTTGACCATCTTGTATGTTGTGTCATGGCTGCGGTATGCATGGAACGGTCCTAAAAAAATGTTCGAAATCTATTAATCGGTTGAAACTTAGTTGTGGTTGTCTGCAATCAAAAACGCAAACCTTGTATGGAACTTATTCAAGATTATAAGCAGAATATGCGCCGCATTCTTGAAAAATATAGTCTGTATGAAAGAAAATGAATTTTGTTTTGTTTGCATTTTACTTTTTTTATATTACCTTTGTAACATTAAATTGTGGATATTTCCGCATATACACGTACAGGTCTAATCTAAAAGGTCTGAACACATGAGAATTAATCAGGGCTGTATGGCAGTGTCTGTGCCTTCTCAGGCATCACTGCATAAGATTACATATTAAGAAAGCGAACGCCATGCTGGATAGCAGGAATTCAAATTCTTCAGTCGGTGAGAAACACTCTTCTCAAAAGGACAATGTTATAGTTGGGACTGCAAACATGGCAGGTTCAACAATAGAAGAAGTGTGTTTAAGTCAAGCTCCCAACAGCGAAAAACAGACTATAAAAGCGAGCTCATGGTGTTATATTCATGTTCATTACAAATCTGTTGATAAGATTCAGGACGATTGTAAAAATTATGAAGATGCGCCGTTGCAATGCTTTGTACATCGCTCAGTACTCTCTGTTACTAAAGTAAAAAACAAAAGGCCGCACGTAGTCAGCGTAACAAAACAAACGGTCAGCGGCCTGGTGTTTTTCCAGGGAGCGCCCAAAAGCATACAGCAATATCTTTTAAACCATTACGATCACTTATATCTCGTTAAAGATCCAGCAACCGGCAAGCCCGCAGTAATCTCAAATGCGCAGATGGTGCCGTTCATGAAAATGGAAGATTACGACCCGTCGGCAATAAGGATTATGGAGCATCCAATCAGCTATTATTCAGAAGGTCATAAGCTTATGCGCATGCTCACCGGCATCCTCAAAGGTCATGAAGGATACGTTATAAGGAAAAACGGCGACCGTAAGTTCTTCATGCCCTTCGGCAACAAGTCCATCGCTGTCAGCAACGTATATAAAGAACAGTTCGAAGAGGTATAGCGATAAAAAAATAATTTTCTAATTTTTCTCAGCATGGATTTCATTCTATGCCACATTCTATGTTTCTACTATAGAACAAATTTTATCAGCTGATTACCCAAACATTACAAACTTGGATATTTGTTATAGTGGCTGCCTTATAAAGTTGTTGTATTATCAGTAGAATAAAACTTATGAGCGAATCTATTTCTATAATAAATTTCGGTCCAGTAAAAGAGGCAAAACTGACCGATATACAGAAATTTACTATAATAGTGGGTTCTTCTGGTTCTGGGAAAAGTACAATAATGAAGATACTATCCTTGTTCCGTTGGCTATTTAAAATGTTGAATATCAGAAAGTATCTGCATGAAGCCGGTTTTAAGCGTTCTCCATTCCGCATTGATATAAAAAATTGTCTTCGTGATGATGGTCTGTATGATTATCTCAAGAAAGATACCTTTATAGAATATAAAAACGACGATGTAATTCTGACCATAACTGGCAAGAATGCTCAATTTAAGCAAGTAAGCGAGGTGTCTCCAAGTAATCTTTGCTTGGAGAAAGTATCCTTTATCACGGAAAAACGTAATATGATACCGGATCTTCTTGCCAACAGGATGAAGGAGAAGGATGCTCCGTTCTACACCAGCCAGCTTTTGGAGGAATTCAAAAAAGCTTCAGCCATAACAAAGCAGTTATATTTGTCTGGCGTTGATGTAAACCTTTTCTCACAGAAGGTGAACGGAATTGAGCAATGGTTCATTAAAGAAGGAAAAAAACAGGATGATGATTTTAATATTCATCTTGAGGATACTTCGTCAGGCATTCAGTCGCTGGCTCCGCTTGACATGCTTATAGACTATTATGTCAATCATTTCGACTTGGTAAAATCATTCAACAATGCGGTGTTGAAGTATCTTGCTGACAATGATGGATATAAGTTTTTCAAGCCAATTAAAGATATTGGTGACATCAAAAGAAAACATATTGACGTACATATAGAAGAGCCGGAAATATGTCTTTATCCTGATAACCAATTGCATCTCATTAACTATATTGTAAAATCATTACATCATAGTAATAATAATTACGACATATCGTTGATATTCACGACTCACAGCCCGTATCTGCTGAATCAGCTGAACTTGCTGTTCAAGGCATTTGATATGGGAACAGAAATAGAAGGAGCAAATCTCAACTATGACCATACCAATGTCTACGTCATAGAATATGGTGTGCTGAAAGATATAAAAGTAAAAAATGCTCACTTGGTTAATCCACAATATCTCTCGCAACCATTGGATGACATATACAATTGTTATGATGAAATAAACAAGGTTAGCCATGGTGAGTGATTTGTTATTGCACGATTATCTTCATTACTATAAAATATCCTCAAAAGGTATTAGTGTAGACGAACAATTAACTAACGACGAACAGTTCGATTTGGAAGATATGCCGAGTCCCATCAAGTTGAAATCTTTCGGCGATGGAACATTGTCAATTACTGACAATCATGAGAAATTGGAAATCGTTCATTATGAAAATTTTGTAGGGCAATGTAAAAGACCGGCTTCTTTCTTGTATGGTAGAAAGCGTTGCGATTATATTTTATGTTCCACTGAAATTGATGGTAATGATAATAGTCATATCATTCTTGCAGAACTAACTTCTACTTTGGGAACAATAGACAATCTCCAGGAACCAATAAAAAATCATCATGGAGAGATTTTATTTGAAGGTGGAAAATACGAAAAGGCACAGAAACAATTGGCTTGTAGTCTCGCAAACTTAATGGATGTACCAGAGATAAAGAAACTGTTTGTATGCATGAAAGACAAGCAATGCATCTTGGCTTACAAGATAATACCATATACCGATCCGGTAAAGCGCATGCAGCATCCTATGCAACGGTATTTGTCAATAGAGTCTGAAGAAACAAAAGAGAATGGTGCTATTTTGGCTGATGCAACTATCAATGCTAATGGTTTTACATTCAGAAGACTCAACCATACTGCATCTTATAAATTAGGATAAGACTACTTTGTCTTTGTAGGAGTATTCGTAACTTTCATAACGGCCTGGTTATTAGTTTTAAAGCTGCGAATTTCCTGGCATATTTACAAAGATAGTAATATTTATGTGAAAAATAACTTTGGTTCTTCCGTTTTTCTCGTTGGTAGGACCTAATCTATTCAGTCTTAACCGTTTCATCTTTCATTCCTAAGAGTAACAATTTGAAGTATTCATCGTCCCTGTACCCATATCACTTTCTATTTATCACTTTCACTTTATTGTTTGTCCCTTCAAGTATGGCATTTGTCACCTTACAGTCATACCAAGCAAGAATACCTGTTTGTTTAGCCAATAAAGTATTAGCTACTTTTACCATTGCAGGAAGTTCGTTTTCTACAGCCCTTTCACACCAACAGCGCAGCTGTTCTCCGGCTATCCTGGATACCTTTGATATGTCAGGATGAGAGTATTTTGACCTGAGGTAATGCTTGTGTATATCCTTAACCATGTCCCAGCCAACACCAAGATGTTTTGCCACATCCGTTATTGTTGTTCCCATCCGGAGAAGATCCAGAATATAGCGTCCAAATCTGTAAGTATAACTGACATTGCCGTGCGTGAAGGGTATATCGGCCTGATGTACCTTGCCACATGACTTGCACTGGTAGCGCTGTACTGTCAGGTTAAGGTGTGTCCTATTACTGCCTATTGGGAGATTATGAATGGTTCGTTGAATGACACCGTACCGGATGACGTCAGTACTGCCGCAATTGGGACATGTAACTTTTTCTGACGCAATGCTTTTGAGTTTTAAAATAATTGACTTATCTTTATACTCTGTTGCGTTATAGTGATAACTACGGTCTATACCGAAACCATGATATAAGAAGCTTAGTTCCATATGACTATATATTTGAATTGTGGAGATTACAAATATATAACGGAATTAGGCTTCCTTCTTGTATTTTGAATCCAATAAAATTATGTTCTACCAACGAGAAAAACGGAAGAACCATTCTATTTTGCATAAGGATATATCTCCCTGTATTTGTTTGTGGAATGCTCTATTCACTGCATGACAATGAGAGAACTTATCATATTGCCCCTCCATTTCTGTATGGATAATAACATTCTTCTTTATTCTTATTGGCAGACATAAAATACAAGGCAACGACTTTTATGTTTATGACGCTTTAATTATGATTTCTGGTGTCTATGTTTATCAACATATCACTGGTTTTCCTAGGACTAAGCAATGTCTGGCATTCTTTGGAAAATATAGTATGGACATGTTCCTAATCCATGGTTTCTTTTACGAATGGTGGATGCATGATATCATTTATTACACCGAGAATCCTTTCATAATCTACATAACTTTAATTGCCATAAGTTTGATTGTAGCCATTGCAATAGAGAAAGTAAAACAAATTTTGGGTTTCAATCGTATGATGAAATACCTACGTAGTTTATAATCTATGTCCATTTCGTCATAAGGAATACACTCATAACCCTTTTGTCCTCATACTCTTTCTCTTTCTTTTGATGTAGTACTTGAAGTGCTGCGTCAGTCGGAAGACATAATCAGATTTAACCTTCCTGACTATAATGGCTTTACGTACATATTGCCGATATTGTCGATAGTTTTTGAATATGAACCAAAACAACTTGAGCAATTCTTATTGGAAGAAGGTTTAACTGACTATTCAAAACGAATTGTAGCCGATCTATTGGCAAGGATGGGTTGTGATACAGAGACCAAGACTGAAGCCTATAACAAGAAGGTACATGACGAGTTGTCTGGCATCTTCAGCAGAGTTCTTGATGTCTATATCTCTGATTACCCTACAGGAAATATCTGTGATAAATACGTTGTCAGCCATGTCGTTAAGGCTATTGTCAATTCAGGACTCGAGGAGTTGTCAGAGCAACTGAAGACTGTGTATTCCAAAGACATGGTCGATAAGAAGATATGTGGTGAGTTGGACACAAATCTCTCTGTGATGAAAGATTTAGGATGTGCAG
>OMUH01000120.1 GCA_900314195.1 uncultured Prevotella sp.
TGATTAACAGTTATGTTGTCGACAATACTATGGGTATTGACGACAAGCGCTCTTACCCGCCTTACCGCTCATATAGTTTTGCTCTCTCAATACAATTTTAATATCATTGTCTATGAAATTCCTGGTTTATATTATAATGTTCGGGTTCTCTCTCCTTGCTTTCACGTCGTGTCTGTCTGAAGACCCTAAAGGACAGATACCCGAGGACAGAGCATATTCCTCCGCAGATGATATAGAACGCGGCCTTGTGGCCGAACTGTATAACTATATTGGCGGCAGCTCAGACAGTCAGGGGCTGCAGGGCACTTTCCGCGGTGTTTACGACTGGAATTCGCTTACTACCGACGAGCAGATTCTGCCGCGGCGCGGCGGCGACTGGTATGACGGTGGATTCTGGCAAAGACTTTACAACCACACATGGACATCGAGCGAAGAACCTCTTTACGATACGTGGTGTTATCTGTATAAGGTCGTTATGCTTTGCAATCGTTCCCTGGACTTGATGGCCGGTAAGAAGTCTCTTCTTACCGATGCCCAATACATGAGCTATACGAGTGAAGTAAGAAGCTTGCGTGCCCTTTACTATTTTGAGCTTATGGATATGTTCGGCCGTGTGCCGATTGTTACTACAACAGGTATCAGTAACGACACGACAAGCCAGAGCAGCAGAAGCCGCACCTACTGGTTTGTCGTTAATGAGCTTCAGCAATCGCTGCCGTATCTTGCAACTGGACACAGCAATTACAGAGGCGTTTGTTACGGTCGTATAACCAAGCCGGTGGCCATGTTCCTGCTTGCCAAGCTAGCACTAAATGCTGAAGTATATACAGACGATGACTGGACAGACGGGAAGAAACAGGCTGGCAGTGGTATATTCTTCTCTGTCGGCGGCAAACAGCTTAATGCATGGCAGACAACGATTGCCTACTGCGACAGCCTTGCAGAATGCGGTTACCGGCTTGAAGACGATGCTGCAAATAATTTCAGCATTCATAATGAAACATCTGCTGAGAATATTTTTGTAATTCCAATGGACAAGGAACTATATTCCAACCGGTTCGGCTATTTGTTCCGCAGCCGTCACTATGCCCACGGCAGCGCTCTTGGCCTTGATGCAGAAAACGGCACCAGCGCCACCCTTAGCACAGTGCGTGCTTTTGGCTATGGCACCGACAGCCTTGACAAACGTTATGCTTATACTTTTTATTCTGACACAGTGCGTGTTAATGGCAATGTTATTCGTCTGGATAACGGCGATACGCTTGTTTACAGGCCGCTTGCCGTGGCACCTGATGTCAGCGGCAGTGAATATGAGAAGACGGCCGGCGCAAGAATGAACAAATATGAGATAGACGCTACGGCATACGAAGACGGTCATTTGCAGGATAACGATATCGTTCTGTTCCGCTATGCTGATGCTTTGTTGATGAAAGCGGAGGCACAGGTTCGTCTTGGAACAGACGGCAGTGCGCCCTTCAATGCAGTGCGCCATAGAGCAGGAATGCCGTCAAGGCCGGCCACGCTTGACAATATTCTGACAGAACGTCTTCTTGAGCTGATGTGGGAAGGGTGGCGCAGAAATGACCTTATCCGTTTCGGACGTTTCCATCTGCAATATGACATGCGCGATTATGATTATTCATCTGAAGGAGACGCGCACACTATTGTTTTTCCTATACCTTACAAATGTCTGGAAATGAATCACAAGCTGACGCAAAATCCAGGATATTAGCTTGTGTATAAAAAATCCGCAAACAAGCACAAAGTGTTGTTTGCGGATTTTGTTTTATTATTGCTTCATAAGAAAAGCCTTGAAATCTTTGAAGTCCTTCGTCATTGGAACGGAAACTTTCTTTCCTTTCATAAACTTCTGAAGTCTGTCCGGAATCTCAATGTCTGTTCCTAGAATGGCATCTACTTTTTCCTTGAACTTTGCAGGATGAGCCGTTTCAAGGAATATGCCGGTCTCGCCCTTCTTCAGTCCTTCCTTCAGAGCTAGATAGCCGCAGGCTCCGTGCGGGTCGAGCACATAGCCGTTCTTTTCGTAACAGTCCTTTATGGCTTTCTTTATTTGCTCGTCATTATAAGTAGCACCGCTTATCAGACTTGTTATGGCCTCATGGCTGCCGCCGAACAAATCATAAATTCTTGCGAAGTTGCTTGGTGCGCCCACGTCCATGGCATTTGCCAATGTCTGCTTTGAAGGCTGAGGATTATATTCTCCGGTCTTGAGATACTGGAAGAATACATCGTTTGCATTGTTGGCCGCGATGAAGCGTTTCACGGGCAGGCCGGTCTTCCATGCGAATAGGCCTGCGCACAGATTGCCGAAGTTGCCTGACGGTACACAAACAACAAGGTCTTTTTCTTTGCCGAGTTTCTTCATCTCCGCGTATGCGTTGTAGTAGTAGAATGACTGTGGCAGAAATCTTGCAACATTGATACTGTTGGCCGATGTCATACGCATGTGCTTGTTAAGGTCTTCATCAATGAAAGCCTGTTTTACAAGAGCCTGGCAGTCGTCAAAGCATCCGTCAACTTCAAGCGCGGTAATGTTCTTTCCCAAAGTGGTGAACTGGCTTTCCTGTATTTTGCTGACCTTTCCTTTAGGATAAAGCACGTAAACGTGAATGCCGTCAACGCCGAGAAAGCCGTTGGCAACGGCTGAGCCGGTGTCGCCAGATGTGGCTACAAGCACGTTTATCTTGCCCATGTTGTTCTTGCGGACGAAATATTCGAGCAGGCGGGCCATAAAACGTGCGCCGACATCCTTGAAGGCCAGTGTCGGTCCGTGGAACAGTTCAAGACAGTAGATGTTGTCTTCAACTTTTACAACCGGAATGGGAAAAGAGAGTGTGTCATAAACGATTTTCTTAAGGCTTTCTGTCTCAATGTCTTCACCGAAGAAACAATGTGAGACTATATATGAAAGCCGTGGCATAGTGTACTGTTTTATGCCTTCAAAATAATCTTTCGTCAGATGCTTTATATGTTCCGGCATGTAGAGGCCCTTGTCGGGTGCAAGCCCCCGAAGCACTGCTTCCTGCAAAGAGGCAAGCGGCGCCTGTTTATTTGTACTGTAGTATTTCATTTTCCAGGTTTTAGTATGTTTATTAGTATTTCATGAATGTTTGCATAAACTCTTGAAGGTGTAGCAGGCCGTATTCGCCCTTCACGCAGCTGACCTCGTCATATTTCTGGACAGAGTCGGGTGTGATGCCTTTATACCATATCAAGAACGGCACGGCCTCCTTTACATGCGTACGTATCTCTACAGGCGTAGGATGGTCGGGGAGTACGGCTATGCAAACCGGCTCACTCCAGTTGACCACTTCCTTATATATCGGTTCAACGATGCGGTGGTCGAGATATTCTATTGCTTTCAGCTTAAGGTCGAGGTCGCCGTCGTGGCCGGCTTCGTCGGTTGCCTCAAGGTGAAGATAAACGAAGTCTTGCTTTTTGAGCGCGTCGATGGCAGCCTGTGCCTTGCCCTCATAATTCGTGTTGGCCAGTCCGGTGGCGCCGGGCACCTTGACGACGTCAAGTCCGGCATAGTGGCCTATGCCCCTTATCAGGTCGACGGCTGATATGACACTGCCGGTTTTCACCTGCGGATAAAGCTGCATCAGCGTTTGCATGCTCGGCCGGTAGCCGCCGCTCCATGGCCATATAGAGTTTGCCTGGCGCTCGCCTTTCGCGGCTTTTGCCTTGTTGTAAGGATGTTCTGTCAGCACCTTCTGCGATTTCAGTATCAGCTCGTTTAGCAGGTTTGCTGTTTCCTGTCCGCTCATTCTGACTTCGCCTGTCGGCTTACCGTCGAGTCCGATAACAGGCTCATGCTTGTCTTCCCATCCCAGCTCGCTTTTCACAAGCAGTGGTTTCCATTCCTGGTTTGGATGGTCGTGGGGCGGAGCGCAGACTATGTGCTTGCTTGCATATTTAATTACAAGCAGATGACGGTACTGTATGCCGGTGATGAATTTTATTCTGTCATTGCCGAGCTCTTTGTCGAGTGCCTTTATCAGCTTGTCGCCGTCTTCTGTGGTCAGGTTGCCGCCATTGTGTGTGATTATGCGCCCGTTGGCAAGGGTTATGATGTTACAGCGTATAGCCATGTCTTCGGGTTGCATCTCATAGCCTATAGATGCGGCCTCGAGAGGTCCGCGCCCTTCATACACCTTGTTCAGGTCGTATCCCATTATGGCCGTGTTTGCCACTTCGCTGCCAGGCAGATAGCCGTCAGGAACAGTTACGAGGCGGCCAGTCTTGCCTTCACGTGCAAGAAGGTCCATATATGGTGTGCTGGCATATTGCAGAAGTGTTTTCCCGCCGAGACGTTCAACAGGATGGTCGGCCATTCCGTCGCCTAATATTATAATGTGTTTCATTTTTACTTTTAGTTTTCTCCTTTTATTCTTAATTTATATGTTTGCTATGCTCATTATGTTGGCGAATACGCCGGCTGCGGTGACTCCTGCTCCTGCTCCGTAGCCCTGTATGAGCATAGGATATTCCTTGTATCTTTCTGTTGTCAGCAGAACGATGTTGTTCGATCCTTCAAGATTATAGAACGGATGTGTCTGGCCTACGCGTTTAAGCGATACTGATGCTTTTCCGCCGTCGAGGGTTGCCACGAAGCGAAAGCGCTCATTGGCTTTTTCTGCTTCCTGCCGTTTTGCCTCGAAAACACTGTCAAGCTCCGGCAGTTTCTCCCAGAAGTCGTCAACGGACCCTTCGAAATATTCATTAGGCACGAAGAGGTGTTTGATTACGTCTTCCTGGCTGATGTGATAGCCGGCCTCGCGGCTGAGAATGACAAGCTTTCTTATCACGTCTGTTCCGCTCAGGTCTATGCGGGGGTCTGGCTCGGAATATCCCTGCTCCTTGGCTCGTCTGACAGCCTCGCTGAATGGTACGGTTGCCGACAGCTCGTTGAAAATGAAATTCAGCGTTCCGCTGAGCACGGCCTCTATCTTTAGAATCTTGTCGCCGGAATTGCGCAGGTCGTTTATGGTGCCGATGATGGGCAGTCCTGCGCCGACGTTTGTTTCAAACCGGAACTTCACGCCGCGGGCAAGTGCTGTCTTCTTGAGCTTCACATAGCTGTCATAGTCGCCTGATGCAGCTATTTTGTTTGCCGCCACAACGGAAATGTTGTGCTCAAGAAAGTCCTGGTAGAGTGTGGCTATTTCTTTTGACGCAGTGCAGTCTACAAACACTGAGTTGAAGATGTTCATTCCTATTATGCTGTCGCGCAGCTTCTCCGGCGTGCTTGCCGCGCTGTTCTGCAAATCATCACGATAGTGGCTCAGGTTTAATCCGTCGCGGTCGTAAATGGCATTGTGCGACGATGCTATCCCTACCACGTTCAGCTTCAGCCTGTTGCGCTCTTTGAGCTCTTCATATTGTTTCTTAATCTGTTCTATCAGTCGTCCGCCCACGGTGCCGATGCCGCAAATGAACAAGTTCAGAACCTTGTATTCTGACAGGAAGAACGAATCGTGAAGCACATTGAGTGCCTTGCGCAGATATTCCTGTTTGACAACGAAAGATATGTTTGTTTCTGAAGCTCCCTGGGCACATGCTATTACGCTTATGCCGCTTCGTCCGAGCGTGCCGAAGAGCTTGCCGGCTATGCCGGCAGCATGCTTCATGTTCTCGCCGACGATGGCCACCGTGGCAAGGCCTGTCTCGGCGTGCATGGGGAACATTGCGCCGTCTTCAATCTCTGCGGCGAATTCCTCGTTGAGCACGTCGACGGCGCGGGGGGCGTCTTCCTCCCTCACGCCTATTGACGTAGAGTTCTCTGAAGAGGCCTGTGACACCATGAACACTGAAATGCCGCTGTCAGCGAGACGGGTGAAAATACGGCGGTTGACGCCTATCACGCCTACCATTGACAGGCCGGTTACGGTTATCAGGGCTGTGCCCTTTATAGAGCTTATGCCCTTAATCGGTTTCCGGTCGTTTTCTATGTGGTCACGGATTATTGTACCCGGATTTTCGGGGTTGAAAGTGTTCTTTACGCGTATGGGGATGTTCTTTAGGCAGACAGGATATATAGTCGGCGGGTAGATGACCTTTGCACCGAAATTGCAAAGCTCCATTGCCTCTATATAGCTCAGCTCGTTTATGGTGTAGGCTGATTTTATCACTTTCGGGTCGGCGGTCATGAAGCCGTTGACGTCGGTCCATATCTCAAGTGACGATGCGTCAAGTGCCGCGGCTATGATAGAAGCTGTATAGTCGCTGCCGCCACGGCCGAGGTTGGTTATCTCGTCGCTGTCGCGGTCTTTGCTTATAAAGCCCGGAACAACGCTGAGGCGTGGCAGATCAGAAAAAGTCGCAGAAATTAGTTTGTTGGTCAAATCGCGGTCAAGAACGTTCTTGCCTCCCTTGCGCTCTGTCTTTATGAAGTCGAGGGAGTTATACCATTTCGCGCCGTTGACGAGTGTGGCCACAATCAAGCTTGACAGGCGTTCACCGTAAGAGACTATAGAATCACGTGTCTTGTTGCTCAGGTCGTGTATAAGATATACACCGAAGAATATGCTCCTCAGCTGTTCAAAAAGAGTGTCAACCTGGTTAAATAAAATCTCTCTCTTGCGTGTGTCAGTAATGATGGTGTCTATCATGCTGTGATGACGGTCTATCATGGCTGTCAGCTCATCACGCCAATGCTCGTCATGGCTTACTGCGAGCTGGGAGGTTAGCAGGAGTTTGTCGGTAATGCCGCCAAGTGCCGATACTACTACGATGACTGGCTGGCGGCGGGCCTCGTTCTCAACGATTTTCTTCAAGCTGGTGATGCTTGTCACGGAACCTACAGATGTTCCGCCGAATTTTAATACTTTCATTTAATTGATGTTGTAAATCTTTGGTTTTTTAATGCAGCGCTTCCTCTCAACCATAGAGGGCGAGCAGCCACTTGATTGCAAATTTAATGACATTAGTCGGGATAACAAAGAAATGTTTTATGTTTTTCGCAGAATACCAACAAATTGTTAGTTCTGCGCGTTAAATCATTCAGATGATGAATCAGATGTTGAAGTGGCAACAGTATTCCTGTAAGAATACTGTTGTATCTCTGCATTGACACTACAGTATTTCTATAGGAATACTGCAAGCATGGCATGTTTTGTCATTGAACTTCAAGAAAAAAGTGATTGTGGACATTCATAAAATGAAAATATAGGAAAATTGTTTGCTGATAATAATTTTTTATATACCTTTGCAAGCAAATTAGGAAGATTGGCAGAGTGACCGAATGCGCTGGACTCGAAATCCGGTATACCCCTTT
>OMUH01000154.1 GCA_900314195.1 uncultured Prevotella sp.
AAAAAGAATGCTTTGTACGTGTTAAAAATACAAAAAATGATTATCTTTGCTGCAAATAACGTAAAAGCATTGTTTACCACGTATGGAAAGCAACCCTTATATCATTCAGTATCCGGAACTGATGAAAGACCGGAAAATCATTTATCTTCATGGTTTTATGTCGTCGGGACAGAGCGGCACAGTCAGGCTGCTCAGAGAGTTCATGCCGGGCGCCGAGATAATAGCTCCCGACATTCCGCTTCATCCTGCTGAGGCTGTCGACATGCTGACGTCTCTCTGCGAGAAGGAGAAGCCCGACCTCGTTATCGGCACGTCAATGGGCGGCATGTATGGTGAGATGGTTCACGGCACAGACCGCATACTTGTCAATCCGGCGTTCAGCATGGCCGACCATCTGCCGTCGCTCACCGGCCGGCAGGAGTTCCAGAACCCGCGACAGGACGGCGTGCAGGAGTTTATGGTTACCAAAGGGCTGATAAAGGAATACCGCGACGTCATTGCCGGACAGTGTTTCAAGAGCATTGACGCTGCCGACCGCAGCCGTGCGTGGGGCCTCTTCGGCGATGAAGACGATATTGTCAACACCTGGGACGCTTTTACGGCGTACTATCCGCAGGCACTTCATTTCCACGGCGGCCACAGGCTTATAGACAAGGTGGTGTATCATTATCTGATGCCCGTTGTGAGATGGATAGACGACCGGCAGCAGGGGCGCGAAAGGCCTATTGTGTATATCTCCTTCGACACCCTTCACGACAGCTACGGCAAGCCGGCGGCATCCGTTCACAAGGCATTTGAGTATCTTATAGAGAGCTACCGCGTTTATATAGTAGCCGCTGCTCCGACAAACGACGCAGCCACAATGCAGCGCGTCACAGAGTGGACGGAGCAGTATCTCAGCGTGCCGGCATGGGGACATGTGATATACACCAATCAGCCGCAGCTGCTCTACGGCGACTATTTCATATCGCCGTCGCAGGCTGCTGATTTCATGGGCACCGGCATCAGCTACGGCAGTGATGAGTTCAAAACGTGGGAAGAGGTGATAACATTCTTCTCAAGGCTTGGCGGACAATAGTGGCGTGCGGCCGTGAACGAACTCTTGCAGGCAACATTGTCTCATAGATTTATCATAACTTTATCATAATTTTTTTCTAAGATGGATAAACTGCCAAACGATCCGCACATACTCTTCAGCACTGTAAACATGCTGATGCGCGATGAAGATTTTGAAACGCTCGACGAATTGTGTTATGCTTTCGGCGTAGAGAAGAAATGGCTGACAGACAAGCTTGCTGCGGCAGGCTATCACTACAGTGAGAAGGAAAAGAAATTCTGGTGATTTTGAACAGTACTACACACATATTAATATACTAAATGGCAAACTTAAGATTTGACGCAGTGAAGGCGGCGTCGCAACAGCAACCGATGAAGGTGGACAGTCCGAAAGACCGTCCGTCAGACTATTTCGCACGGAAAGTGTTTAACCGTCAGAAGATGTACAAGTATCTTCCTGCCGACGTTTACCGTCAGCTGGCCGATGTCATCGACCACGGCACTCGTCTCGACCGCTCGTGTGCCGATGCCGTGGCTGCCGGCATGCGCCGCTGGGCCATGGAAAACGGCGTGACACACTACACACACTGGTTTCAGCCGCTCACCGAGGGCACGGCAGAGAAGCACGACGCTTTTGTAGAGCACGACGGCAAGGGCGGCATGATAGAGAAATTCTCGGGCAAGCTGCTCGTGCAGCAGGAGCCTGACGCATCGTCGTTCCCCTCGGGCGGCATCCGCAACACCTTCGAGGCACGCGGCTATTCGGCATGGGATCCAACATCGCCGGTGTTCATCATTGACGACACTCTTTGCATACCAACCATATTCATTTCTTACAGCGGCGAGTCGCTCGACTATAAGGCACCGCTGCTGCGTGCGCTGAGAGCTGTGAGCGCCGCAGCAACAGACGTGTGTCATTATTTTTATCCCGACGTGAAGAAGGTGCAGGCCAACCTCGGCTGGGAACAGGAGTATTTCCTTGTTGACAGCAACCTCTACCGCGCCCGCCCAGACCTTATGCTCACCGGCCGCACACTGATGGGACACAGCGCTGCCAAGAACCAGCAGATGGACGACCATTACTTCGGCACTATCCCTGAGCGCGTGCAGAGCTTCATGAAAGACCTGGAGATACATGCCCTTGAGCTCGGCATTCCGTGCAAGACACGCCACAACGAGGTGGCACCGGGACAGTTTGAGCTTGCGCCGGTGTTTGAGGAGTGCAACCTCGCCGTCGACCATAACATGCTGCTTATGTCGCTGATGCGTAAGATAGGACGCAAGCACGGCTTCCAGGTGCTGCTCCACGAGAAGCCGTTCGACGGCGTCAACGGCTCTGGCAAGCACTGCAACTGGTCACTGTCTACAGACACGGGCATACTGCTGCATAAGAGCGGACATACCTCTGAAGACAATCTGCGCTTCGTGGTATTTGTGGTTGAAACGCTCATGGCTGTTTACCGCCACAACGGACTGCTGAAGGCCAGCGTGATGAGTGCCACCAACGACCACAGGCTCGGTGCCAACGAGGCTCCTCCAGCCATCATCTCTGCCTTTCTCGGCACTCAGCTCACTGACCTGCTCGACCATATAGAAAAGGCTGACAAGCGCGACCTCTTCCACATAGAGGGCAAGAAGGGCGTGAAGCTCGACATTCCGGAGATACCGGAACTTATCATCGATACCACCGACCGCAACCGCACGTCGCCGTTTGCCTTCACCGGCAACAGGTTTGAGTTCCGTGCAGTGGGCTCTGAGGCCAACTGTGCCGCCAGCATGATAGTGCTCAACACTGCCATGGCTGAGGCTCTCACAGATTTCAAGCGCCGCGCAGACGCGCTCATTGCCGGCGGCAGCGACAAGACGGCAGCCATCATCGATGTGGTGCGTGCCGACATAAAGGCGTGTCGCCAAATACGCTTCGACGGCAACGGCTACAGCGATGAGTGGAAGGCTGAGGCTGCACGCCGCGGACTCGACTGCGAGTCAAGCTGTCCGCTGTGCTTCGACCGCTATCTCGACAAGGAAACAATTGATATGTTTGAGGAGCAGAAGGTGATGAGCGAGGGCGAGCTCAAGGCACGCGATGAGGTGAAGTGGGAGACATACACTAAGAAAATTCAGATAGAGGCACGCGTGATGGGCGACCTCGTGATGAACCATATCATTCCCGTTGCCACACACTATCAGAGCATGCTCGTGAAGAACGTTGCCGGCATGATGGATGTGTTCGGACGCGAGAAGGGCGGACAGCTCACGGCGCGCAACCAGCGCATCATTGAGGACATTGCCGCGCACACGCAGAGCATAGAGAGCGGCACGGAGGCTCTCGTCAACGCCCGCAAGAAGGCTAACAAGATTGCTTCGGCCCGCGAGAAGGCCATTGCCTATCATAACACTGTGACGCCGCTGATGGGCGAGATACGCTATCATGTTGACAAGCTTGAGCTTATTGTCAGCGATGAGCTGTGGACGCTCCCGAAATACCGTGAGATGTTGTTCCTGCAGTAATAAAACAAAATGTCCTAAAGTAATAAAAAATGAAAAAATATCTTTTTCTGTTTTCAATGATTCTTTGCCTCGGCACCGGCGTCGCTCGTGCCCAGATGACAAACGGCCTTAAAGAGGGCTACCGCGGATTCGTGGATATAGGCTACAGCAACTGCTATGACGAAAGTGCGTTCACCGCCAGCACAACTCACGGCTGGCAGCTGAACCGGTTTGTCTTTCTCGGCGGCGGCGCCGGCGTGAACACGTCGGGACTGTTCCCGGTTTATACCGACGTGAAGGTGACGTTTCTGGACCGCAGGTGGACACCGTTCGTGGAAACGCGTGCCGGAGTGGGCATCTGTGATCACACCGGCGGCTATCTGTCTACGGTGGCTGGCGCACGCCTGAGGCTGAAAGGACGCTATGCCCTTAACCTGATGGCCGGATATGAGCGCCTTGACGAAGGCGGAACAATGTTCCAGGATGATGTCAGCACCGATGCCGGCTTCGTAGCACGGCTGGGCATTGAGTTCTGATCGCACAACGGTATTATTTATGGTGGGGCCGCCGCGGCTGACAGTTGAATAGAGAACTGCCGGCTGCGGCGGCCTCACTTCGTAACGTCCTGTTGCAAATGCAGCCGGCCATGTTCTTTTTGAGATATTTAATGGAAAAAAAATTAAATTATTTGGCAATGAGCAAATTCTGATGTAATTTTATGGTGTAAAAGAGTTGCGCAGCTTTATGCGGCCTTTAAACATTAAACATTATCCTGAAAAACCATGATAAACTGATAAATTTTAATGACTATGTTAAACAGTGAGAACGCTTATTGCTTGATTCTTGCCGGCGGACTGGGACGCCGGCTGTGGCCATGCAGCAGGGAAAACTGTCCGAAGCAGTTCATTGACTTTTTCGGAACGGGACGCTCGCAGCTGCAGCAGACGTGGGACCGCATGCAGAAGATTATAGACCGTGAGCATGTCTTTGTGAATACCAATGCGGCTTTTGCCGACATCGTGCGTGAGCAACTGCCTGACCTGCCGGAGAGGAATCTTCTTGCCGAGCCGATACACCGCAACACCGCCCCGAGTGTGGGGTGGGCCTGCCACCGCATACAGCATCTCAATCCTGAAGCCAATATCATAATAGTGCCTTCTGACCAGATAATAATAAACGAAGAGCAGTTTGCTCATGACGTGGCTGAAGGCCTTGATTTCGTATCGCAGAGAAACGTCATACTGACCATGGGCATCAGGCCCACGCGCCCTGAGCCCGGCTATGGCTACATACAGGTCGGCGACTATTCAGATACTGACAACATTTACGGCGTGAAGTCTTTCATAGAAAAGCCGGACCGCAGCTTCGCAACGATGTTCATGAACAGCGGCGAGTGGTATTGGAACACCGGCATGTTCATCTCAAGCGTTAGAACGATAGAGGAATGTCTTAAGCGCATACTGCCGTCGGTACTCCTCTCCTTCAACGACGGACCGCAATATTCCGAAGAGGCCGAGCAGAGATATATCGACGAGAACTTCTCGCGCTATCCTAATCTGTCAATGGATTACGCCGTACTTGAAAAATCTGACAACGTGTATGTCAAGAAATGTTCGTTCGGATGGGCCGATGTCGGCACGTGGCACGGCATCTATGAGGCTCTGCCGAAAGACGAGGCGCAGAATGTCAGCATCGATTCCGATGTGGTCTTCGACGGCAGCCGCGGCAATGTTGTCAAGCTGCCGGAGGGAAAGCTTGCTGTCATCAACGGCCTTGAAGGATATATTGTTGCCGAGAAAGACAACGTGCTGCTTATCTGCAAGAAAGAAGATTCATCCGCCCTCGTGAGAAAATATGTAAACGATGTGAAGATGTCCAAAGGCGACAGCTATGTATGACATTGCAGCTTTTTGATGTCATTGCTGTTTTGTGATGAGAACGTCCTGTAATGTTATTTGTCCCCTTGCATGGTGCGGCTGCACCATGCAAGGGGACATTTTGTTGCTGAAAAATGCAAAGATGTTTTGCATGTATAAGCATGTGGCGCAAACATACATATGTACATGTCAAATAACGAAATTTTCTTACAAGTCAAATTTTAAAACATGCAGAAAAACAAACTGCCTGACGGTTGGTCGTGTGGAACGGCATTCTCGCGCGATTTATAGTATACTGATAATCAGTTGCTTGTGATTTTATTACAAAAATAAAGCTCTAAAACAGGCATATAATGTAATAAAACAAGAAAAATAAAGCACTCGTTTACGCATCGTAAAGCAATGCTTTGGAAAATTATCTCATTGCTACAGAAAATTATCTCATTGCTTTGCGATGTGTGTTCGGCAAAAATACATCCGGCTTATGTTTTTATGCATGTTTTATGCAAAAGCTATAATTTTCTAAAGAACGAAAGTATATTTTTCTGAAGCTGATTTTTAGTTAATATTCTTTAATTTCTTCTGCATAATATTTACACTTTGTGTGTGTAAATATTATGCATTATCCGCAGAGCGACGTTATTAAAAGTATTAATAATTATTCTACTTTTTACATACTTCCTGCAATCGTTTGAAACGGATTGCGGTATCGTATCGGACATAACGAGTGCCCGCTACCGAC
>OMUH01000117.1 GCA_900314195.1 uncultured Prevotella sp.
TTGTCATCCCTTTTCAATCATTCCAACCTTCTCTCTCGTTATCCTAAAAAATCTTCTATGTTATCCCTAAAAACCTTTCTCCTTATTTGTTTGTCTCTTCTCACGAAGAGACATTCTCCCAAATTTACCCTCTCAAATTTAACATGCTATGCTTCATATATATTATTTCATCTCAAGTTCTTCAAATATAATCAGTATGAAAAATCAAAAAAAACGATTTATGAAAAAATAAGTTTCTCAACTTTTATTATATATCCTTTTCTCTTTTTCTGCTTGCAAAGTTATACTCTTTTTGCTTTTCAGGATAGTTTTTTCTTTCATTATTTCCTTTTCAGATATGTTTCTTGATATATGTCAAATATGTTGTGTACGTACACAGTATGTTTCTGAACATTTAAAATCATGCTTTGTCGCGAATTAGTTTCATTCGTAAAACTATAAACATAGTAATTATAACAATGACACAAGCTATTTCCGGGCGGACGGCCACAAGGGCCGCACCCTGCATGTAGATAATTTCTTGCTGAAAAAATGTGGAAGTTATTTTGATGATTGTCGGAGGATAGTAACTATTCAGTGCATGATGTGTTAGCAGCTGAATAGTTACCTGTTTATTTTTGAAGTTGAATGGGGCTGCGGCTCAGCAAATGAGCTTGTATCAGTGCGCTTCAAGCCAGTTCTTGCCCCATCCTGCATCGGCGATGAGTGGCACGCGCAGCTTGCACACGTTCTGCATTTCGCTGATAACGATTTCCTCTACCTTTTCTTTTTCTTCCGGTACAACAGTAAAGTTGAGCTCATCGTGCACTTGCAGTATCATCTTTGATTTCAGATGTTCGTTGTTGAATCTGTTCCAGATGCGTGCCATGGCTATTTTAATAATGTCGGCCTCTGTGCCCTGTATAGGCGCGTTAATTGCATTGCGCTCGGCAAATCCCCTGACGGTAGCGTTGCGGCTGTTTATGTCGGGCAGGTAGCGGCGGCGGTGGAATATGGTCTCAGCATATCCTTTTTCGCGTGCCTCCTCAATACTCTTGTCCATATATTTCTTAACCTTCGGGAATGTCTTGAAGTAATCTTCAATGATCTGCTTTGCCTCTGTGTTGCTTATTTCCATCCGCTGGGCAAGTCCGTAAGTTGTTATGCCATATATAATTCCGAAGTTAGCCTGCTTGGCGCGCTTGCGTTCGGCATCGGTGACCTCTTCCAACTTTTTGTTCCATATTCTTGCTGCTGTAGCGCGGTGAATGTCAAATCCTTCGCGGAATGCCTCTATCATATTCTCGTCCTCGCTGAGGTGTGCCATGATGCGCAGCTCTATCTGGCTATAGTCTGCCGAGAAGAACAGACAGCCCGGCTCGGGAATGAAGCATTTCCTTATTTCCTTTCCCTCGTCCGTTCTGACAGGAATGTTCTGGAGGTTCGGGTCGCTTGACGACAGACGTCCCGTGGCCGTCAGTGCCTGGTTGAACGAGGTGTGTATGTGTCCTGTTTTCTTGTTTATAAGCGTGGGCAGGTTGTCTATGTAAGTGCTGAGCAGTTTTTTCAGACCGCGGTAGGAGAGTATGTCGTCCACGATTTTGTTTTTCGTGCGCAGCGTCTGCAGCACCTCCTCAGATGTTACATACTGTCCAGTACGGGTTTTTTTCGGCTTTTCCATAATCTTCATCTTTCCGAACAGGATTTCTCCCACTTGTTTAGGACTTGAAATGTTGAATGTCTCGCCGGCCTCTTCGTATATCTTCTTTTCATACTCGTTCATCTGCCGGGTATAATCCTTCGAGGTCTCCTTCAGTGCATCAGTGTCTATCCTCACTCCGGTGTGCTCCATGTCAGCGAGCACCGGCACGAGCGGCATCTCTATATCATTGAACAATGCCGTTGCTCCAACCTTTTGAAGCTCTGGCTCAAGTTTGTTTTTCAGCCTCAGGGTGACATCGGCATCCTCGGCAGCATATTCATAAACGTCCTCAGGGGCGAGGTCGCGCATGTTTTTCTGTTTTTTTCCTTTCGGACCGATCAACTCTTCAATGTGCACGGTGGTGTAGTTGAGATACACCTCAGCCAGATAGTCCATGTTATGGTGCAGCTCTGGCTGAATGAGGTAGTGGGCGAGCATGGTGTCGAACATCGGTCCTTGTATGGTAACGCCGTAGTTCATCAGCACCTCATAGTCGTATTTGATGTTCTGCCCGACTTTCAGTATATTGCTGTTTTCGTATAGTGGTTTGAAGATATTCACGATATTCTGCGCTTTCTGTTTTTCTGCCGGCACTGCGACATACCATGCCTCAAATTCTTTCACGGCAAAGCTCATACCAACCAGTTCGGCGTCAATTTCGCTTGTTGAGGTCGTTTCCGTGTCTAAACTGACGATTTTGTTTGTCAAAAGAAAATCACAAAGTTTACGCATATCATCCTCATTGTCAATGAGTTTATAGTTATGCTCAACTGTTTTTAGGCTCTCAAAACTCGTGCTTTTCGAATCGTTCGATGTCCCGTCCGTTTTTTCTGCGAAAATATCAAGCTCTGTATTGGCGTTATTTTGTTCTTTTTTATATTTTTTAAGAATACGGTCTTTGAACGTTTTGAATTCGAGCTCAGTGAAGATTTTGTTTAGGTCTTCGGTGTCGGGTTCTTTTACAGCCATGTTGGCAATGTCCAAATCGTCCATAGGAACATCAGTTCGAATTGTGGCAAGGAAATAACTTGTCTTGATGTCGTCTTTGGCAGCCTCTACTTTTTCTTTCAGTTTTCCTTTCAGTTCAGATGTCTTTTCCAGCAGGTTGTCTACCGTACCGAACTGCGCAATCAGCTTGGCAGCTGTTTTCTCACCCACGCCGGGGCAGCCCGGGTAGTTGTCGGCGGTGTCGCCCATCAGTGCCAGCAGGTCTATGACCTGTGCCGGACTGCCGATGGCATATTTTGCTTTCACCTCTTCTACGCCGAGCTTGTCATAGCCTCCGCCGTGTTTCGGCCGGTACATATATATATTGTCAGCCACGAGCTGCGCATAGTCTTTGTCTGGGGTGAGCATGTAAACCTCTAGTCCTTCCTCGGCAGCCTTTCTGGCCACCGTACCTATGATGTCGTCAGCCTCAAAGCCGTCAGCCTGCAGCATGGTGACGTTGTATGCTTTCAGAATGTTTTTTATGATTGGCACCGACTCACGTATTGTCTCCGGTGTCTCTTCACGCTGTGCCTTGTATGGCGGATACGCCTCATGGCGGAATGTCTTGCCGTGGTCAAAGGCAACGGCTATATAGTCGGCCTTTTCCTTGTCGAGCACCTCGTTGAGTGTGTTGACAAATCCCATTATGGCCGATGTGTTCAGTCCTTTTGAGTTTACCCGCGGACTTTTTATCAGTGCGTAGTAAGAACGGTATATGATGGCGTAAGCATCGAGGAGAAAAAGTTTTTTCATTGCTGTCTGTTTGTTACGAGGCGTAAAATTAGCAAAAAATTGCCATAATTACCGAATAAAATCGTAATTTTGTAACAAATTTGAATTCATGGATTATTTGTCAGTCATAAGAAAGCCGATAGAACGGGAGCTTGTCGATTTTGAGAAGCTTTTCAATGCCTCTATGTCTCATACTGACGGTTTGCTGTCTATGGCTCTCAGTCATATCCGGCAGCGCACCGGCAAGCGCATGCGTCCTATGCTGATACTTCTTATGGCGCGCAACTATGGTTCTGTAAGTGATGTCACACAGCATGCAGCCGTGGGTCTTGAACTTCTTCACACGGCGTCGCTCGTTCATGATGACGTTGTCGACGAGAGCACGGAACGCCGCGGACAGGCATCGGTAAATGCGTTGTATAACAATCAGATAGCCGTGCTCGTAGGTGATTACATTCTCTCTACGGCACTGCTCAATGTCTCCTGCACTCATTCTGAGGACATCGTGCGCTATCTGTCTGAACTCGGCCGTACGCTCTCCAACGGTGAGATTCTCCAGCTGAGCAACATCCGCAGAGACGATTTCTCAGAAGATGTTTATTATGACATCATAAAGAATAAGACGGCAGCCCTCTTTGAGGCTTGTGCCACCATCGGCGCACGGTCGGCGGGGTGCAATGACACAGAGCTTGCCGAGGCCGGCCGCTTCGGGCAGAAGCTCGGCATTATTTTCCAGATACGCGATGACATATTTGATTATTATGACTCATCGGCCATAGGGAAGCCTACGGGCAATGACATGGCTGAGGGTAAGCTGACCCTTCCAGTGCTGTATGCCATTAACTCTACTCATGACAGTGAGATGACAGAATTGGCCCGAAAGGTCAGACAGCATACTGTTACAAAGGAAGAGATAGCGCGCCTCGTAGACTTCACGAAGACCAGCGGCGGCATTGAGTATGCTGACAGAAGCATGTGGCGTTTTCATGACGAGTGCATGGATTATCTGAACACGAAGGTTGCAGATGATGATATACGTGCGTCGTTGAAGGCTTATCTTGATTTTGTCATAGAAAGAAAATCATAAATTTAATTTTCCATAATTTGAAAAAGGCGGAGACCGTAAGCGTGCGGCTCCGCCTTTCTCTTTGTTGTTATTGCTGTATGATTATTAGAAGTATTTTATTTCGCTGCCTTTTATCTCACTGATGAGCAGGTTTGTGAGCCTGCTCGTGCCGAGGCGGAACAGTTCGTTTGTGAGCCATTTCTCGCCGAGCACTTCCTTGACAATAGTATAAAGCACCACGGCGTCCATGACGGTGTTGATGCCTCCGGCCGGCTTCAGTCCGATGACGATACCGGTCTGGTCATAGTATTCCTTTATGGCCTGGCACATTACATATACGCCTTCCGGTGTGGCGCCCTGTTTCTCCTTGCCCGTAGAAGTCTTTATGTAATCAGCTCCGGCATACATGCTCAGCAGGGCAGCCTTCTTGATGTTAGACATACTGCCGAGGTCACATGTCTCAAGAATCACCTTCATGGGTACATCTCCGCATGCTTCTTTCAGCTCCTGTATGTCATCGCAAACACCCTCATAGTCGCCGCTGAGGAATTTTCCTACGGGCAGCACTATGTCTATATTCGTGGCACCGTCGGCAACGGCCAGCTTCGTTTCGGCAATCTTAACCTCCATGCGTGACTGTGATGACGGGAAGTTACCGGTCACATTGGTAATCTCCACACCGTCGACCTCAAGGCTTTGTGCTACGAGCTCGGTGAACACGGGATATACGCAGATGGCTGCAACGTGTGGCAGGTCAGGGTAGTCATGCTCAAAGTTGTTTACTTTCTCAGTCAGCGCGAGAATTTCTTCTTCCGTGTCGGTGGTGTGGAGTGATGTGAGCTCCACGCTGCCCAACAGGAATTTCTTCACGTCAACGGTGTCATTTTCGGCAACCTTTTCTTTTATAATCTTTTCTACTGCTGCCTTTACCTCAGCCTCGTCAATATTGGTGTTGTATTTCTCAAGAGCCTGGTCGTATTTGCTCTTTTCCGTTTCTTTCTTTTTTTTCTCTTCGGCCATATCGCCGCTGACAATGTTTTTTATCAGTCCCATAATGTCTAAAAATATTTTTGTTTTACAATATTGTGCTTTCTGTATTTTTTCTATTTCAGCTATTCCGCAATACTGGCTATCCGTTATTTTTCTGTATTGTTATTTTAGTTTCGGATTATTACGGTGCCGGTCTTTGTCGCGTGCAGTCTTTTTAGCGAAGCTTTTCTCCAGTTCGGCCGTTATGTCCGTACCGGTCTGGTTGGCCAAGCAGATGAGCACCCACATCACATCTGCTATCTCTTCGCCGATGTTTATCTTTTCTCCTGGCTTGCAGCTCTGTTCTCCGTACCGGCGTGCTATGCCGCGTGCCAGTTCGCCCACCTCTTCAGTCAGGCATGCCATGTTCGTCAGCTCATTAAAATATCGCACGCCGTATGTCTTTATCCATTCGTCAACTCTTTTTTGAGCGTCTTCTATTGTCATCTTATTTTTTCTTGAAATTATGTCTTCTTGAAATTATGTCTTCTTGAAATAAATTATGCCATATTAGTTGTGCATATTAAAATGCTCAGCTTTCAATATATATAATAATGTGGCTTTTATAATATCAGTATATTGTAATATGCACTATGTCGTATTTTGTTTGTCTGCTCTTTCACAGTTTATATATGAGCTTTTATTCTTTGTTTTTAGTGTCCATACAGATTGTCACCGGACCATCGTTGAGCAGTTCTACCTTCATATCGGCACCGAACTCACCGGTCTCTACCGGTTTGCCGAGTGCTTCCGACAGTTCTTTGCAGAATTTCTCATACAGCGGTATAGAGATGGAGTGGGGCGCTGCACGCAGCCAGCTGGGGCGGTTGCCCTTTTTGTAACTTGCCATGAGCGTGAACTGACTGACGACGAGGATACTGCCGTCCACATCTTTTATTGACAGGTTCATGACGTGATGTTCATCGTCAAACACCCTTAGTCCTATAACCTTTCTTACCAGCCAGCTAATATCTTCGTCATTGTCGCTACTTTCTATGCCCAGCAGAATGAGGTATCCCTGGTTTATTGCTCCTTTTACTGAGCCGTTAATGGTAACTGAGGCGTGGCTGACGCGTTGTATTACTATTCTCATTTTCTTGTTTGTTCCAGTGTCATCTAACGTTATTAAAAGTATTAAAAGTATTAAAAGTGTTAATAATTATTCTACTTTTTACATACTTCCTGCAACCGTTTGAAACGGATTGCGGTATCGTATCGGACATAACGAGTGCCCGCTACCGACTATCCGAGAAAACTCAGAATCGCCGACTACTTTTCTAAAAATGCACAATATATATTTCCTATAGATTTGCAATTTTGTCCATATCATGTTGTTTTGATTTCTATACGCAAAGATAATGGTTATTCATTATCAAAACAAGAAAAAAAAGAAATACTTGCAAATCCTTTTCTCTAAAATATTTATGTCGTTTTTTGATTGCAGACGGTGTTCTGTGATATGCATTCTTTGTTTGGAAAACATACTCGCGACCAGCCGCTGGCATAAAGCGGATATGTGCTGTTTATATTACGCAGAATGCTGATACTGCTCATTTTGTAAAATAATATTGTTAGTCGTTTAACTTTCCTTAACTGGTTTCAAAACATATATTACATGTTTCAATTTGTGAATTTTCTGTTGAAAATAAATAATATTTACATATAATACCTTTGTTTAGCGTAAAGCAGTGATATAAATTTCTATTTCATTGAGATAAAAACTTATCTCATTGCTTTGACAGTGCTAAACGACTGTTATAAATTGGCCTTTTTAGGCGTTTTTCGTTCTGATTTTTATGTAATAAAATTACAAGTTACTGAATGTCAGAATTTTAAAAGCTGTGTAATTTAGCCATGTTTTCGAACCGTAATTTTGTTTGTGCTGAAATTTTAAAATTTAAAAATGAGAAAGTAAAAATTTTTCATTTAGATAATGTTTGTTAAAAACAAAAAGAATCTATTTGTCTGCTGCTGTAGCATTGTTCTCATTATTGAAATGTTCGAGCAGGATGGCTGTCTTGGCCGGACCGATGACGGCTGCTATGTCTGCCTCTGATGCTGCTTTTATCCTTGCCACGCTGCGGAACTTATGCAGCAGTTCGTCGCGTGTCTTCGGTCCTATTCCCTTTATGTCGTCGAGCTCACTGTGCAACTGGTGTTTTGAACGCTTGTCGCGGTGGAAGGTGATGGCGAAGCGGTGCACCTCATCCTGTATCTGTGTGAGCACTCGGAACAGCTCTCCTTTCACGTCGAGGCCTATCACCTTCGGCGGAAAGCCGAACAGCAGTTCGTTGGTGCGGTGACGGTCGTCTTTGGCAAGACCGGCGATTGGAATGTCGAGGTGCAGCTCGTCTTCTACGACCTCTCTCACCACGTCCATCTGTCCCTTGCCGCCGTCGGTGATGATAAGGTCGGGCAGGCGGGCGCCTTCTTCCTTCATACGGCTGTAGCGGCGGCGCACAACCTCCTGCATGGAGGCATAGTCGTCAGGACCGGTGACAGTTTTGATATTATATTTCCTGTAGTCTTTTCTTGACGGCTTCATGGCCTTATAGACAATGCATCCGGCAACGGCATCCGTTCCTGAAATGTTTGAGTTGTCGAAGCATTCTATCTGATAGGGCAGGTTCTTCATGCCGAGCTTTGTCTGCAGCTCTTTCATCAGCCGTGTGCTCTTCTGTTCCGGGTTCAGCTTCTCGGTTTGTTTCAGTCTGTCGAAGCGATACTGTTTTGCGTTCATCTCCGACAGCTCCAGCAGGTGGTGCTTGTCTCCGCGCTGCGGAATGAAGAACGCGGCGTCTTTCAGTTTCCAGTCGAGCTCAAACGGCACTATCACCTCCTTGGCTGTGGAGTGGAAGCGTTCGCGAATCTCCGGTATGGCCGTGTTCAGAAGTTCAGAATCACTCTCGTCGAGCTGCCGGCGGTATTCGTATGTGAAGCTCTGGTTTATCGTTCCGTTTCTGACGTGCAGATAGTTGATGAATGCAGTTCGGCCGCTGTCGTCATCGGTAATGGTGAACACGTCGACATCGTTAATGGTGTGGCTGACCACCTCGCTCTTTGCCACGAAATCCTGCAGAAGCAGATATTTCTGTTTCAGCTCTTCTGCCATCTCAAACTTCATCAGCCTGGCATTTTTCATCATAAGGTCATAGATGCGGTTGCTCACCTCGCGCGTGTTGCCTTTCAGGATTTCTTTTGCCATGGCCATATTGGCCTGATAGTCTTCATAGCTCTGCCGGCCTATGCATGGTGCACCGCAGTTGTGGATATGGTATTCAAGGCACGGACTGAACTTGCCGGCGCTGATGGCACTCTCGCTGAGCGGCAGCCGGCACGTGCGCGGCTTGTACACCTTCTTTATTATGTCGAGCAGGGCATACATTGTAGAGATGTGCGGGTATGGTCCGAAGAATGTTCCCGTCTTTTTGTTTATGTGTCGTGTCTTGAAGATGCGCGGGAAAAACTCGTTGGTGACGCAGATGCTAGGATAGGTCTTTCCGTCTTTGAGCAGAACGTTATATTTCGGCTTGTATTTTTTTATCAGGCTGTTCTCGAGCAGCAGGGCGTCTTCCTCGCTGTTGACAACGCTGTATGTGATGTCCTGAATTTTTGAAACGAGCACCTTGGTCTTGTATCTGTCCACCTCCTTGTGGAAGTATGACGATACCCGGTTTTTAAGATGCTTGGCCTTGCCTACATATATAATATGTGAAGGGTCGGGGTTGCCGCCCGGCTCGCGCCGTTTGTCATAATACTGATAGCTGCCCGGCTTCTGCGGCATGTTCAGCACTATGTTCTTGAGATATGCAAGTCTTTCCTCGTTTTCTTCTCTTGTCATTGTTTGTTGCTTTTTGATGCGCAAAATAAGGAAAATAAGCCGAACATACAAAATGTTTTTCTGATTTTTATCGAATTTTATGTGTATTACAAAAAAGCGTCGGTGCCGTTAACGGCACCGACGCTTTTCAAATTTC
>OMUH01000114.1 GCA_900314195.1 uncultured Prevotella sp.
AACCCGCGACCCCCAGCTTGGAAGGCTAGTGCTCTATCAACTGAGCTATTTCCGCATGTGATTAATCACTGTGGGTAGTGATGGATTCGAACCACCGAAGCCGAAGCAGCAGATTTACAGTCTGCCCCATTTGTCCACTCTGGAAACTACCCTTTTCTTGAGCCTCTTGTCGGATTCGAACCAACGACCCCGAGATTACAAATCACGTGCTCTGGCCAACTGAGCTAAAGAGGCGATTCTTTGCAGCCGTTTAAACAGCCTGAAAAGATATGTTCTTTAAAACGGCTGCAAAGATACGGTATTTTTTTTATTATACAAAACTTTCTAAAAGTTTTTTTTCAATGGTCGCGTGTTTTTTCCTTATACTTGGTCAATTGAACCTTCAAGGCATCAACGCCGGTATCAACACCTTCTTCAAAAGTGTCATAAGTCTTCTCTACATGAAACGTAGTTCCAGGCACAACAACAGTGATATCTGTTTCCTTGTTTTGCGCCGTAGCCGGTTTCACGACCTTTAACTGCACCTCTACTTTCTGTATATTTTCGTACGTTTTCTCCAATTTGGCTACTTTCTTTTCAATGAAAGCCTGCAACTTCTCTGTTGCGTCGAAATGAATCGACTGAATTTTAATCTCCATAGTTTTACCAATTTTTAAAGGTTAAGCCCGTGGATGGGCTTCATTATACACTTGTTTCAACTGCTCAAAAGTGGTATGCGTATATATCTCTGTTGTTGACAGCGAAGCATGACCAAGCAGTTTTCTCAAACTCTCCAGTCCGGCATGATGATTAAGCATTGCCGTAGCAAACGTGTGCCTGAGCACATGCGGGGTGCGTTTTTTCAGCGTGCAAACCTTCGACAGATTCTTTTTGACAATATATCTGACTTTCTCATTCTGCATTCTTGAGCCATCATCTGCAACGAAGAAGGCCCCGCATATCCTGTTTATCTGACTGTCGCGCTCCTGTCTGTAATGCAAGAGCGTAGCTGAAAGCTCATCACCAAACGGTATTATACGTTCCTTGTTGCGTTTTCCCAATACCTTTATTTCCTTATTGGTGAAGCTGACCGCTTCGTCATCAAGGCCGGTCAATTCCGACAAACGCATTCCTGTCTCATAAAATGTCATTATGATGGCACGATCGCGAATATCCTCATAACTGTCAGTCCAGCTGTCAGAATCAAGAAGTCTGTCGATTTCCTCTTCTTTAAGGAACTGCGGTAATGGTTTTGCCTTTTTGGGACCTGTGATGGCATGAACCGGATCTTTCTCTATCAAACCATGCGCCAGCGCATACCTGTAAAAAGATCTCAAGGCACTGAGACGGCGGTTTATCGTCGTGGCAGTGTTTCCCTTGTCCATCATCTGCTCCATCCAGTCACGGATGACATCAGAGTCAACGGTTTCCCAAGTGATGCTGTTGTCAAGACTTTTGAAAAAAGCTTCAAAGGCCCTTAGGTCTTCATTGTAGCTTTCTACAGTCTGGTCTGAGCGGTTAAGCTCATACCTCATGTATGTCAAAAAGTCATCTATGTTCATCTTCGTTCAAACACTGATTGTTTTGTTTAATGCGAAGATACGGAAATTAATTCAATCCGCCAAATTTGAAGGAATATTTTTTTACTCTTCTTCCTGACGAAGTTTCTGTACGTAGACAGCGTGTTCCATCTTGAGTCTCTTCTTAACAGATGGTTTGTCATACTGCTGACGGCTGCGAAGCTCTTTGATTACACCTGTTTTTTCGAATTTTCTCTTGAATTTCTTCAAAGCTCTCTCGATGTTCTCACCATCTTTTACTGGTACAATAATCATGTTTTTTTGTTTTAAATTTTTAATTGTTAAACTTGTCATCTTAACGTGCGGATACAACATCCCCACTGTTAAGCGGTTGCAAAATTACATTATCTTTACCGAACTGACAACTTTTTTGCATTTTTTTATTTCCTCTTTCATACAGAATATTGAATTACCACTATAATATGTGATAATTCAATACACTGTTGATGATAAGTAATGCTTAAAAAACTTCCGCAAATTAGTTTTGCGGGCAACCTTCATGGCAATGTTTAAACATGCGTAAGTTTATTGCGCTTTAATAAAATTACAACATCTTTTTATCAAAACATTTATAAGTATAAAGCATTTATCAAAGCTGCATTCACATCTTATTATTGTCAGAAAGGCTTTGTAGCCTTCTCAAGCCATGCATAATCATCACCGTCAAGATGCGGAGCCAGTTTTTCAAAGACCAAAGCGTGATAGCTGTCTATCCATGCTTTCTCGTCCGTAGTAAGCATCGATTTTATTACCGGAGTCATATCTATCGGGCATAATGTCAGCGGTTCCATCTGCAGGAATTTGCCATACTCCGTATTTTTAAATTCCGTAATCAGCAATGTGTTTTCAGTACGCACGCCAAACTTTCCGGCAAGATATAAGCCCGGCTCATCGGTAACTGTCATTCCGGCATGCAAGGGCGCCGGCATATATTCCATTCTGATCTGATGTGGCCCCTCATGAACATTCAGATAGGACCCCACACCGTGTCCTGTTCCGTGAAGGAAGTTATATCCGTTTTTCCAAAGAGGCTCGCGCGCGATGGCATCTATCTGCGTGCCGCTGGCGCCATCCGGGAATTTTGCAAGTTCAAGCTGTATGTGGCTTTTCAACACCAGCGTATATATTAGCTTTTGCTCTTCCGTGACAGGTCCCAGTGCTATGGTGCGCGTGATGTCTGTTGTACCGTCAAGATACTGTGCCCCGCTGTCGAGCAGCAGCAGTCCTTCCGGGCGCAGCGGAGCATCTGTTGTCTCAGTGGCCTCATAATGAACTATAGCACCGTGTTCCTCATAGCCGGCAATAGTATCAAAGGATATATCCTTGAAGAGTGGTTGTTCAGCTCTTAACGACAACAGCTTGTCACTGACACTCATCTCTGTCTGTCCGCCATGTCGCACGGCCGGCAGCAGCCACCTCAGAAACTTCACCATAGCCACGCCGTCTTTTATCATGACATTTCTGAAACCGGCAATTTCCGTGCTGTTTTTTATTGCCTTCATTGCCGGAACCGGCGAGGCAGCACTTACCATTCGTCCTGCCTTGACAAGCTTGCACAGCGAAAATGCCGTTTCCGAAGGATCTAAAAGAATGTTATATCCACTATAATGTGAAACAGCTTTTTTGATATTATCATAGTCGTCTGTGCCGACATGCAGCCCGGAAAGATAAGCCTTAACGTCAGTGGTAAGCTTTCTTTTATCAACAAACAGCGTAGCACTGTCCTGTTCTATGAGCAGATAGCTTACGAACACCGGATTGCAGTGCACGTCTGAGCCGCGCAGATTCAAGATCCATGCTATGCTGTCAAGTGCCGACACAAGCAATGCGTCAGCATGACGCAAAAGAGTTTCCCTGCGCACGCGCGCAAGCTTTGACACTGCGTCTTCTCCGGCATATTTCAAAGGCTGCATCACCACCTTATCGTCCGGCAGCTGCGGACGGTCCGTCCATATCTCTGCCAAGGCATCAATGTTTGTGCGCAGCGTCAAGCCATATACCCGCAAATTGTTTTTCAGCTTTTCAGATTCAGCATACGAGCACACCATACCGTCAACGGCCACCTCCGTGCTTTCACCGCCTGTCAGTTGCTCAGAAAGCCACTTTTCGATTGTCGGCGTACCGCTCACCTTCTGTTTCATCAGAATGTAATCCGTCCCGCGCAGTTCCTCTGCCGCCGCAAGAAAATACCTTGAATCGGTCCAGAGCGCAGCTGAATGCATAGTTACGACAGCAGTGCCCGCACTGCCGTCAAAGCCGCTTATCCATTCACGTCCTTTCCAGTGGTCAGGAACATATTCGCCGTGATGGGGATCCGTACTTGGAAATATGAAAGCACCGATATGTTCGCGTTTCATAAGCGAGCGTAGGGAAGAAAGCTTTTCAGATATTGGCTCAGATGATGGCTCAGATATTATCATTGTATTATTGATTAATTAACAAAACATCATTAAAAAGCGCATTTGCAAAACGCATGTTACAAAGATATACATTTTAAGAAAATGCAACAAATTATATGTAAAATAAATATCCACATTAAATTTCTTTTTGTTAACTTTGCAGTCAGAGGGATAAGAAAAAATTTCACAGTGTGCGTCATTATCCGCCGCGCGCAATGAAACAAGATGCCGACAATGACAAACGGCAGCATGTAAAAAAACATAACGGATAAAGAATTTCTGAGCCACAGATATAAAAAACGGCACGTTTCTTGCAGAGAAGTGTTTAAAAAAGATATACAAAAAACATATATATATTTTAATTTTTGCAGTTATGAAATATTTAACTAATGACAAGCTTCTTATCGTCGGTGCAGGCGGTATGATTGGTTCAAACATGGTTCAAACAGCTCTTGCTCTGGGTCTGACACCTAACGTATGCCTCTACGACATCTACGAGCCGGGAGTACACGGTGTATATGATGAGATCGAGCAGTGCGCTTTCCCTGGTGCAAACGTAACATACTATGCTCCTGCCGTTGAGGACATGAACAATCCTGAGAAAGTAGCAGAAGCTGCCAAGAAAGCTTTCACCGGCGCAAAATATATAATCTCGTCAGGCGGTGCTCCACGTAAGGCCGGCATGACACGTGAGGATCTGCTTCAGGGCAACTGCAAGATTGCCGCTGATTTCGGTGAGAACATCAAGAAATACTGTCCGGATGTCAAGCATGTAGTTGTTATCTTCAACCCTGCCGATGTTACAGCATTGACAGCTCTTATCCACAGCGGTCTGAAGCCTAACCAGCTGACATCACTTGCAGCTCTTGACTCTACCCGTCTGCAGCAGGCTCTTGCCCACGAATATAATGTACCTATGGACAAGGTTACCGGTGCACACACCTACGGTGGTCATGGCGAGCAGATGGCAGTATTCGCCTCACAGGTTAAGATTGACGGCAAGCCGCTGTCAGAGATGGGTCTGAGCCACGAGCGCTGGGAAGAAATCAAACAGATTACTACACAGGGCGGCTCACGCATCATCAAGCTTCGCGGCCGCAGTTCTTTCCAGAGCCCGGCATACAACGCTGTCAAGATGATAGAGGGCGCTATGGGCGGCGAGCCGTTCACGCTGCCTGCCGGCTGCTATGCAAACCTGCCGGAGCTTGGCATCAAGGACGTCATGATGGCTCTGCCGACAACAATCGACAAGACCGGTGTTCACTACACTGTTCCTACAGGCACGAAGGAAGAAATGGACGATTTACAGAAGAGCTACAAGCATCTCTGCGACATGCGTCAGGAAGTTATCGACCTGGGAATCGTTCCTCCTATCGAAGACTGGAAGAAAGACAACGCAAATCTTTAATTCACCTCATATCAAATCATACGGGATTGCGGGCATTGACTCGCAATCCCGTTTTTTATTTTTATGCCAAATTGACACGATTTGCATAAAACGCATCCACGAAAAGAAACAGACATCTTATAAAAGGGTAAAATGGCATATTAATTGTAATAATCAATATGTAATAATAAACATAACTAATAAAGGAAACATAAAAAAAATCGTTTATTCGCTATTTTTGGTACAAACATCTGTAAATAATATAACGAGCCATCAAAATGTTATAACTATTTTTGCAGTAAAAATATAATATGGCTATGAATACAACTGTTATAGAAGAAAAAAAAAACATACGATGAAAACTATCAGCAACCAAAGTTTTGGCGGCGAGCGTCCGCTGTTCGGCTGTCATGACACAATCCTTGACGACATCACCATAACCGACGGAGAATCCGGTATAAAATGCTGCCATGACATAGAGTGCCACAATTCTAAATTCTACGGCAAATATCCGTGGTGGCATGTTGACCACAGCCTCATCACGAACTGTTATTTCGCACCGGAGTCACGTTCCGCAATATGGTACAGTGACAACATGCTCATGAAAGACAGCACCATTGACGGACCGAAATTTTTCCGCGAGATGCACAACCTTGAGCTCGAGAACGTGAAAATAACGGATGCCGACGAGACTTTCTGGCGTGTTGACGGACTAAAACTAAGAAATGTAGAGCTTCACCAGGGCACATATCCGTTTATGTTTTCAAAGAACATATATGTAGACGGTCTGACTTCAGACGCAAAGTATGTTTTTCAATACTGCCGGAATGTCGAGGTGCACAATGCCAGGATAACCACCAAAGACAGTTTCTGGGAATGTGACAATGTGACTGTCTATGACTCTGAGCTCAACGGCGAATATCTGGCATGGCACAGCAAAAACATAAAATTTGTAAGATGCCACATCAGCGGCGAGCAGCCTTTGTGCTACATGGACAACGTGACACTTGAAGACTGCACCTTTGATGCTGCCTGCGACCGTATGTTTGAAGACTGCACAAACATTAAAGCAGACATAAAAGGAAGCGTGACAAACATAAAGAATCCTGTTTCCGGATTTATCACTGCCGACAGCATTGGCAGCGTGACATACAACGAGTTTGCAAAAGGACACAGCTGTCTGATAACCGAAAGACAAAAAGCATGACATACAATTTCGACCACCCTGCCGCAAGGCGCCACACCGGCTCATACAAATGGGATATATTCAAAGACGACGACATCATTCCGCTGTGGGTTGCCGACATGGATTTTGAGACTGCTCCCTGCATTGCCGAAGCCGTCAGGAAACGTGCCGGACATTCTATTTATGGCTATACCCTCATCGGGCAAAGCTACTACGACGCCATAATAAACTGGTTCAGCCGCCGCCACAACTGGCACATAGAAAAAGACTGGATTATATACACCACAGGAGTGGTGCCCGCTATCAGCGCAACCATAAAGGCACTGACGCTGCCGGGAGAGAAAGTACTTGTACAGACACCTGTTTACAACTGTTTCTTCTCAAGCATCAGAAACCAAGGCTGCCAGATTGAGGAGAATGAGCTTGTCAGAAAAGGTGACAGCTACGTTATCGATTTCGAAGACTTTGAACGCAGATGCGCAGACGAGAAGGTGACCGTTTTCCTGCTTTGCAACCCGCATAACCCGACAGGACGCATGTGGACACACGAGGAACTTGAACGCATGAACGATATTTGCCTGCGGCACGGAGTAAAAATAATCAGTGACGAAATTCATTGCGAGCTGGCTATGCCCGGAGAGACATTCTCGCCTATGGCTGCCATAAGCGACGCGTGCCGTGACAACTGCGTGACACTGAACTCTCCGTCTAAAAGCTTCAATACCGCCGGCCTGCAAATAGCAAACATAATATGCTGTAATCCGGAAATACGCCGGCGTATAGACAGGGTGATAAACATTTACGAGCTGTGCGACGTAAATCCGTTCGGCCCCGTAGCTCTTGAAGCGGCGTATAACAACGGTGAGGAATGGCTCGACAGCCTCAACAACTATATCAGCGGCAACTATGAGCTGTTAAAGACCTCATTCGCGAAAGATTTGCCTGAAGCCACAGTGATAAAGATGGAAGCCACATATCTTGCATGGATAGACATAAGCAGGCTCGGAATAACATCCGAGGAGGCATGCAGAAAGCTGTTGAAAGACGGAAAAGTATATGTAAACAGTGGTACGATGTACGGCAGGAAAGCCGGAGAAGGATACATCCGGATCAACTTGGCGTGTCCACACTCCACATTAAAGAAAGGCATTGACAGAATAACATCAACTTTAAAGATGCGCAAATGAGCATCAACGAAGAGAACTGCACGTAATTATTATACGTGCAGTTCTCTTCGTTGTAACAGGTTACCACGTAAAAAAGAATATATAACATGCAGCCACGGCTTATTGTCCGCGACGCATAAATTGAAACACATAAAAAAAACAAAAAATGGACAACGAAGTTTTAAAATGTATCAGAGAGAGAAGAAGCATTCGCCGGTTTAAGCCCGACGTTGTTGATGATGAGGCACTGAAAGCAGTATTGGAAGCCGGCACATGGGCTCCGACTGGAAAGGGTACACAAGACCCGTGGATAGTGGCTGTAGAAAACAAGGAACAGATTGCAACTCTTTCAAAGATAAATGCAGAGATAATGAGCAACAGCTCCGACCCATATTACGGTGCTCCGGTAATAGTTCTTGTGTTCGCGTCAAAAGACAATGTCAACAACTTCCGTGACGGCAGTCTGGTGCTCGGAAACATGATGCTTGCCGCGCACTCCGTAGGACTGGCAAGCTGCTGGATTAACCGCGTGGACAAGATGTCGGAACGCGACGACGTGAAAGAAATGATGCGCTCATGGGGACTGCCTGACGGACTTGTCGGTATAGGCTCTCTTGCGCTGGGCTACGCCTCAAGCCATCCTCACACCATAAAGGACAGAAAGAAAGATTACTACAGAATAATAAAATAAAGAGAAGCATAAAAGTGCAGCATGTAACTGCATGCACGACGATGCTATAATATTTTTTACGGTAACCGTAGTTCAGCGTCATCAGCAGAACTGCGGTTACCGTTTTTTTTGATGAATACGGAAAAATAACTTCCGCATGTTGAATAAGAACAGACTTAAACTGTCTGTACCTGGAGTTTTCCGGCTTACAGGTTTATACTTCTTATGATTTTTTCTGTTGCACCCACAAGGCTGTCAACATATTTTCCTGCATTCCTGCCTGCCTGTGCACAAGTATCAGCATCTGACAGCTTGTTCATTACCGACACAAAATCTTCATAATTTTGGATTTCAAATGCTCCGCCGTTTTTCAGCAGTCCCTGTGCCTCACGGAAACGCTTGTTGTTCGGGCCTATCACTACCGGTATGTTCCACACGGCAGCCTCAAGGGTGTTATGAATGCCTACGCCAAAGCCACCACCGACATAGCTGACAGTACCGTAGCGATAGATGCTCGACAAAAGACCGAAACAATCAATAATGAGCACATCGGCACCTGCAACAGAAGCCTCATCGCTGTCGCTGTATCTGACCACCTTCATATTCCCGCACAGAGAAACAATCTGAGCCAGATGGCTCTCATTTATCACATGAGGCGCTATAATCAGCTTCCAGCCCTTATGCTCTTTGAAATACTTCATGAATATTTCCTCATCAGGCGGCCAGCTGCTGCCGGCAACAAACACATCCGGACAATCTGCAATAAAAGATTTCACTACGGGAAGCTCTTTTGCCGCATCACGTATTTGCACGACACGATCAAAACGCGTGTCACCAACTACTTCAACATTGCTGATGCCTATTCCGTCAAGCAGACTGCGGCTTTCTTCATTCTGAACAAAGAAACGCTCAAAGCATCCAAGCACTTTATTATACTTTCCGGCATACCAGCGGAAAAATATCTGACTGGGACGGAATATGGAGCTCACACTGTAGACCGGGATATTGTTTCTTTTTAAAATACTCAGAAAGTTATACCAGAATTCATATTTTATAAAGAAAGCTGCTTCCGGACGTACGAGGTTCAGAAAACGACGGGCATTACGCGGCGTGTCAACAGGCATGTAGCAAACTATGTCAGCACCTTTATAGTCTTTGCGCACATCATATCCTGAGGGTGAATAGAATGTAAGCAAGAACTTATACTGCGGATAGAGCTGCCGTATCCGTTCCATGAGCGGACGTCCTTGTTCGAATTCGCCGAGAGAGGCCGCATGAAACCACAGATAACGTGCTGATTTGTCAACCTGCCGGCTCAGCACGTCAAACGACTCCTGCTCGCCCTTCCACATCCGATGCACCTTGTCGTTGAAATGGCTGGCTATGCGAATGCCAAGCTCGACAAAGTATATGCATATATTATAAGCTATCAAAACGGTAAATGTTTTTTATCGGACAACAAAAACAGAATTGATTTCATAAAGAGATTACAGCTGCCGTGCCTCAACCGAGCACAGCAACTGCCTTTTCTATTCTCTTCAGCGTTTCCTTCTTGCCGAGAAATGCCGATATGTCAAACATGCCGGGACCTTTGCCCTCACCGACAAGCGCCAGACGGAATGCATTCATAACATCACCCAGCTTATAGCCTTTCTCCTCTACCCACTTCATAACGACAGCCTCCTGGCCGGCCACACTGAAATCGTCAATGCCTTCAAGCACGGCTGCCAGCTCACGCATCTGGGCAGCTGAATAGTCTTTCCAGCGTTTCCTGACGGTCTTGGCATCATAAGAGTCCGGAGCTATGAAGAAGAATGAGCACAGAGGCCACAGCTCCTTAACAAAGCTGACACGGTCTTTCATCAGATGCACCACCTCCGTGACCTGTTCAAAAGTGGCGTCAACGCCGTTGTTGGCAACTATAGGAGCAAACAGGCGGGCTATCTCGTCATCGCTCTTCCTGAGAATATATTCATGGTTGAACCACGCACATTTCTTAAAATCAAAATGTGCGCCGCTCTTAGAGCATTTCGTTATGTCAAACGCCTTGACAAGCTCGTCAAGCGAGAATATCTCCTGCTCAGTGCCCGGATTCCATCCCTGCAGGGCAAGGAAGTTGATAACAGCCTCAGGGAAATAGCCGCTCTCACGATAGCCTGACGACACCTCGCCGGTCTTAGGGTCGTGCCATTCAAGCGGGAACACAGGAAATCCGAGTCTGTCGCCGTCGCGCTTGCTGAGCTTTCCCTTGCCCTCCGGCTTCAGCAACAGCGGCAGATGGGCAAACTGCGGCATGGTGTCCTGCCATCCGAAGGCCTCATAAAGAAGAACATGAAGCGGAGCACTCGGCAGCCACTCCTCACCGCGAATGACATGGGTAATCTCCATCAGATGGTCATCTACGATGTTGGCAAGATGATATGTAGGCAGCTCATCAGAGCTTTTGAAAAGCACCTTGTCGTCAAGGATGTCGCTCTTCACAGACACGTCACCGCGGATAAGGTCATGAACATGCACTTCGCGGCCCGGCTCAATCTTGAAGCGGACAGTGTATTGCTGGCCGTCATCGATAAGAGCCTTCACCTCATCAGCCGGCATGGTCAGAGAGTTACGCATCTGCATGCGCGTGGAAGCATCATACTGGAAGTTCGGCACTTCCTTGCGTTTTTTCTCGAGCTCCTCCGGCGTGTCAAAAGCATAGTATGCCTTTCCGCTGTCGAGAAGCTGCTTGACATACTGCTTGTATATATCACGGCGCTCACTCTGCCGGTACGGGCCGTGGCTGCCGCCGAAGCTTACACCTTCGTCAAACTTTATGCCAAGCCATTTAAACGACTCCAATATATACTCTTCGGCACCCGGAACGAAACGGTGGGAATCGGTATCCTCTATGCGGAACACAAGATCGCCGCCATGCTGACGGGCAAACAGATAATTATACAGTGCCGTACGTACTCCACCAATATGAAGCGGACCTGTAGGACTCGGCGCAAAGCGCACTCTGACTTTTCTCTCAGACATCTTGATTATATTTTTCTAAGTATTAATTTTTTGCAAAATTACATATTTTTTCGTTCTTATAGCATATTTTTTTGTATTTTCGCAACTCATAACAACTTGATTAGAACAGCTTTTTATATTTATTCTCTGTTATAATTAAAAACAGCTTTAGTATGATTAATGAAAACAAAGAACCACACTACTGGCGCAACACCGCGACGAAGATAGCCTTAGTACTTCTGACTGTAGTGATCATCGTGTGGATGCTGCCAAGAAATGAAAGCCAGCAATTCAAATACGATATAGGAAAACCATGGATGTACGGTTCGTTTATCGCAAAGTTTGATTTTCCTGTCTACAAGACTGACGAGACTGTAAAACGGGAGAAAGACTCTTTGCTGAGGCAATTCAAGCCCTACTATGACTTCAACGTACAGATTGGACAGGCTGCCGTCCAGCGATTCCGCAACAACTTCAAGAACGGCATACAGGGACTGCCGCCCGAATATGTCGAGCTTATTGCCGACCGTCTGGAACGCCTTTACATGGCCGGCATCATGAACACCCCTGAATACAACAATATAGCACGTGACTCAACAAATGAAATCAGGGTCATAAGGGGACGTGAGGTTGAAAGCACTACCATCAGCTGCATTTTCTCAACCATGTCGGCATACGAGAAACTGTTCATGGATGAGAAAATAGCCGCCAAAAGGCAGATATTGCAAAAATGCAACCTCAATGACTACATTGAGCCGAACGTGACATACGACCAGAGGAAAAGCGACACGGAACGGAACGACCTGCTGAGCCAGATACCACTGGCAAGCGGCATGGTGCTCAGCGGACAGAAAATCATTGACCGGGGAGAGATCATTGACGAGCATGTATACCGCGTGCTCAACTCGTTTGAGAAAGAGATGAAACGGCGCAACGCCACAAGCAAGGAGATTACCAACACCATCAAAGGGCAGATAATCTTCGTGACGATACTTGTCGTACTGTTCACGCTGTATCTCCAGCTGTTCAGAAAAGACTATTTCAGCAATCCGCGAAGCATTGCCATGCTATATCTGCTGATAACGATATTCCCTATCATCGTGTCACTGATGATGCGGCACAACTTCTTCAATGTCTACATAATACCGTTTGCGATGGCCGCCATGTTTGTAAGAATCTTCATGGACTCCAGAACGGCTTTCATCACACAGGTAACCATAGTGCTCATCTGTGCCGCCGCAGTCAAATATCAATATGAGTTTATTATCATACAGCTTGTGGCAGGCCTCGTGGCAATATACTCACTGCGCGAGATGTCAAAGCGCGCACAGGTGTTCAAAACTGCTATATGGGTAACGCTGGCAAGCGCGGCCATCTATTTCTCCATGCAGCTGATGCAGCCGAACACCGTCTTCGGTTTCGACAACAGCATGTATGTATATCTTGCCGTGAACGGCACGTTCCTGCTCCTCGCCTACCCGCTCATGTACGTAATAGAAAAGGTGTTCGGCTTTACGTCTGACGTAACGCTCTTCGAACTGTCAAACACCAACAAAGGGCTCCTCAGAAAGCTGAGCGAGATAGCTCCGGGCACCTTCCAGCACTCTATAACCGTCGGGAACCTCGCAGCCGAAATAGCAAATGAGATAGGTGCCGACAGTCTGCTTGTGAGAACCGGTGCACTGTATCATGACATAGGAAAAATGGAAAACCCGGAATACTTCACGGAAAACCAGGCCGGAGTGAACCCGCACAAGAACATGCCCTATAAGCAAAGCGCGAAGATTATCATATCACACGTCACCGACGGCGTTAAACTGGCCGAGAAATACAACCTGCCTAACAAGATAAAAGACTTTATCCTTACGCATCATGGCAACGGCATAACAAAATATTTCTACGTTAAATACAAGAACGAGCACCCTGACGAGCAGGTTGACATGGAGCCGTTCCGCTATCCGGGGCCTAATCCGTTCACACGCGAGCAGGCCATTCTGATGATGAGTGACACTGTAGAGGCAGCTAGCCGCTCACTTAAAGAATATACCGAGAAGTCTATAACAGAACTTGTCAACAAGCTCATTGACAATCAGATTGAAGAAGGCTTCTTCATTGAATGTCCTATTACGTTCAGAGACATCTCGAAAGCAAAGAAAGTACTGATTGAAAGACTTATGGCCATTTATCACACACGCGTTTCTTATCCGGAGCTAAGCAAAAAAGCCAAGGAGAACGTTGAACAGGAAAAAAAGAACGAGCAAGACAATACGAGAACTGAAATTGACAACATTGCTGATAACGAACAGCAATGATAATTCGAACAAATTCCGAGGAATAACAATTCAAAAACGCTGTTTGTTTTCGCACAAACAGCGTTTTTTGTGCAATTTTACAAAATAATAAGTTAAGATTTCTTAAATAGTATATGCATCTTTGTTGACAAACAGAACAATATAAGTAATTTTGCGGCCAATTATTTAAATTTTAATTAAGATGAATAAACAAAAAATGGCATTTTTTGCCATTTCTCTCATGGCCGCAAATTATTGCGCCGCCGGCGGACTGCTGACAAACACAAACCAAAACGTAGCGTTCAACAGAATGCTGAGCCGCGATGCTTCTATAGGCATTGACGGAGTGTATTCCAATCCGGCCGGCGTGGCCTTCATGGCTGACGGCGCTCATCTGTCTATCAACTGGCAGATGGCACGACAGACAAGAACAATAAAAAACGACTATGCTCTTTTTACAAACAACACAAACAACCCGATAACGCCGCGTGACTTCAAAGGCAAGGCCTTTGCACCTGTATTGCCGTCGGTGCAGTTTGCATATAACCATAAGAACATTTCGTGGCAGGCCGGCCTGGCTGTCGGCGGCGGCGGCGGAAAATGCAAGTTTGAGAACGGACTCGGAAGTTTTGAGCGTATTGTATCCGAGACGGCTGCCGGAGCATGCGCCATTGCCGGAGTCATTGACCAGACTACCGGTACACCTTACTTCACCACTGACAGAATGTTCGGCAACGAAGGAAAATATACTTACGAGAGCTACATGCGCGGACGGCAGTATTACTATGGTCTTTCTCTCGGAGCTGCATATAAATTCAGACCAGACCTGAGCGGCTATGTTGGTCTAAGAGGTATTTATGCCACATGCAATTACTATGGCTATGTAAGAAACATAAAAGTGGGCAACGTGCCGCTCTATTCAATGCTCGACGCTACAAGAACCAACTCTGCCGACATAGAGCTTAACTGCAACCAGTCCGGTTTCGGCTTTACACCGATAATCGGCATCGACTACAAGACAAAGCACTGGAACTTTGCAGCCAAATATGAGTTCAAGACCCGCATACGGCTGAAGAATGAATCGGTAAACCAAATACCGAGCATCGGAAACCTACCGGCCAACCTCATCAATGCCTTCGTGCAGGCTGGCATACCTGAGCAGACTGCTGCGGCCATTGTGAGCAGCGAGCGCGTGGCAGGAGCAATGACCAGTCTGAAAAGCGGATTCGACAAAGAGCTGACTCAGGCTATTGGGGAATATGCCGATGACGCCCAGATTCCCGGCGACATACCGGCAATGCTGACTGTAGGCGTAGGATACAGTCCGGTAACGCCGCTGCGCATAAATGCCGGCTTCCACTATTACTGGGACAAGCAAGCTGTTTCTTACAACCACCACGAGAAGAAACTGAAAAGAGGAACGTATGAGCTCAGCGCAGGAGTGGAATATGATGCCGCAAAATTCATCACGGTAAGCGCCGGATGGCAAAACACCAACTACGGCATTACCGACAGCTACATGGACGACAAGTCGTTTGTTGTCAACTCAAACTCTGTTGCTGCCGGCGCATGCCTGCATCTGTCAAAGACGATAGACGTGAACATTGCCTATTTCTGCACGCTCTACGGGCATAAGAAAACAGCCGAGCAGTCGGCCGGCGGCAATTATACAGCCGATTACACCAGAAGCAACAATGTTCTTGGAATAGGTGTCGACCTGAATCTATAGGTAATAGTTAGAAATTAGCTTATAGCATTTCTGATGCAAAATCAGCTTACAAAAGAAAGCATGTGATTTCGCAGTGAAATGTAACACAAAGAACTACTTTGTAGCAGTTATCGTCAAATGCGATAATCCCAAAGCACTTATGGAAATAACTCTTTACGTAAATAAGAAAGAGGTCGCACATGAATATTGCAACTCTTATGTTTCGGTAAGCAAACATCTGAAAGGTAAAGACGGTCCTTATCTTATAAACGAATAAAAAGAAAAGTTCTGTCAGTTTATCTGACAGAACTTTCTTTTACAATGGATCTACGTCAAAATAAATTTTTACTGTTCCGTAGCGCGAATCATGCTCCATTCGGCCGCGGGCATCAAGAAGATAACTCCTCACCTTTGGCAAATCAATGCCATTTTCGAGTTTTAAAACTATTTTTCTTATACACATATCCTTGACACGTGCAACGGACGGTTTGTCCGGTCCCAGTACACGGCTGCCGAACCACGTCCGCAGCATTTTTCCTAAATCGGCCGATGCAGCCTCAACAACTTCATCATGCTTATGACGAAGGTAAACATATACAAGATGACAGAAAGGCGGATAATTAAACAACTGGCGTTCTTCAAGCTGGTCCTTGCTGAACGCGGAATAGTCATGGCGTACGACCTGTGAGATAACGGGCAATGACGTGTCACGGGTCTGAAGAATTACAAGTCCTTGTGCACTCTTGCGGCCAGCCCGCCCGCTGACCTGCTCCATCATGGAAAAGGCATATTCATAAGAGCGGAAATCGGGATAGTTGAGCATTGCGTCTGCATCAAGGATGCCTACAACGGCAACATTGTCAAAGTCCAGTCCCTTGCTGACCATCTGTGTGCCTATCAATATATTTGTATTGCCGGCAGCAAAATCGCTGATAATACGGCTGTACGCATTCCGCGAACGAGTTGTGTCAAGGTCCATGCGTGCCACGCGTGCCTCAGGGAATATCTCCTGTATGCTGTCTTCAATCTTTTCTGTTCCGTAACCGCGGCCAAAGAGCTCTTTGCTTCCACAGTTCGGACACACCGCTGGGACACTGTAAGTAGCGCCGCAATAATGACAGGTCAGCAGATTTGCACGCTTGTGCAAAGTCAGCGACACATCACAGTTTTTGCATTTCGGTACCCACCCGCACTGGCGGCACTCTATCATAGGCGCAAACCCCCGGCGGTTCTGAAAGAGAATAACCTGGCGGCCGGCATCAAGCGCCTTGCGCATGGCTGCAAGAAGCACAGGTGAGAACAGGCCGTTCATCATCTTTCTGTGTCTGAGATCCTTGACGTCGACAACCTGCACCTGCGGCAGCTGAATGCCTTTATAACGGGTTGTAAGCGACACATAGCCGTATTTGCCTTTCACGGCATTATAATAGCTGTCTATAGACGGAGTGGCTGTGCCGAGAAGCGTGCGGGCACCGTATGAGCGGGCAAGCATGATTGCGACGCTGCGCGCATGATAACGCGGAGCAGGGTCCTGCTGCTTGAAAGATGTCTCATGCTCCTCGTCTATGATAACAAGTCCGAGACGCTGGAACGGCAGGAGAACGGCACTGCGGGCCCCTAGAATAATATCATACGGCTCTGACGACATCTGCTTCTTCCATATTTCCACACGTTCCTCATCACTGTATTTGGAATGGTAAATGCCCAGCCGGCAACCGAATACTTTTCTGAGCCTCGACGTTATCTGCACGGTAAGCGCTATCTCCGGCAACAGATAAAGCACCTGCTCATGACGTTCTATGGCGCGCTTGATAAGATGAATGTATATTTCTGTCTTTCCGCTTGAGGTTACGCCGTGGAGCAGCACTACATTATGCTTTGTCATCTGCGACAGTATTTCATCGTATGCCTTCTTCTGGGCAGCACTGAGCTCGTTCACGGCCGATATAGCATCTGCCGGGCCGCTGTTTATGCGGCCGACTTCTTTCTCATAAAGCGAGAGCATGCCCTTGTCGACAAGTGACTTCACTATGGAGCTCCTTACTTTCGAGGTGTTCAGCAGCTCCTCTTTCGACACCTCTGCAGGAGTGAGCTCCGCAGAGGCTGTCGTTCCGTCGGCAACTGTCTGCCAGCCGCTGAGTGTCAGGAAGCAGCTGAAGGCAAGCAGCTGTTTGTCTGACCGTGCAAGAAGACTTTCAACCACGCGAAGAGCCTCAGCATTATGCAGATTATCAGGAAGAGACACATAGGTATCCGTGCGCGGCCGGTAACGCTCCTGTTGTTTCATTCCGGCAGGAAAAGCGGCTGAAAGAACATCGCCTATCGTGCACATATAATATGAGGCTATCCATTGCCACGACTCATACTGGCGTGGCAGTATAACCGGCGACTCATCTATAAGCCCCAATATCGGCTTGCACTTAAAAGACGGCTTGGCATCGTGCAGACGGACAATGATGCCGGCATAATGCTTACTGCGCCCGAAGATGACATCAGCACGCTTGCCAAAGGCCACTGACTGCTGAAGGTCTGGCGGCACAGAGTAAGTAAAAGCACCGTCGAGGGCCAATGGAAGAATTATGTCAACATATTTACTCATGTCTGTATCATTAAGTGTATTGCAAAGATAACATAAAATTGCATTAACAACAGAAGAAAGGATATATAAAATTGACGTTACTTTTTGACATGCAAGCACAATTAGTAACGTAAGATTTACGTTATCAATATGATATGAAACGACTTACAACTGTTATTATAATCATCATACTGCTGTCAGTAGCCCGCATGAACGCACAGGACATGCAGAAGGGGCAGTTCACGGCTGAGAAAAACGTCATAGACGGCGGCTACAACTTCTGGGTGTATACCCCCGGCGATTATGAGCCTGACGGACATCCGCTGCCGCTTATCATATTTCTTCACGGCGCCAGCCTCTGCGGAAACAACATGCAGCGCGTGCTTAGATACGGTACGCTCGATGCCATTCAAAAGGGCATGCGGATACCGATGCTCGTCGTGGCGCCGCAGAATCCCGGCGGAGCATGGAAGCCGTCGAAGCTGAACGACATGCTGGAATGGGTGAAAGACAGCTTTAATGTCGACAGCAACAGAGTGTATGTGCTTGGCATGAGCCTCGGCGGATACGGCACGCTTGACTTCACCGCCGCCTATCCGGAGAAAGTGGCGGCGGCCATGGCGCTGTGCGGAGGATGCAGCATGAAAGACGTTACGCCGCTGGGAAGCGTGCCGCTGTGGATTATGCACGGCACGGCCGACAGGGCCGTAGGACTGCAAAACTCAAAACGGGTTGTAAGCCAGCTGCAAAGCACCGGCAATGACCACCTGCTGAGATATGATTGGGTGAAAGGCGGTTCACATGCCTTGCTCGCAAGAATGTTTTATCTGCAGAAGACATACGACTGGCTGATTTCACACAGTCTTCTCGACAATCCTAAAGAGGTGGACAATAATTTCAGCATAACACGTGACGACATGAGCACAAGCTACAGAAGCCTGCGCATTGACCTCAGCCAGTATGAAAAAGACTGAATGATGTCATTCTGTCTTTATGACTCCATTTTACCGTCAGTTACAAATAAAATCTATTGTCTTTGGTGATCATATATGTGGTGGTTTGCAGGGGCCGTGCCTAGTGTCGGCCCTGAAACAATGTTCGACTTTTTTTTATCGTTGAAGCATTTGCTGCGACCCGTCACATTTCTGTTCCTTTGATAACGATGGAACTGAAGACCTGTACACTGTGTCACTGCAAGTGGACAATTTCTTGCATAAAAAAAGAAGTTATTTTTTAAACATTACTCAGAATTTATATTTCAGCTGTAAATCAAAAGTTGTTAACGAGCTGCCATCAATTTGCTGCAAGCCTGTTGAAATATGATCTCTGTCGAAATAATGCGTTGAAGCTATTTTTATTACGCACATTATCTTTTTGCCGGCATCATAACGGGCATAAAAAGCATATCTTGCGCCATGACCGTACAGCATAGGTATTGAAATGTTATAAAGCGTACTGCGCTCGTATGAATAAAGTCTGCTGTTATAGTCATCAGTGCGGAACAGTGAGGCCGTAGCCGACAGGTTAAAACGTCCAAGCTTCTTATTAAGCTGTTCTGATATCATTATTCCGAAGCTGTTCTGCGTATATCGGTTGTAACATATATCTGTCTGGAAACGTGCAGAAAGCCATCCGCTGTATTCCGTGGCAAGCCGCAGGCGGTGTTCGTCAAGAAACTGAACAGCCTGCAAACGGCCGGTGCGTATGTTTTTTGTCTCTACATCTTTTATATGCAGACGATAACGGCCAAAGAATGAGAAACGCCCCGCTGTGAATGTCGCCGACAACAGATTGTCCCAGGCCTTGTGTGACCGTGTGTGGCCGTACTGCGGCCATGAGAAATGAGCATAATCAGAATACGCCTTCAGCTGAAACCGCGGCGACGGTGTCCAGCTAACGCCTGCGTATATGCCGCTCTCATCCTGCACGCCGCTGCCTTCACTGAAGCTGTTTGCAAAAATGGAATAATATTTATAAGAATAAAAACGCTGCACCATAACGGCCGACCACTCTGACGACGGCTGCCAGCTGAAGGTGTTTATTGTTGCCACGGCCCCGCAGCCGCCGGTAGCCGTCTCGCCGGAAACGGTTATGCGGCCGTTCATATAGCCATAGTCGATGCCGGCATTCCAAAACGTCTGTCCTCTGGGTTTCCAACGGTTGTAAACAGCTGATGTGTTAGGCTGCAACGGTTTGTCAAAGGTTGTATATAAGAATGTCACGCCGGCATGAAAGCCGCCTTTCTTATAATTGATGTTGCTGCCGCCGGCTATCTGCCATGCATTGTCTTTACGCGCCATCTCTTCGGGCGTACGGTGATAGCCTGTCTTGACAACTGTTGCTATTGAACGGCCGCCGGCATTCAGCGATGCGTCTATCGTACGGTAAGAATAGAAAAGTGAGCCGGTGATGCTCTGTGACAGCCGTAACATGCAGGCCGCACCCTGAAGATAATTACCCGACGAGCGCGATGAGTGCGGACTGATATTTCCGCAAGCACGTCCCAATGACGACAGCATGATTGTCTTGCCAAGACTGAAATCATTGTTGATAACCAATCCCAGTCCGAACCGCACGCGGTAACGTCCTATGACTAGGTTTCTGATGCGTCCGAGGTTTTTAACCTGAAGCCAGAAACTGTAATAGTCATACCCCATGCTGTTGCCGTTTCCACCGAACGGCTCTCCGCTGTCCTGTGATCCCAGCAGTCCGCATCTCACATAACTGCCATAACTGAAAGAATATCTCAGCCAGTGCTTGTATTTATAGCCAAGGTATCCGTTGCGGTCGCCGGCGCGGTCTTGCAAAGCTGATGACAAGGTGGCCATCAGCTCACTGCGGCCGTTTCTGATTATTGTTCCGAGGCTTGGAAAGGTTCGCTTCTCGACTGCCGACGGGGCGGCATACGTGAAGCAGCGAAGCAGATTCCACTGTTCATAGCCAAGACTGCGTATCATTGCCAGCTCGCCGAGGCTTTTCATGTCACCATACTGATACAAGTAAGACTGTATGTCTTCTATCTGCTGCGAAGACAGGAATGGCAGCTGTTCAAAATCCTCACGCGTCATGGTGTTGATGTTAAGCGGATGGGCGGCAAGCTCTTCAAGCAGGTCATAACTGCTTTCGAAATTTACCGATTCATAATCGTCAAGCAAAGCAACTTCATCAAGATATGTCTTCCAGCTTATTGGGGCAGGCTGAACGGAGTCAGCAGGTGAGCTCGTTCCGCTGCCTGCCTTTGCTTTAGCAGGGAAAAAGCTGACTGACAACACACAAAGCAGCGAACAAAGCGCTTTTGCTGACAATTGTTTTATAAAATTGATTGAATTGATTTTACTGTAATTTATTAAAGGTTAATATGCGTTCGTTTCTGATTATTTATGATTACTTTTGCATCATGAGACAACATGCTGACCGGTTGCGTTTTCGTCAGTCTGTCAGCGACACAATACTTTATAATAAGAAAACTTGCATGCGACACATCATAACAATGCTGTTTTTATTGGCTGTAAGCATACTGCCTGCCATGTCACAGGATTTTGACAAGTTTGCCGTTCACTCTGAGGATACTGATCCCGACATGGACAATCCGACCTTTGAGCCGTTGCTGCGCATCGGAAAGGTTGCCGACGGCAAGGACTCCATCCAGTTCGTTTCCGTCAACCCTATATGGATATATCCTGACGTACCGATGTCGGCCGGACAAAGGGCCAAATACAACAGGCTCGTTGCAAACATTAAGAAGGTTCTGCCGATAGCGAAAGAGGTCAATACACTGGTGCTCGAGACGTACGAGGTGCTTGAGCGGCTGCCGAACAAAAAGGCCAAAGACGCGCACATGAAAATTGTTGAAAAGGCTATCAAGAAGGAATACACTCCAAGAATGAAAAAGCTGACATACGCACAAGGCAAGCTGCTGATAAAACTGGTATACCGCGAATGCAATTCTTCTTCTTACCAACTTGTAAAGGCTTTCCTCGGACCGGTGAAGGCCGGGTTCTATCAGGCCTTTGCATGGACATTCGGCGCAAGCCTTACAAAGAAATATGATCCCAACGGCGTTGACAGACTCACTGAGCGTATCGTCAGACAGGTTGAAGCCGGACAGATATGACATATCGCTGTTAAAAGGTTACATACGGTGCAAGACGTGCAATGTCTTCTTCTGTAAAATTCCCTGTTGCACGCAGCGGTGACAAGTCTTTCAGCGGACCGTGCAGCCGCCGGTATTCACAGATATCACGTGTCTGATAGAAGTTGAGATACGGATGCCGGCGAAGCTGATTGAATGACATCTTGTTCAGATTAAGTACTTTGACCTTATTCGAACCACTCAGCCGCATGTAAGCAAGCGACATTTCCGGTACGCCGCCGACCTCGAGCACCTGCCGCACATCAGCAAACCCACCGAGACGCTCCCGGTAATTCACTATAGCATTGGCGTACGACGTTCCTATCCCCGGTATTCTCTTCAGCATGGACGTATCAGCCACATCTATATTGACAAACTCACCCTTATGCAATTTTCTGCTGCGGCGAAGCACATTTTCTGAACGCACAGAACTGTTTGCACTGGCAAAGCCTTGTCTGCCATAGCCGGTACTCACGTCATGAGGACGGCCGTAAAATTCCGATGCCTGACGGAAATCACTGCCTATGCGTATATATGGCGCAAGACGCTCATATTGTTTTTTTGTCAATCCATACAGTCTGGCAAAGTCCTCCTTGCACATATATGCTCCGCCGGCAGCCCTGTATCTGTAAATGCTGCGTACCTGCCACGGAGCAAGTCCAAGACGAAGCAACTGACTGCTGTCTGCTGTGTTGGGATCAAACGGGAACAGCTCATACTCACGGCCGGCGACATGGTATACTGCTGTCTTCTCTTTATGCACAACTGCTGCCGGATTTTCTTTCATATCACAGTCTTTATCAGTAACTGCCGAATCATTGCCAAGAATGGTGACAACCATTAGCGACACGCAGACAAGGACAACGATGACTGCAATGCCTATGCGGTCATTGCGGGGCAAATAAAAAAGCGATTTTAACAAATTCATTTTAAGGTAGATATAGATTAATAGCCAATTGGTTTCAGGTTAAAGGCAAAAAACATGACCGCGCTTACGGCCTGTAAACAAATGTCCGTCAGTGGCAGACAGTCATTTGCCGACCTGCTGCCACTGACGGACACTTGTTATTTAGCGTTCATCTCTGTATAAAGCACTTGTATCATTGTTTGTCCGACAGCTTTCAGCGTTGCTTTGTCTATATGCGACATATCATCGCTTACAGTATGCCATGTCGGACCGAACGAGCTCTGCTCGCAATCCGGATAATATGGTATGATGTCTATAGTAGGTATCTGTGCGTTCTGGTTCACTGGCACATGGTCATCAGTAATGTAACCGCCCTGTTCCTTGGGGAAGAAACTGCCGTAGCCGGCCTGCCGAGCTGCCTTCCATACTTTCTTGACTATCTCCGGTGCATATTGTTTTGAACCCTGTTCCTGATAGAACCTTGCGCCCTGTCCGCCTACCATGTCAAGCAGAATGCCGTAACGTGCCTCATAGCCGTCAGGAAGATGAGTACTGAAATACTGTGCGCCGAGTGCCCACGTGTCACCATCGTTAGCCGTCGATTCAGCCCATTGCGGAGTTCCCCAGTCTTCTGCGTCAAAGCAAACAAAGTCTACTCCGAGATTTTTAGGGAAGTTCTGGTTTAGCTTCGGATTGTTTATAATCCTTGCCAGCTCGAGCATCACACCGATGCCGCTCGCAGCGTCATTGGCTGCCATAACGGGCTTATGCCAGTTGGCACTGTCTGGATCATTGTCGGCCCATGGACGAGAATCCCAATGTGCACACAGCAATATGCGGGTCGTGGCCTCGGGATTTACGCTTGCTATTATATTGGTGCTCTTCAGCACTGTACCGTCATAGCCTTTCAAGTCGGCATTCTGCTCAGTGACCTTGCAGCCATACTGCTTGAAACGGTTAACAATCCAGCGCAGACACTGCTCATGCGCAGAGCTGTTCATCGTTCTCGCACCAAACTCGCACTGGGCCGACAAATACGACCATGCTGAATCTGCATTGAACGACGGACCTACAGGCGACACTTTTTCTGCTTCTTCTGCCTCATCGGTTTCCGGAGACGTATGACGCGGCAAAAATCCATGAATGCCAAGTCCTAATATGCCGGCAGCAGCCACGCATAAAACTATTTTCATTTTGGTTTTCATCTTATTATATTTAATCGTCAACGATTACCTAAGATTTTAACTCCAGCGCATTTCTATGTGCGTGCCGACTGCTGCACCTGCTTCATAACGCGCAGCCAGTTTCCACCCCATATTTTTTTTATATCCTCACGGCTGTACTCATCTTTAAGCAACTGCACTGTGAAATTTATCAGCTCACTGGCATCAGCAAGTCCTTTCACGCCACCGTCGCCGTCGAAATCAGTACCTAAACCGACATGGTCAATGCCCATTATGTCAACGGCATGTTTAAGGTGCTCCATCGCATCAAGTATTGTAGCCTCTCCGTCTGCACGCAGGAAACCATGATAAAGCGTTATCTGCGCCACACCACCCTGACGCGCGAGAGCACGGAGCTGGTCGTCCGTAAGGTTTCGTGGTACATCGCAAAGAGCCTTGCAATTGCTGTGACTGCATACTATTGGCGTAGAACTGATGTCTATCGCGTCATAGAAGCTCTTCTCACCGCCATGGCTGAGATCTACCATCACACCAAGCCGGTTCATTTCTTTTATTACTTTTTCTCCGAACTCGCTTACGCCGTTATGCGTATTGCTGCCTCGTGCACTGTCACAGATTGCGTTGTCACCATTATGACACAAAGTGATATATACGATTCCACGTTTCTTGAAATGAGCAATGTTGCTTATATCATCTTCTATGGCCAGACCGTTCTCTATGCCGAACATTATACTCTTAAGGCCCTTTTGCTTATTAAGCAACACCTCTTCCGGTGTCCGCGCCTGTGCTATATAGTCGTGATTGTTCTCGAGAATTAAATTGATCTTATCAAAAATATTGTCTGCATATTCCTTTGGTGACATTCCTTCAGGTATCTCGCCGGGCTTTGGCTTCTGTGGCAGATAGGCAACCATTGTAACCGCATCGGTGCGCCCGTCTGTCATCTTGTGCAGGTCATATAATATCTTTGGATCACGGTAATCAAAACGAATACCTTGAGGGAAGAACATCGGCGTGTCGCAATGGCTGTCAAGAGTAATAATCTGCCTGTGTAGTTCCTTTGCCTGTCTGAAAAGACGAGCCTGCTCCACAAGCCAACAAAAGACTTTGCTGTCATCAAGCCACTCCGGATGCCATTGTACACCAAGAATGGATTTGCATTCATTGCTTGCTATGGCCTCTATAACACCGTCATTGGCCCATGCCACTGCACGCATGTGCGGGCCTGGGTCTGTAACAGCCTGATGATGGAATGAATTCACAAATATTCCGTTTATGTCAAATATGTTGAAAAGAATATTATTGTCGGTCTTTATTTTTATCCAATGAGTAGGCTCATTACGGTCAGCATCCTGATCATGCTTGATGTCTGTGTATATGTCTTGTGCGACTTTTCCATCAAGAGCAATGGCAAGCGTTTGTATGCCGCGGCAGATGCCGAGCATGGGCACTTGTCTGTTGAAGGCAAGACGGGTAATCAATAGCTCCGGCAGATCTCGCTCGCTGTTTATATGTCCAAGCTTTGGAGATGGCTGCTCGTTACACCACAACGGGTTATAATCACCGCCGCCGGTAAGCATCAAACCGTCTATATTGTCAAGCGTATTTATTATTACGTCTGGATCAGCAACCGGCGGGATAATAACCGGCGTTCCGCCGGCCTTCACAATCCGCTTGTAATAAACACTACGCAGAGTCGCGTCTATATCACTGTAGTTGGCTGTAATTCCTATTATAGGACGACGCTCTGCCTCCGGATATTTTTGATAAATATCAGAAAGGCTGGCGCTTAAAGAAAAATTCTTTTCCATATTAAAAAGAATATATAATATGCCGGTAAAAACGCTGATTATTCAGCTTAAATATCGTTTTTTTTTCAGAAGCGATAAGGCAACACAGATAATAAATCTGTGTTATATAGAAAGCTTATTTATCATCAAGTGATTCTATATTGACCGGTATCTCACGTTTTATGCTCTGTTCAAGAGAGATAAGCGTTTCTGTTGACACAACCCCAGGAATACTTTGCAGCTGATTGTTCAATAAATCCATAAGCTGTTCATTGTCACGAGCATAAAGCTTCAATAGCATAGTGTATGGGCCTGTGGTAAAATGACATTCAACAATCTCCGGGATATTGACAAGCCGTTCGACAACCTTTTTATACATACTGCCACGTTCAAGATTTATGCCGACGTAAGTGCATGTGCTGTAACCAAGGCTTTTAGGATTAACATCAAAGCCACTGCCTGTAATTACACCATTCTCTATTAAATGCTGAACACGCTGATGAATAGCCGCACGTGACACACCGCACTCAGCAGCCACATCCTTAAAAGGTATGCGTGCGTTCTTACTAAGAATACGAAGTATCTTTTTATCGAGATTGTCTATCTTGTCCATGATAAAAAATATTGATTTCAAAAAAAGTTATTTACATAGCAGTATGCAAAAAAAAGCATACTAAAAGCAAAAGTAACTATTTTTTATTAATAAAGCAACAATATGCTAATTAATATTTTGCCTGTGCAAAATCAAATTACTGATTTTGAATTTTTAATGAACATGCGGCCCTTATGGCCGTCCGCAAGCTTTTGAATATTACAAAACGCAAAAAAGCCTGCGACTCTGTTATGGAATCACAGGCTTTTGCTGTTGTGA
>OMUH01000112.1 GCA_900314195.1 uncultured Prevotella sp.
TATATATTTACGAAATAAACAAAAAGCGCGGCAAATTTGCCGCGCTTTTTGTTTACATATAACTAAAAACTATTCAGTTTTTTCTTCCGAACTCTTGTACGACTCAACTATATTTTCCAAAGAATCGTCTATTCTCATCTTATAGAAGCTGCGCCAAACAAAATAAACAGCTATTGCGACGAAAACAATTCCGAAGTAAGGAGCTATGTCTCTGAATGTTTCGCTGATGGCCATCTCCATGGCAAGCAGTCCGAACAAAGTGGTGAACTTAATAATAGGGTTCAGGCTGACAGACGATGTGTCTTTAAAAGGATCGCCGACCGTATCTCCTACCACCGATGCGTCATGTAGCTTTGTACCTTTCAGATTAAGGTCAACTTCAACAACCTTCTTTGCATTGTCCCAGCTTCCGCCGGCATTAGCCATGAATACAGCCTGGAAAAGTCCGAACAAAGCAATGCTTATGAGATAGCTGACAAACAAGCTCACGGCATTGTCGCCTCCTATTCCTGACGGAGAAGCAAGACATGCAAAACCAAGAGCGAAGAAGAATATGGCAATAAAAATGTTCCACATACCTCGCTGCGCATATTGCGTACAAATTCTGACCACCTCAACAGACGATTTTGTGTCAGCTTTCTTCGGTGCATTAGGATCAAGATGAATATGATCTTTGATAAAGGCTACAGCCCTGTTTGCCCCAACGGTTACAGCCTGACAGCTGGCACCAGTAAACCAGTATATAACACATCCGCCAAGCATAAATCCGAGAATGGTATATGGATTAAGGATGTTGAGCACATCTTCCGGTTCAATGTTAAGCACATTCTTAATGACGAGTATTATAGAGAAAATCATTGTTGTAGCGCCAACCACGGCAGTACCTATCAGCACCGGTTTGGCAGTAGCCTTGAATGTGTTTCCTGCGCCGTCATTGGCCTCAAGATAATATTTGCTTTTTTCCCAGTCAGGTTTAAAGCCAAACTCTTTCTCGATGACATTATCCTTATCAGGCATATCTTCGATAAGCGACAGCTCATAAACACTTTGCGCGTTGTCGGTCACCGGTCCGTAGCTGTCAACGGCTATCGTGACGGGTCCCATGCCAAGCATGCCAAAGGCAATCAGTCCGAAAGCGAAAATGGCCGGATAAATCATAATATCATTTGAAATATCAATGCTTGCAGCGTAGCCGCAGAACATAAGTATCACGAAGACCAGACCGGTCCAGAATGCCGAGAAGTTGCCTGTTACAAATCCTGAAAGAATATTCAGCGAGGCACCTCCATGATGGCTTGCCTTCACAACTTCAAGCACATGAGCACTCTTCGGCGATGTAAACACCTTTGTAATTTCCGGTATTACGGCCGCGCCAAGCGTACCGATGGAAATTATTGTCGCAAATATCCACCAAGTGTTTCCGCCGAGCTCATTTAACTGGAAATAAGAAACTATAAAAGTAACACAGATGCTGAGGAGCGAGGCTATCCATATAAGGTTTGTGAGCGGAGCCTCAAAGTCAAGTTCATCATTGCCGCCGTATTTAATCTGCGAGACGCCTTTGTTAATGTAAAAGGCGATAACAGACGTGATTGCCATCAGAATTCGCATGGAGAATATCCACACAAGAAGGTCGCGCTGTATGCCGGGATCCTTCACTGCCAGAAGAATGAAGCTGACAAGAGCAACTCCTGTAACGCCGTAAGTCTCAAAGCCGTCGGCTGTTGGTCCTACAGAATCGCCGGCATTGTCGCCCGTGCAGTCGGCAATAACGCCAGGATTACGCGGATCATCCTCACCTATTTTGAATATAACCTTCATAAGGTCAGAGCCAATATCCGCTATTTTCGTAAAAATGCCGCCGGCTATTCTCAGAGCACTTGCTCCCAGCGACTCGCCGATTGCAAACCCGACGAAGCAGCTTCCGGCCAGATTGACAGGCATAAGCAGCAGGATGACAAGCATCAGGAACAGCTCAACGCACACCAGCATTACGCCAATGCTCATTCCGGCATCGAGAGGAATGTTAAGCAACTTCAGTGGCTGTCGCCGCAACGAGGCAAACGACATGCGCGCGTTTGCGAACGTGTTCATTCTTATGCCATACCATGCCACACCGTAAGAGCCGCAAATGCCTATCACCGTCCACAGCAAGATGAGCAGCACACCACCTATGCCGATGTCGTTTCCTGACAGCACGCCGAAATAGAGAACAACAATAATACCAATGAATACAAAAAGACTTGCGAGAAACTTTCCCTGTTGCTTCAAATAAGTTGCGCACGTCTTATATATAACCTCGCCAATATCTTTCATACGCTCGTGAACCGGCAAATTCTTCGTACGCATAAAATAATATAGTCCGAAAATAAAACCGAGCAGGGTGACAATGAATCCGATGTGAAGGAATCCAAATTCATGAATAGACTCAGGAATTACAAGATCAGCCTCGCTTGCAGATATATTCAGCGCAAGCATAGCCGACAACAAAAACATAATTGTTCTTTTCATAGCTAAAAATAAATTGTTTTTAATGTTTCAGGTTTTTAATTAAAAGTTTTTAGTTTATCATCAATCGCAAAGATATGAATTTTTTTATTTACGCATTTCCTTTTTCGTGTATTTTTTTTCAAAAAAATGTGCAATGTGCAATTCGCATTTTGATTTTTGCACATAAAATTAAACATAACATTAAAACAATGTGATGCCAATACATAAAACATAAATAATCTTTCCTTTTTTCCTTTACGAATTCAAAATTAATTTTTACCTTTGCCACAGTAACAAATTATAACAAAGATGAAGCAGACAATATTAGTAACGGGAGGCACCGGTTTCATTGGCAGCCATACCACCGTTGAGTTGCAGCAGGCGGGATATAATGTCGTTATCATAGACAATCTCAGCAATTCAAAAATTGAAGTGCTCGATGGCATTGAGAAAATCACGGGTATAAGGCCTGCTTTTGAAAAAGTAGACTTGCTTGATAAAGAGGCAACGGAAAATGTATTCAAGAAATACCCTGACATATCAGGAGTTATTCATTTTGCTGCCTCAAAAGCAGTGGGTGAGAGCGTTCAGAAACCACTTCTTTACTATCGTAACAATATAGGCTCACTGGTTAACCTTCTTGAGTTGATGACAAAATATGATGTAAAAGGCATCATATTCTCATCGAGCTGCACTGTCTACGGGCAGCCCAAGCCGGAGAACCTGCCTGTCACCGAAGATGCTCCGCATCAGAAAGCTACGTCTCCTTACGGGAACACGAAAGAAATCAATGAGCAAATAATATATGATTATGTAAAGAGCGGCGCCAATATCAAAAGCGTCATTCTCAGATACTTCAATCCGATAGGTGCCCACCCGTCAGCACTCATAGGCGAGCTGCCAAACGGCGTACCGGCAAATCTTATTCCGTACGTAACTCAGACGGCAATAGGCATCCGCAAACAGCTGACAATATTCGGCAATGACTATGACACTCCTGACGGCACATGCATACGTGACTATATATATGTAGTTGACCTTGCCAAGGCTCACGTGGCTGCCATGGAACACGCCCTCAACAGCAGCAATGGCGACATAGAATACTTCAACATCGGAACAGGCCACGGCAACTCAACGCTTGAGATTGTCGAGACATTCGAAAAGGCAACCGGCGTTAAGCTGAACTGGAAATACGGTCCGCGCCGTGCCGGCGATATAGAGAAGATATGGGGCGACTGCTCAAAAGCAAACAGGGAACTGGGCTGGAAAGCAGATACTTCGCTCGACGATGTCTTGCGCAGCGCTTGGAAATGGCAGTTGAAACTGCGCGAGGACGGAGTGATGTAAAAGCTTTCTTTTCAGGAAAAAATAAATCATTGAAGTGGCTTTGGCCCGAAAAGCTTGTTATGCTTTTATAATCAGCAATAAAGGTGTAGTCACATCATATAAAAATATACAATTTACTTCTGTTTCATAATGAAACAGGTTATTTTGTGTTTGTGTTGTTCTTATCCTCCGACGTGAGTCGGGGGATAAGTTGTATATAAGCATAACCAAACTTATTAAGCACGTACAACGACAAAATGCCTGTTCATTATAAACACATTAAAATAACACATTAAAATAACACTAAAATTATGTTTCAAGCAATGATATTTGCGGCCGGCATGGGCACAAGGCTGAAGCCTATTACCGACAAAATGCCCAAGGCAATGGTACCAGTCGGCGGTGAACCGCTTATAAAGATATTGATTGACAAGCTTGCTGCAGCAGGTGTGGAAAGAATCGTGGTAAATGTTCACCATTTTGCCAGCCAGATAACAGACTACTTGAAGGAAAACTCAAATTTCGGACTTGACATCAGAATCAGCGATGAACGTGACATGCTGCTTGAAACCGGCGGCGGATTAAAGAAAGCTGAAGAGTTGTTCGATGCGAGATATCCAATACTTATACATAATGTCGACATACTTAGCAATGTAAACCTGAAGGATTTCTATTTTGCTGACAGAAAAACCATGTGCCCTGATTGCGGAATATATCATGCTACTGCCGACGCCACCTTGCTGGTCAGTGAAAGAAAAACAAGCCGTTACTTGATTTTCAACAAATACATGATGCTTGTGGGGTGGATAAATGTTGAGAAAGGTGAGATAAAAAGTCCTTACCCGGAAATAAAAAACATGGAAAAAGAGCTGGTTGACAGCTCACGCGAAGAAAGAATTGAATTCTTGAAAACAAACTATAATCTATATGCCTTCAGCGGCATTCACACCTTCTCGCCAAACTTGTTTTCGCTTATGAACGGCTGGCCCGACAAATTTCCTATAATGGATTTTTATCTGACTGTTTGCCGCCGTGCCAAAATAAAAGGTATCGTGGCCAACAACTTGCGCCTTATGGATGTCGGGAAACTTGACACGCTCAGCATGGCCGATGACTTCTTAAAGACATTATAACGTTAGTATTTCTATAGAAATACTGTAGTATCTTTATAAAAACACGATAGTATTCCTACAGGAATACTATCGTGTTTGCTAATAATTCTTTACTGTTTCACTACTGTAATTTCTTTGTCGCCTGGTTTGAACAGATAGCCGGTGCATTCAGCAGCCTGGTCTTTAAACGGTTTCCAGGTAATCTTGTTCCAGTCAATCTTGTCTGTTGACTGTGCAACAGGAACTGTAGGAATGAGGCTGCCATCACGTACAAGGATTACGCACGGAATGTGGCCGGCCTCAATTTTCCTGTATCCGCCGTCATATTTCTTTCCCGTTTGATAATCTATCCATTTTCCTTCAGGAAGATAGCATGTTCTGCTGCTGCCGTCTTCAAGCAGTGGAGCGACAAGAATCTGCGAGCCGAACATATATTCATCTTCTACAAGCCAGCTGCCGGCATCTTCCGGAAACTCCACGAACAGAGCCCTGACCATTGGCAGGCCCTTCTCCGTGCAGTCCTTTGCCTGCGCGTAAATATATGGCATGAGGGAATATCTCAGGTTAGCGCAGTCGCGGAAGGCATTCAGAAAACTCTTGTTGTAAAGCCAAGGCTCTGTAGGAGGTGCACCGTGTGCACGCGTGTGAGATGACAGAAAGCCGAACGGCAGCCACCGCCTGTATAGATTTTCCGGCGACTTTGTGACAAATCCGCCTATGTCGTGGCTCCAAAACGAAAATCCGCTTAAGCCGAAGCTTATTCCGGCCCGCAAGTCACCCAGCATGCCTGTAGAGCCTATTTCATTTGTGGCTGCATCGCCGCCCCAGTGCAGCGGGAAGCGTTGTGAGCCGGCCCACGCAGAGCGTGCCCAGATGACACCGTCGCCGGTACCGTCTTTAACAGCCTGCCAGAGTGCCTTGTTATATCTCAACGGATAGAGGTTGTGCTCATACAGTCCGGTCTTGCCGTTGGCATATATGCCATCGTAAGGAGCAGCCTCGCCAAAGTCGCACTTAACCACCGAGACTCCTTTACTTATCAGCTGTTTTATCTTATCCTGATACCAGTTTACAGTGCTCGGATTGGTAAAGTCGAGCACAGCATCCTCATAGTTCAATCCGCCAAGCCCGTTGCGCACAGACAGCCCTTTGTCAACAAGTTCATTGAAATAACGGTTCTTGGGTGTGAAATAGGGCAACTGCCACACACAGGCATGAAAGCCCTGCTTCTTCAGCGTGCTGAACATTCCGGCAGGGTCGGGGAAACGAGTCTTGTCAAATTCATAATCGCACTGCCAGTCAACAGTGAACCATCCTGTGTCGAAATGAATGACGTCAGCCGGTATCTTGTTGGCACGGAGCTGGCTGGCAACATCAAGACCTTCTTTCTGCGACAGATAAGTGATGCGGCTCATCCATGTTCCGAATGTCCACAAGGGAAGCATCGGGCTTTTGCCCGTCACGTCGGTATATTCATCAAGTATTTCTTTCGGCGAACCGAGAAAGACAAAGAGGTCCATGTTCTCGTCAGCCATGAACAGCTTCTGCGCGCCGATGTAGCTGGCACCGAAGTCGCAGGTCAGCGGTGCCGACGTGTCCATGAAGAAGCCGTAGCCGCGGTTGCTGAAGTAAAAAGGCACCGGCTTATACATGCCGTCCGTCTCCGGACCTTGAGGATCAGTTACCGAAAGGTTTATTTTCTGTCCGACCTTGTTCAGTGACGTGAACGACTCACCGCAACCGAACAGTTTCTCACCGGGCGACAGAAGGAAAACCGGATTTATGCTGCGCGAGTTGTCGCTGCCACGTTTGATGAAATTAAACGGCAACAGTTTCACCTGTGTGCTGTCGTCGTCAATGAGCGCACGTGTCTGGGTCAGTATTCGTCCGCTGTTATCGCGAATGATAATGCGCCACGGATATTTGTGCAGTTCTATTGTTCCGCAGTTATTCTTGTATATCACGGCATTGGCAGTCTCTGAAGCTTTCCATCCGTACGAGCCACCTGCTGTTCTGCCGGTAAACTCAGGCGAAAGCATTGGATTTTCTGAGTCTTTATATCCCGACTCGACAGGGGAGGTGTTCATTGTTATACGAATGCACCGCTGGCTGACCAAAGAGACTTTTATTCTCAGCGAAGGGTCATTATCGTAAGCCGACGACGGAAAATCAAGCATCTGAAGTCTTACAGGCCAGTAACCGTTCAGATTAAAAGCCTGCCGCGGCGCAATGCGGTATCTCTTCCATTTTATGCGGCCACTGTTTGTCGACAAATTATAACCGTCGAGGCTGTCAGCAAAAAAATATGTATTTGACAAATCCATGAAATCGGCCGACATGTCTTTTGGCTGATTTTGGAGATATTTTACGTTCTGTGCGTTTGGCAGCTGACCATATGCGTCAACATTAAAGCATAAAAGAACTGCACCGGCTATGCCAATGCTTTTTTTTATTTCAGGCAGACAAATGTTATGTGCACGCCTGACTTTAAAGAATAATAGAATTGAACTTATAAAATTTGACATATTAAAAAGGTTAGATTATTCGGTTTGCATGAAAGTTTTGCCGTGACACACAGTCGTGCCGGGACTTACTGTATATGCTGTATATACTGTTTATGCAAAGTTAAACATATTTATTCAAAACAATAAAAATAATTTTTATTTTTTCATCAGCCGCATTCAGAAAAAATCAGTCAAACAAATAAATATTTTGCAGGCTGACTTAGCAGCTGCATGATGTATAAAACAGAGTCTCTTCATTATGTCCCGAAGCGTCAGCATGATTATCTCCAACGTTTTATGTAATAGAGTTGTTGGCAATTATGAATGAATAATCCCTTTCTGCTTATTTATCATAACACCAATTATTGCCTTACAGTGACTTTAATCATATACCAACGAATCAGCTCATAATTTTTTCAGCAATCAATATGGATGAGCTTTCTGTCAATAAGTTTTTTAAATTGATAACTTGCTGATGCTTAACAAAATAATATATCAAATCGGTTAAAAGATGAAAAATATAATTTTCTTATTGGCATACTTCTTTTTTATTTGTTACTTTTGCAAAGATTTACAGCTGTTGCGTTTATTCGCAACGGTTTTTCGCAAGCTTATTTTTTAGGATTTCTTATTTAATTAATATATGTATATACGCGTAATAGCTTTTATTATATTGACGGTTTCATGTTTACCCGTTGCCGCACAGAACAACTGGGAAGTTCCGCAGGAATATCAATATGACAATAAGCCGGCAAAAGAAGCAAAGCCAAGACAAAAGCACGAAAAAGCAAATGAAAAGCTTAAATGTGATATAAAATATCTTGACGGAACTGTTCCTGTTAATGACAAAGGAATTGTAGAATGGCAGAAAAGCATACAATTGAACGGAGTTAATGGTTCTGAAGCTTATGAAAAGGCGTATACAATTTTAAAAGAATATGTAGAAAGTCACAATCCTTTCAAGGAAAGCCGTATTGCACTTGTAAACCGCGAAAAGAAAAGCATCATTGCCACCGTAAAAGACTGGCTTGTCTTTAAGAATACGGCATTGGCTTTAGACCGTTCGAAAATATCTTATGCCATTGTTGCCGATTGCTCCGACAATAATGTGAGCATTGCCATCACTCGCCTGAGCTATGAATATGAGGAAAACCGTCCAACAGGCTTTAAGTTATCGGCGGAAGAGCTCATAACAGACGATAAGGCTCTGAACAAGAAGCATACGAATGTAAGCAGAATGTACGGTAAGTTCAGGATAAAAACCATTGATTTGAAAGATGAATTATTCAAATGGTTTGAAAATGAACTGGTTAAATGAAATTACGGCAGTCTGTATTGCCAGATTGTTTAAATGTGATTTTATTGATTAAAAAGGATCAGAAACAAAAGAATTTACCGTTTTCCGAATAACTTTTTGGTTTGACAATTGCCTGTGCGGAAAAACAGTCACAGAATAATATACTTGAACTTAATATGATAAATAATAGCGTCTTGAACGAAAACAATAATAATGTAGATAAAAAAGAAATTACAGCCAATCAGCCGTCGTCTGCAGTACGCCCGCATCACCGCATGAGGCCTATTACATCAGGACGGGGAAAATTGTTCAAAGTCAGAAATATGATGAACCTCTCATTCATGCTTCTGACAGTAATAGGTATTGCTGTATATTATTCTCTTCCGAATGCAAGGCAGGCGGCTATTGTAATTGTACTATTGGCTGTAATATTAAAAATAGCAGAAGTATTCATAAGAATTTTCCATAAATGATGACAAAGATTCATTATCTTCTATCTTTCATATTTCTTGCTTGTGTATTATCTGCACCGGCACAGGAGCCGGTAGCATATACGCAGGATTCGAATATTCCTGCTGAATATGACGGGACTCCCGGTCAGCCGATAAGGAAAGATTCTGCAAACGGAGAGAAAATTATTCCAAGAGGAATAAAAGTCTGGACAGTAGACGAAAGGTTTGGAGACAGGAAAAACGCAGAAATAGACACTGCTTCATATATGTATATGAAAACTATGTTTACAACAGGGCTGCGTGGCGAATACAACACTACGGGAAACATGGGTGCGCCGCGTATCGCACGAATATACATAGACCGTCTGCCGACTCCGGATTTCCTGTTTATACAGCCTTACGATTATTTTGTCCGGCCTGTTAATACCTTTCATTTCACGAATACATATTCGCCGATAACGAATGTGACTCTTAACGAATGCGGAAACCGTACTAACGGCGAAGATGATTTCAAAGCGCTGTTTGCTGTCAATGCCGGAAAACGCATTGGAGTAGGCTTCCGTTTTGATTATAAATATGCACGCGGATATTATGATTCTCAGTCAACCTCTCATTTTGGCTACACTATGTGGGGCAGCTATCTTGGAGAACGTTATCAGGCTCATCTTTTAATGTCGACTAATCACCAGAAGGTTACAGAAAACGGCGGAATTACCAACGACAGATATATTACACACCCGGAGACTTTTGACGAAAGCTACTCCACTGATGAGATTCCTCACAACCTCGCGCAGAACTGGAACAGAAATGATAATCAGCATATATTCTTTACTCAGCGATATAACGTAGGCTTCAACCGTAAAGTCAGAATGACCGATGAGGAGATAAAGGCAAGAAAATTTGCTATTGAATCGCGGAAAGAGCAAGAACGCCGTGAAGCACGGCAGAAAGCATATCGTGAGGCGAAAAAAAGAGGTGATGATTTTGACGAAAAAGACATTGACAAATATGCTTCTGCCGGACGGCCTGACAATGCGAAAATAGCCGGTGAGGAACCTGCTGACACGACATCACGCAAGAACAACCGTGTGCGAATCACCGAAGGGCAAAACACAGACAGCCTGCTTGCTGTCCAGCAGAAGCAGAAAGAAGACACAAGCTGGCTGAAAAATGAATATGTGCCTGTAACAAGTTTCATACACACTGTAAGTTTTGACAATTACAGACGTATATATGAAGCATATCAGACACCGGAGAATTATTATCTTGCCAATTATTATAATGTGGGCCGGCTGACAGGCGACTCTATATATGATGTTACACGCAGTTATATAGTTCGCAATACATTTGCAATAGCTTTACTCGAAGGATTTAATAAATGGGTTAAGTCAGGCGCAAAGATTTTTGCCGCTCACAGCCTACGCCATTTTGAATTGCCCGACGGCATTGGCGGCAAGCAATATTATAATGAAAATAATATTTATCTTGGAGCACAGCTTAGCAGAGTAAATGGTAAGATTCTGCATTATAATGTTACCGGTGAATATGGAATGACAGGGAAAGATGCCGGTACTTTTAAACTTGACGCAAATATAAATATCGATTTCAAATTGTTTAAAGATACTGTCAGCCTTGCGGCAAACGGTTTTTTCCATCGTGAATTGCCAAATTTCTATTTCAGGCATTACCACAGCCGGCATTTTTGGTGGGACAATAATTTGGATAAGCAAATACATTCGCGGATAGAAGGGGTTCTTTCTTTAAAACGTACACATACAACTTTACGTGTGGCATTTGATGAACTGAAAAACCTTGCTTATTTTAAAAGGTCATACGATGTCGCTGCTGATTACACCACATCAGGGCATACTGTAACCGTTGAGCAGTCGTCCTCTCCTGTTACGATGTTGACTGCTGAGCTGAGACAAGACTTGCATTACCGTGCATTTCATTGGGACAATGTAATCACTTACCAGCATTCAACAAATGAGAATGTTCTTCCTGTTCCTGCCGTAAATATATATTCTAATCTGTATTTACGCTTCAAGATAGCACATGTGCTCAAAACAGATCTTGGAGCAGATGCCGTTTTCTTCACAAAATATTATGCGCCTGAATATGCCCCGGGATTGGGAAGCTATGCAGTCCAGGGTGATGGCACCGGACAGCGAGTGAAGGTGGGATCTTATCCTGTCATAAATGTATATGCAAATTTCCACTTGCAACATGCACGCTTCTTTGTAATGTACAGTCATGTTAACAGCGGGAGTTTCAACAGGGAATATTTCTTTACCCCGCACTACCCTCTTAATACCGGAATATTCAGGTTCGGTGTGAGCTGGAACTTCTTTAATTAATTCTTTGTGTGAAATGAACGAAGACAATGTTTCTGTAAATTCTGTAAAGGCTTGGATTTTGGCCGCACGGCCTAAGACCCTTTCCGGTGCCGCTGTGCCGGTAATGATTGGTACATCCTTAGCAGCAAGAAACGGCTCAGACGGGAATTTTCACCTTTTGCCGGCCGTTCTGTGCTTTCTCTTTGCCTTTATTATGCAAATTGATTCAAACTTTATAAACGATTACTTTGACTGCATTAAGGGAACAGATGACAAGGAAACAAGATTGGGTCCAAAGCGCGCATGCTCAGAAGGCTGGATCACGCTCCCGGCTATGCGGATTGGCTTAATCATAACTACTCTCCTGGCTTGTGTAACAGGATTGCCCCTTATCTTATATGGCGGATGGGAAATGATAGCAGTCGGTGCTTGCTGTGTAGTTTTCGCATTTCTTTATACAACTTTTTTCTCGTATATCGGACTAGGCGATATTCTTGTGCTTGTTTTCTTCGGAATAGTTCCTGTCTGCGTCACATATTACGTAATCCTTGGCGGTGAAGTAAATGACTTTCCGATAACTGTGTTTCTGTTGTCTGTGTCATGCGGACTGGTTATTGATACATTGCTATGCATCAACAACTTCCGCGACAGGCATAATGATGCTATTGCCGGTAAAAAAACTTTAATAGTACGGCTCGGTGAGAAAAATGGCTATAAGCTTTATTCTGTTGTCGGCTTTTCAGGTGCATTGATAACTATTGCTACTTTATGCACAATATCTCATTGGCCGAATACATGCTTAATTGTTATTTTGCTCGTTGTATATTGCATTCTTCACCAGATTACATTTAAGAAGATGTGCAATATATGGGAAGGCAGGCAGCTTAATAAAGTCCTTGGCATGACAGCCCGGAATATGTTCATTTTTGGAATTGTTACTTCATTAGCCGTATTATTGTCGTGATATGAAACAAAAAATAAATCTTGAACTGATGTCATTTATTGAGCAAAACATCCTGCCAAAATATAATTCATTTGACAAGGCTCATAATTTAAGACATGTTCAGAGGGTTATAAAAAATTCTCTTGAACTGGCAGCTGTCACTGGTGCGGATATAAATATGGCATACGCTATTGCAGCCTATCACGACCTGGGCATGAGCGGTCCAAGGGCTATTCATCATATTATCGGAGGAAAAATAATTGCGGCAGATGTCAGACTAAAGAAATGGTTTACAACTGACCAAATAAGAATAATGAAAGAGGCTGTAGAGGATCACAGGGCTTCAGCAAGCCGACAGCCAAGAAGTATTTATGGAAAGATTGTCGCGGAGGCTGACCGTGATTTAGAGCCAGATGAAGTCTTTTTGCGGGCTGTGGAATATGGTCTTGACAAGTATCCGCAAAAGAGCAAGGAGGAACAATGGAATGATTTCCATAAGCACATGATAGAGAAATACAGCAAGACCGGATATATAAAACTATGGATACCAAATAGCAGAAATGCTAAGAATCTGACATTGATAAGGGATATTATTGATGATGAGAAAAAACTACGGTTAGTTTTTGATTCTATTTATGATTCCGTTGAAAATAATAAGTAAAAACATACAATAAATTATGAAAATATCAAAGCCTTCTTTTGAAATATGGGAACAGCAAAGCGGAATAAATGGTGTTTACAAGCAAATTGAAAGGGCTGGGCGTGTTTGCTATAAGAGCGATAATAAGATGACGGATTCTTCCGCAAAGCCTTTTTGTGACAGAATGATTGCCAACATGCATTATGCAATGCTTGAACACGGAACAGTGTATCTCAGACTGAACAGATTAGTTGGCTGTGAAAATGAGTCCGCTGTTTTTTATAAGTCAAACGGACATTCTCGTGTCAGAAACATTGAAAATATTTTTTATGTGACTACGAATCTGCGTGTTCTTGCAGAAAACAGACGTATGGATGACTTAAAATATTTTTGTGAGCCAACGGTGAACCATGAGAAACGAATAACAGTACACTTTACTACTCAAATAGCAATTTCAAGAGAATTCAACAGACACAGGGTCAACTCTATTGCTGAGCAGTCAACACGTTACTGTAATTACAGCAAAAATAAATTCAATTCAGAAATCAATATTTGTATGCCGGAGTGGGTACAGAAGAAAGCATCAGATGATTTTGATACGTTGGAGTTAAGTGGAACTGATTTTCTTTCTATGGCAGAAAAGGTTAAAAAAGAAGATGCCACGCCAGTAGAAATCTGGCTGTTTGCCAATATGGCCGCAGAACTATCATATATGAATCTTATAAAAGCAGGATGCAAGCCACAGGAAGCAAGGGTCATATTACCACTTGACACTGCGACAGAACTTGTACATACAGCATTCATTTCTGATTGGCTGCACTTTTTTGATTTGCGGGCCTTGGATAAAACCGGTCCGGCACATCCTGATGCCAAAATCATTGCACTGCCGTTATATAATGAGTTCAAAAAACTTAATCTAATCTGATTATATGTTGCTGCTCTCCTGCCCCAGCATGAAGCCAAGCTTTTTCACGGCACTGTCAATATCAGCAGCAAAACATGCATGGGTCCGGAGAAATTCATCATTCCCGTCTGACAGTTTATTATATAATTCTTCGTTCATCTCATCCGTATAGGATGAGATGGCATATTCAATATCGTCTTTTTGTCTGTTATTGGTTGAATGAATGTAAACATTTCTTTTTTGATGGAAAAAACTGTAAGTTTGCTCTATACTGTCCGGTGTAATCATAATGTTTGATTTTTTATTATTTTATTGATCGGTTTACAAAATAAAAAAGCACTATTAAACTATAAAAAGAATTTCCGATATTCATTATGTGAATATCGGAAATTTTATCAAATTCTTTGCTGCCCTTCAAAAGATTATGTTTATTATCTTATGGCTTGCTTAATTGCTTCTGTGATATACAAAGCATCATCTTCGGTTACCAACGGTCCGCTTGGAAGGCAAAGGCCTCTTTTAAATAAGCCTTCGCTAACACCGTTTACATAAGCTTTTGAATCTTTATAACAAGGCTGTTTGTGCATAGGTTTCCAGAGAGGCCGGCTTTCTATATTCAGTTTGTCGAGATATACGCGCAGTGCCTCTACGTTTGCATTGGGCTCGCAGTCTGTATGTGGCTGATCAACAAAATGAATTACCCCAGCTGCGCCTCCTACCGCAGTTTTTACTGTCGATTTATATACATTTTCTTGTCCGCTAACATGTAGTTCCGGTGACAGGGTTATAGTGTTGAGCCAATAATTTGAATCTATATTTTCTGAAGGATTTGAATGAAAATCTATGCCTTCTATTTTTGAAAATTCATTTGCGTATAACTGTGCCAAATGCTTGTGCCATGCAATGTGCTCGTCAAGAACTGTCATTTGTCCGCGTCCTATTCCAGCACATATATTGCTTAGTCTGTAGTTGTAGCCAATTTTTTCATGCTGATAATATGGATAACCTTCACGCGCCTGTGTTGCATAGAACATAACAAGATTTCTCATTTCTTCATTCGGACATATCAGTGCACCTCCTCCTGAAGTCGTTATCATTTTGTTGCCGTTAAAGCTTAGTACGCCGAAGCGGCCGAAAGTACCGCATACCTGACCGTAATAACGGCTGCCCAGACCTTCTGCTGCATCTTCTATTACGGGTATGTCGTATTCATTAGCTACGGCCATGATATTTTTTATCTTTGCCGGCATACCGTATAGATAAACAGCAATTATGGCTTTCGGCTTTTTACCAGTAACTTTTATACGGTCTTCTATAGCTGTCCTGAGCAGATCCGGATCCATATTCCAAGTGTCTTTTTCCGAATCTACAAAAACGGGCTTTGCACCGAGATAAGTGACAGGATTACTAGACGCGCAGAAAGTAAAACTTTGACAGATTACTTCATCTCCGTATCCTACGCCAAGTGCAATCAGTGCAAGATGTACCGCAGCAGTCCCACTTGACAATGCAACTATTTTCTTACTATGCAATTCTTCAAAACTGTCTTTCCACAATGCCTCTGGATCATTATTATGAGCATTTATACATTGCGGATAATTATTTGTATCAACAGTCTTGCTGTTTGCTTTTGAAATAACAAAAGCGTGCAACTCATCTTCAAAAGCATTTACATTCGGTCCCAAAGGCACAACCCAATTAGTTTCGAATGCCTCGTTCACATATCTTATTTCATTCCCTGACATGTGAGCAAGACAAAGAATGACTCTTTTTTCTCTTTTTTCCATATTTTTTTTTAAATCTTTAATACAAATAACGCATGTTTGAATAATACTATCTTAGGCTTGAAGTACATTTCATGTAACATAAATATTTACATATAACAATTTTAAACCTATTCAAGGTTTAAATTATCTCACCGTCATATTTCATTTTCTTTCCTAAGACAGTACATAATATGATTTGAATATCTTTTAAAAAAGAATAATGCTCTTTATAATATAAGTTCAGCCGCACCTTATCGGGATAAATTACATTGTCATTGTAATCTACTGGATTGTCAACCGAGGCGAGAAGCTCTTCCTCATTGCGGTATTTCAGGCTAGCAGGACCAGTTATACCCGGCCGAAGCATAAGGATATCCCTGTCTTTCCCCATTAGCTTGTCGGCATACCCTGGAACATCGGGCCGCGGACCGACAAAGCTCATATCACCTTTTAGCACATTCCAGAGTTCAGGCAATTCATCAAGCTTATATTTCCGCAATTTTCTTCCTAATGGTGTTATCCTGCTTGTCTCGGCTGCTGCTACAGAAATATTTTTTTCCTTGACAACTGTCATAGTCCGAAACTTATACATTGTAAAAAAACGCCCATATTGCCCTACCCTTTTTTGCTTGAATATTATCGGTCCGCAAGGCATTTTATATTTTATTATTATAGCTGTTATTACTAAAACAGGACTTAGAACTATAAGTCCTGTTAAAGAAGCCAAACGATCAAATATCCATTTAAACATACATCAATCAATTTTGTAACTTACAAAATAATCACCATTGTCAAGAGTCTTAATTATATCAATACCTCCCGTTGCCTCCGCCAAATTGATGCTTGATTTGTTATACGGTGATATTGAACCATAGACTTTAAGTTTTAGTTCTTTTGAAGCAAGATTTGCCGCCGCCATCATTAATTTTCCTATTCCACAGCCACGGTATTTGTAATCAGTAATATATCCCCGATAGCTTATACCCCAGAAATAACTTCTCTGGAAAATATAACCTACTGTCTCGTCAGCATCATTAATGTTCTTTTTAACTGCAATCCACATCAGAAAGCTTGAATCTTTGACAAGTCTTTTCAGTGACTTAGCGTCAAATTCATGCGGTCTGAAAAAAGTAAAAGCAGAAGCAGGCTGTGATTCAAAAAAACAAGAAAGAGTATAAACATCTTCTATACTTACAGTTTTGATATAAATATGATGCTCTTTTTCCTTTTTGTTTAATACTTTGTCGTAGAATGAATTATTTTGTATTTTCTTAAGTCTGCCACTATAGCGTAAAAAGAACATGCATGAATTTACTCTTTCAACGCAATACCATAGAAAAGAGAAATTGTCACGCAATATATGCCCAAGTTTATAAAGTCCTGCCATCCATTAAAGAATTATACAATTGCTCATATTTTGAAATCATAATTCTAACATCAAATTTTTTTGCCCTCTGCCGGCATTTCTCAGCAGTCTGCCTGTAAAACACTCCATCTGTGGACAGATGTTTAATAATATCGGCGAGTTCTTTGTCATTGCCATGCTGAAAAAGTATTCCAGCCCCTTCTGTCACATCTCTCAGACCGTCAACATTGCTTGCTATAAAAGGCTTGCCTGAAGCCATTCCTTCTACATTTGAAAGAGACAGTCCTTCCCAATGACTCGACATGACAATAATATCGGCGGCCTTGAGTATATTCTTTACATCAGACCTTATTCCGATAAATTTCACTTTTTCTTCAATATTAAGTTCAGCCACAAGAGCTTTTAGTTTTTGTTTCCTTACTCCGTCTCCGACAAGCCATAGAACATATTTGTCATCTAAATGCGAGACAGCCCTGATCAATGTATCCTGATCTTTAGCTTCACGAAAACCTGCAACCATAACAATTGCTGTTTTACCATTCTTTGAGTACAGCAAATCGTTGTCCGGTTCTGCTTCATAAAAAGAATTTACATCTACTCCATTATTAATAACCGTAATATCAGCTGTTGTGTGCCCTATATAATTACACAATTTCTGTTTGGCTTTTTCAGAAATACACACTACCTCATTATAATGGTTATACATCACTCTGTCTATGAAACTAAAATATTTAATTTCACGTTTTCTGTTATTCGTACTGTGTTCTGTGGTTAAAAGTTTTTTGTTCAAACCAATATTTGCAACAGCCGCAAAAAGCTGTGGAGAAGAATTATGCGTGTGAATTATATCATAATTTTTCATTATTTTTCTTAGACGGGGTATGTATAATAAATTATAATAACTTGCCCTTTCTGATAACCTATATATTTCCAACTCCGGCAGACCTTTCGCATCATTGGCTTTGCATAACCTTGTCAATTCATCCATAAACTGTGTATGTTGCCCATTAAACAAAACCAAATCAACCCGATAGCCTTTATTTCTAAGTCCTACGACTAAGTCAAGAACAACATGTTCAGCTCCGCCGGTGAGCAGCGATGTTACAACCTGAAGAATATTTATCATATTTTTTATATGGCCTTAGCATTTATTTGCCTGACAAAATCTATAAAACGGAATATTCTGCCCGGGAAATAAAATAAATACCACCTGCTATCTAAATTCAGCTGTTTACAAAATATTTTGCTGTCATAAAACCGCCAGAAATTTATTGCAGCCTTTATTTTCTTCATAAGAGGTATGTTGTAATAAAGCATTTCTTTATAAGTCAGACAAGTAGCCATCGGACTGTTACGCCTAACCCTTGTGATGTTATCCGTCAAGCCGCCATGTAAATAGTCACGTAAATACATAACATGTCTTACACAGTGAAGCTTATATTTCCTCGCAATTCGAAACCAGACAAGTTGTTCGGGACAAAATCTCTCTCCTTCATATACAGGAAAAGGAAATTTCTTAAGAATATCCGTACGAAACACTTCACATAAGTCACCCGTTACATGCCATACGAAGCGTATTGTAATTTCGTCACAGTCTATACCGTCTTTAATGTTGTGAGCCCCATTGCCTATACCTGTCCCGTTTCTGTGACACATTAATCCACAAATGCCGGCTATATCATTTTTATTGGCTATCGATTTATAAGTTTTCTCAATAAATTCAATACAGTCATCTGATAGCTCATCATCAGAATCAAGTATGATAACAAGTTTGCCGTGAGCCTGATTTACGCCCAAATTAACAGCAGTATGTTTCCCGCCATTTTGTTTATAGAAACATAATATGGAAAAGGTGCTTCTGGCATCTGCAGAATGAGCATTCTTGTTAATTATTTCAGATATTACATCACTCGAATTGTCAGTACTTCCGTCATCAACGATAATCCACTCAAAATTATAGCTTGATTGCCTTTTCAGGCTGTTGTAAACATTCATCAGACAACCAGCCCTGTTATATGCAGGTGTAATAACAGAAATTAAAGGATTGTAAATTTTATTTTCCGTTTGCATTATACCGTTTGCTATTTATTTTTCTCTTTTGAATTACTGCCGTCTTCTTTTTCATTGTCATTAAGCTTTGGCCACAGACTCCAGTTCTCAAGGTATATGCTAATCATAGGTCTGTAGAATTTATCACGTTCATATATCCAGTCATACTCACATATTTCTGCAATATAATCTCCTTCCCGGTAAGAATCCGTAAAGAACGTTTTATAAGGAGACAGCTGATAGCCCCAAGAATTTATAATTCTGATATAAAGTAAAAAAAGAATAACTACCAATTGGCGCGAATAAGAGTCAAGTATACCGGTACGCGACTTTGACAGGTAGCATAGAATATAAATTATGCCAATCATGAAATACCAGCTTTGACGTCCTGCATTTTCAGAACGAATAAAAGCCAACAAGATTCCGCAAAAACATAAAGCCGAATTTAAGAACACAAGTGTTTTTGTGTCGTCTTCTTTTATCCTGTCGTAACGTTTGAGAATATAATACAGGAAAAGACCAGCTTCTATAGCATAGGCCGTTCGGGCTCCGCTGTCAACTCCGTAAGCAGCTGTTCGGCCTGTGTCATCACTTGCAGAGCCATAGAGGCCATATAAAAGCATTGGTGCGCCGCTCACACCGATCAGAAACAGGAAAATCATGGTATTCCTTACCTTCTTAGCCGGCCATTTCTTTACTGGCAGGAAATAAAAAGGCATGAAAATTATTGCAGAGTTATGAAATCTATAAGCTATAAAAGCACACAGCAAGAACTTCCATTTTTTTCGTTGAAGCACATATCTGTAGGCAATCATTGCCGTACAAGCCGCCATGACCTGGCGAAGATATGTAAATGTGAAGAAATACCATAATCCCAGAAAAGCCAGCATTGCCATTGGATAATTGTCAAAGTATTCCTTAAAGTTCTTGTACAAAACGATATAAATGACAAACGTTGTTATTACGATAAACATATATCTGTTTTGAGTGAAATGGGCTATCAACACATTCCACATATCGTAAATCCATTCAGAAGGATACTGGTTTACAAGCGGATTGGCATACGACATAGCGTAACCTCCACTTCTTACTATGTCTGCTGTTATGTCAAAAAACTGGCAATATATATACCTGTCATATCCGCCGAGCATGTCGGCAAAAGATGCAATGCTGCATAATACAAATAAGGAAACGGCAAGAAACTTATTGTCATGACACATTCTTTCATTGCCGTAGCTAATGAAAAAATAATACATTATTACAAAAAAAGCAATCAGGTATAAAATCATGAGTTACTTCTTTTTATTGCCATTTACCAGGTTTTGCTGCAATGTGTCGGAAGAAGAATGAATCAGGACTGCCCTTGAAACTGTTGCACATCCATGCCCAATATCCACAGTTGAATGTAGACTTAAGGCCATCATCCCTGGTGGTTGTACGCTGCATTATATACATGTTTCTTACATCATATATATTTTGCCAGTTATTAATAATTGCCTGCGGCTGTCCGGCAATAATAAATCCGGTAGACAGAAGTCGCAGACATGGATGAATTTGTGCCGGCAATCCACCAATCACGTAACAGGAAATAATCACAGCCCTTATCTTTTTAGTTGTTTCTGTCATATAATATCTGCGAATCACAAGCAGACATAAGATGAAAATCAGTGGCATGTTTGACCTGAAGCAGAAATCATTGTGCAGTCCTATCTGGTACCATCCGAATATGCAGGTCGTTATAAACGCTGTCCATAAAACCAGTTTGTCACGACAAGCCTTATAACCTATCAATAAGTAAACAAGATATTCAAAAACAACATAAACTATAAACCCGTATATGAACGCAGGCCACGAATCAACCACGCGCCATCCACGGTACGAGCCGTTGATATTGCTCAACAAATAAAGAAGGGATATAGTCAAAACCAACATGGCTGTTATGTTCTCAACAGAAAATATACAACTTGCTTTGTGCTTTCCAATACATAATAAATTTTCTATCCATATTACAAAAACTATCGGCCCAAGTCCTGCAAACGGGAATGGCGCGTATAGCAACAGCAAAGAATAATAAAAAAGAATCATCCTGCTTTTGCAATTATTGAAAATCAGCATCATTCCGAGGAACAAAGGTATAGTCTGGTTATACGGATCATACAGAAGCTGCACCATTGGGCCTGCATGAAAAGCCTGCGGTGAACCGTTTGTGGCAAGTGTTAATATTGTGTCGTGAATAAAGTTGTTGTGAGTAAAAAAAGGCAGAAAAACAAAACACTCTATTATTTTCAGTCCGCAAAAGAAATAAAAGAAAAATAAATAGCTTAATCTTGCCTTACCCATGTATCTGCAAATGTTTAGATAAAGCAGAATGAGTGCTGCACTTATCCAAACTAGCTGAGCAAAATAGCCGATATTAATAGAATTAAACAATTTACCGGCAAGAGCCGGCACCATCCAAAAAGCAAGATAATAACACTGATAAAGATTCTCACTTTTATTATAAACCGGCCAGCTGTAATTGAAAGTGTCAGAGAATATGGCATTCCGCCCGAAATGGTCATTTGGCTGGACGACATACCCTCCTATGCCGCATACAGCCATCATCACTACGGCAACAACACAAGCAAGCCATAATTTCGTCCGGCCTATTTCTACAGTCCCTTTGCTCGTATCGTTTTTGAAGCTTTTTAATATTACATACAACATTAAACACGACAACGGAACGGAATAATACCATCTGCACCATCCGATGAAAAACAGTATTACACCTGACGAAAGCCACAGCAGCGTCAGCAGATTTATCAGTCTGAAGTCTAAAATATATTTTTTATTATTGTACATGTTTTAGGCTCCTTGCATGACTGACTTGCATATTTTGTGGAACAGCTTAGCTGAAATCATTCCGGCATCATGAAGAGAAAGCACTGTTTTCTGGCCCCGTTCTGCCATGTCTTCATAATATGTCGTGTTTTTCATTATATCTTTTAAAATTTCTACAGCCTCTTCTGCTTTCTTATAGCAAAAAGCAGTTTCCCCGTTTTTAGCACTTATATTCTCAAGCGCATAAGGAGTGCCTATAACCAAAAGCCCGTTTGCGAAGGCGTCAAGCACCTTTCCCTTTGTACCTGTTCCGACTGACACCGGCGCAATTTCTATATCATGCCTTTGAAGTTCCGCGCTGTAATCATCAACCCACTCCTTAATTTCCACATTCCAGCCGCTGGCTATTAACCTTTGTGCTGCCTCATGCCAGTTCTTTCCAAGAAAAGTAATGCAGAAGCTTTCTGATAAACCTTTCCCGGCAGAAAGCATTGCACTGACCAGCTCATCTGTGGCTTGCCGCTGGTAAATATCATATCTGCCTGCTATTACCAGTCTTATTCTGTCATGAAAATGAAAATCCTTTTTTATTTGCAAAGGACGGCTTACCGGATGAGAAAGAAAAATTCCTTTTGCCTGCGGATTTATTGTATTGTAAAAGTCGGCATCTTCTTTCCCAACGAAATGAAACAGCGTATCAGAACTGCAATTGTCATGTTCCATGCATCTGTACTTGTAATAAGCTATGCTGTATCTTAATATTTTTGACAGGCTGCCGGTAGAAAAATTCATTTTCAGCAAACGATAATAATACATAGCCTCACAATCAGGCATGGTAACGATATGTTTCCTCCCGGGAAAAGATTTTGTCAGTCCGGCAAGTTCTTCGCCGTATATCCATATAACGTCAGAATGTTCATTATTTATATGTTCTTTGTCTTCGGCTGACAAAGAATAATAGGCCAATAGCGGATACCTCATAAAGACACGGAGGAACAACAGATGGAGTTTGAAAAGCCATTTTTCCCACCATGGCCTTTTAAGTATATGAATGCTTACTCCAAGCTGCGATTCTATGTTCTTGATATCTTCTGACTGGATATTATTAAAATTAAAAGAGTAAACAGTGAATTTAATATCATCAGGAGCATTGCTTATCAGCATATAAGGCAGTGCGCTTGCTGCCCGTACGTTGCATTTTGTAGGAGTCGACAATGATATTAAAGTTATCTTTTGCATTTAGCTAAAATGTAAATTTGCCGTTATTAATCAGTAATTATATTTTCTAAGCCAACGCCTGACATGATACATTTTAAATTTCGACCGGCAGAATAATAAATGGTAAAATAATAATAATATATCCGCAATATCAATCAGAATGATCTCTATTAAATTCGGAATGAATGGGCGTATATAGAAGTTGATATAATATCTGGCCTTGAGTATTTTTACGTATCTTTTGCGTTCAGCCGTTGCTTTTTCTTCAACCGGATTGGGAAATCCGCTCAGACGGACATATTTCCAATAATATTTGCTTTCCGGTATCTTTATGTCAAGCCATGGCTTCACTGACGCAAAATGATATATAACAGGCTTTTCCACATACTCCTGAATATCAAAATCACGTTGTCTGTCGTTCAGCACTGCAACCGACATGGTAGATTTCCCGTATTTATAAGGCAGCTGCAGCCAATGCCGGCGAAACTCATGGTTAAGCACGTCCTGGTCTTCCATCAGCAAATTCTCGCCGGTTCTGCATATGAAATCGAGCATACCGGCCTGGCAATCATTTTTCCGCCAGTAATCCATATTTATCAGCATTACTCCGGCACAGAACATTTTGTCTTCAAGTCCTATGCCTACTATCCTGCGCTGAAAATCAAGATATGGCGAATAATCACATACGGCTGCAACACCATAGTCATCCATGTCAAGCCGAAACAATCCGGATATATCACGGCATACAAGGACATCGCAGTCGAGATATAAAATTCTATGTATGTCTTCTTTCAAAAGAGACGGAAGCAACAGCCGGTAGTATGTAGATATTGACAGATGTTCGTGGTTAATGATTACGTTTCCGAGCTTTTCCTCGTTTATATCATAAAAGGTTATTTCCTCTCCGTATCGTTCACACAGTCCTTTAATCAGATTCATATGCTCTTCGGGCAACAGGTGGTGCAGCAAGTGTATATGAAAATGATTGTTCCTGTTAGTGTCAAACAAAGAGCACAGCATGGCCATACAATGCTGTGTGTATTTCGAATCCGTACTGCATGTCACGTTGTATGTTTCCATGGATTACATTATTTTTTGAAAGTTATTTGTTCTTATATAAATTAAGTTTTGAGAAATCGCCCTTCATTCCGTCACGTACGGCGTTCACATACATCCTGCACCATTTAATGCTGTGCCTTATTATAAGGTAATACCATATATGATTGAAAATAACATATATTTTCCCAAGGACAGACATCTCGTTTCTGTGATTATACATTGCGTTGCGGTATCTGCAATAGCATCTCCACATCTGCGGCGCAATGTCTACCGGGCCAAGTAAAGACCGCGCCGTTTCAACCCTGTTGGCAGGATGGCGGTGAACTGCCGCAATAACCGTAACCGGCCTGTAGCCGGCTTTGACGGCTCTTGCGTTATAGTTTTCTTCATCACCCCATATATACATTTCCTTTTTCGGAAAGCCTATTGTGCTGACAAGTCTTTGTGAATATAATATTCCGTTGAACGGACATGCAATATCTTTCACAATACCGTCGGCGGCCTTCTGCTCGAAGCCGGTTTTGCTTCCACAATATTCAAAGGCCATGGCAGATTCATTGTTTATGTCAATGACCATCGGCGAAAGATAATCATATTTATCCAGATGCTTTACCAGATTTTCCAGACATTCTCTGTCTGGGCAGCCATCATCATCCATAACCCAATAAGCATCAAACTGCTTGCTTTCGTATGCAGCACGCATTCCGGTGTAAAATCCGCCGGCACCACCTGTATTCTCTTTCAACCGGATATAATTTATCGCCGGTGTTCCGCCATCAGAATGAAATGTGCCGGAACTGGTAAATAACTTATCCGTACCGTCAGTAGATGCATTGTCAATGACATATATTGCCGACGGCTGGAATGTTTGATGCAGTACAGCCTCTATGCATTTTCTCAATAGCTCCCTGCGGTTGTAAGTCACAACTATACATGCTACTTTTTTCATTGGAATTGGGTACTGTGATTTTTATTTATCATCGCCTCTGCGCAAGATAATCTTGTTAAAGAAATAATTGAATGCCAGCAGATTCAGATAAAATCCGTGCATGTTTATTCTATAGAAGAATGTTTCCCACTTATAGCGCGAATACATCCTGTAGCTGTCCCTGTCATTTAAGTGAGAAGTGTTCAGAGGTGCTCCCTTCCATGGCGTCATCGACAGGCATCCGGCATATATCCCTCTGTATTTATCCCAGAGTTTTCCCTTAATCTTAAAAGCGTTCCACGGTTTAAAATAATTAAAGAAATGCACGATATATGGATTGTGCTCCAAGACATAGCGGTCGCTGTCATTCTCGAAATGTGAGTCAGGATAGAAAACCGGATAAAATCTGTTCCACACAGGAGAGAGTCTGAACCAATGTCCTTTAAAAGCATAATTCAGAACGTCCTGGTCATGATAATAAACCGTACGTTCACGCTTTGCCAGTTCTATGAGCATAGGTTCAACGTTATTCTCCCGCCAGTATTTCAGATTAACAAGCATCATTCCCGAACAGAAATAGGGCTGCTTGTACGGCAGCCGGAGCTGAAGCCGGTGGCCTTCGTGCATTGTTGACATGTCACGGGTGGCGGCAAGCGCATAGCCGGCAATATCTAACTTCAACAGCGGGGTTATGTCGCGTAGCACCAATATGTCAGAATCAAGATACAGCACCTTGTCGATGTCTTCAGGCAGAGCTGAGCTGAGCAGCAGACGATAATAGGCTGCCTTGCTCAGCGGACGTTTCTGCCTGAACTTTACGCCGTCAAGCAAGCTCTCGTCTATGACATGTATTTGTAAGTTTATGCGGTTTTGAGCAGCAAACTGCTCACACTTTCTGCGATTGTCACCGGTCAGTGTTTCACCTATAACAAGATGATAGCAGATATCTGTGTGCGGATTGCTGCGCTTTACAGATAACATGGTAACTGCACAGTGCCTTATGTAATTGTTGTCTGCGCACAGACATATATGAAATATATTCTTGTTTTCCGGCATGTTTGCTTATATTTGCCTCTTCAATGTTTCTCGTTGTTTCCGGCTGATGCGCTGTTCTGACAAGCGCATACCCCGGGGTCATCACATTCTGAGAATATGACGTACGAATCTGCTAAATGAAAAACACATACTCAAGCTTTCTGATATCCAGGATACTGTATGTATGTTATATATAAAACGCAATTAAAGAATTATTTTGCAAAAATAGACAATATTATCTGAAATGCCAAATAAAGTAAATCGTAAGAATTAAACCGGGCACACATAAGATTACGCTGCCGCATAAAATCGTCATGCCGATAAATCTATAAAATATAGAACTCCAGAGATGATAAAATTAACAGGAAACATGGCGGCAAAAACGTGGAAGCAGCACTTTGCGGCAGTATTCTTACAGGAATACTGCATTATTCTCGCAATGATACTGTAGTATTTCTATAGGAATACTGTAGTGACAAGTGCCTGTAGCCTATTCATACACTTCGTCTATGGAGGCTTCGTCAGTCTCAGAATCTTCTTTCATGCACGGATTGAACTCGGCAGGTATATCGAATTTTGAATTCTGACTGTATCCAAGACGTGTGTCGGCATAGACTTTCTTCATAAAGATAGCCCATATCGGCAAAGCCACCGTAGCACCCTGCCCCATGCGCATACTGTCAAAATGAATGTCACGGTCTTCGCCGCCTACCCAGCAGCCGCAAACCAAATCAGGCGTGAACCCTATAAACCATCCGTCGGAGTTGTTGTTTGTTGTGCCGGTCTTGGCACCTATCTGGCCCGTGAAATGATATTTATAGCGCAGCCTGCCGGCAGTGCCGCCGTCAACGACGCCCTGAAGCAATACGAGCATTTTGTTTGCGCAGTCGGCAGACAGCACCTCATTCATTCTTGGCTGGAATTCAGCCACCACATTGCCCTCATTGTCTTCTATGCGGGTGACAAACATCGGAGCGCAGCGGATGCCGTGATTGGCAAATGCAGAATAAGCGCTCACCATCTCGGCCACACTGACCTCGCATGGACCAAGACAAAGCGACATCGACGGATATATGTTCGGATTGCAGATGCCGAATTCATGCAGCAGCTGGACAAACTGGCCTGGATTAAGCTTTGACATCAGATAAGCAGATATCCAGTTGTTCGACTGTTGCAGTCCCCATTTCAAGGTTACCATCTCGCCGTAGCGGCTGTGGCTGGCATTGCGCGGTGTCCACGGCTTGCCGCCGACCATGTATGTCTGCTGTGCGTTCAGTGCCTTGTCGCATGGTGAGAAACCGTTTTCCATAGCCAGAGCATACAGGAAAGGTTTTATGGTTGAGCCGACCTGCCTTCTGCCACCGGTTACCATGTCATACATGAAATGCGTGAAGTCAAGTCCGCCTACGTATGCCTTAACAGCGCCGGTCTTGGGATCCATGCTCATGAAACCGGTACGAAGGAAACTCTTATAATAGCGTATTGAATCTATAGGTGACATCACTGTATCAATGTCACCGTGATATGAGAACACGGTCATGTCAACAGGCGTGTGGAAAGCACGTCTTATCTCCTCAAAACTGTATCCTGCGGCTTTCATTACGCGGTAGCGTTCGCTCTGGCTGACTGAGCGCTCCATAATCTGGTTAACCTGCGCCGCTGTGAGCTTGCCCGAGAAAGGCGCATTGCTTTTCTGAGAGTTTTCTTTGTTGAAAGCAGGCTGAAGCCAGCGGGCCACATGCTGGAACGTTGCTTGCTCAGCATATAACTGCATGTGTGAGTCTACTGTTGTGAAAACCTTAAGACCGTCAGTATAGATATCGTAGTGAGAACCGTCGTTCTTCGTATTCTTGTTGCACCAGCCGTAAAGGGGATCGGTGACCCACGCTATGGAGTCGTAGACATATTGTTCTTTGTCCCATGATGGATAGTCACTCCGCTCAGGACATTTCGCCGTCATGTATTGACGGAGGAAATCCCTGAAATATGCGGCTGTTCCGTCTTTGTGGTCCACTCTGTGGAAATTAAGGTCAAGCGGTGTTGATGCCGCCTGGTCATATTCTGAAGCTGACAGATAGCCGTTCTTGCGCATCTGAGCCAGCACCACATTACGGCGGTCACGGCACCGGTCAGGATGCCTCACCGGATTGAACAATGACGGGTTCTTGCACATTCCCACAAGCGTTGCCGCCTCCGTAACAGTTAAATTCTTTGGCTCTTTCCCGAAATATGTGTTAGCGGCAGTTTTTATGCCAACAGCGTTGTTCAGGAAGTCAAAATAATTTAAATACAGGGCTATTATCTCGTCCTTTGTATAATTGCGCTCAAGCTTAACGGCTATTACCCATTCTATTGGTTTCTGCATAAGGCGCTCAACTGTTGAGCCTGCCTTGACAGAATACAGCTGCTTGGCTAGTTGCTGTGTAATTGTAGAACCGCCGCCGGCACTGGTCCGCCCTAACAGTCCGCGTTTGACAATTGCACGCATCAATGCGCGGAAGTCTATGCCGCTGTGCTCGTAGAAACGCTCATCCTCTGTGGCTACAAGCGCATGGACAACATGCGGCGAAATCTTGCTGTATGGCACAGCTATTCTGTTCTCGCGTTCCATGTTCCACGTGCCGAGCACCTTGCCGTCGCTGCTGTATATCTGCGTAGCAAAGCGGCTTATAGGATTCTGAAGGTCGTCAATGGCCGGCATATAGCCGATCCAGCCTTTCCAGATTGCCGTAAACATGGCTGTTGATATTATGACAACTGCCACAAGCATAGCCCAAAGAACATGAATGAATGTTTTTCTCATTACAGAAATAACCTATTATTTGTGGCTGCAAAGTTAATGTATTTTCGGCTATTTATGCATCAATAATAAAATAAAATGCGTAACTTTGAAGCCCGTAAAGCAACTTATCAAATACATTCAGATGGAAAAACATAATTTTGTTACTATCGGTGATTTGTCTAAGGAGAAGATTATGTATCTTCTTGAAATGGCAAAAGAGTTTGAAAAACACCCTAACCGGCAAATACTTAAAGGGAAAGTGGTGGCTACTCTTTTTTTCGAACCGTCAACACGCACACAGCTTAGTTTTCAGACGGCTGCCAACAGACTAGGCGCCAGGGTTATCGGGTTCAGCGATGCCAGCACGTCGAGCACGACAAAGGGCGAGACTCTGAAAGACACGATACTGATGGTAAGCAACTATGCTGACATTATTGCAATGAGGCATTATATTGAAGGAGCCGCACAATATGCTTCTGAGGTGTCGCCGGTTCCTATTGTCAATGCCGGTGACGGAGCACACATGCACCCTTCACAATGCCTTCTTGACCTTTATTCCATTTACAAGACACAGGGCACGCTTGACAACTTGAATATCTATCTCGTTGGCGACCTGAGATACGGGCGGACGGTTCATTCTCTTGTAACTGCCATGCGGCATTTTAATCCTACTTTCCACTTTGTGGCTCCGAAAGAACTGTCAATGCCGCAGGAATACAAGCTCTATTGCAAAAACCACGGCATTAAATATCAGGAGCATACAGCTTTTAATGACAAAGTGATTGCGGATGCTGACATTCTCTATATGACGCGTGTGCAGAAGGAGCGCTTCAGCGACCTTATGGAATATGAACGCGTTAAAAATGTTTATCGGCTGACGAATGATATGCTGTCGCAGGCTAAAGACAATATGAAAATAATGCATCCGCTGCCAAGGGTTAACGAAATCGCATACGATGTAGATGACAATCCGCACGCATATTACATTCAGCAGGCTAGGAATGGTCTTTATGCACGTGAGGCAATATTTTGCTACTGCCTGGGCATCAGCCTTGATGATGTTAAAAACGATGACACTATAATTAATTCAAAATTCTGATTAAATTTTTGCGGCTGTTTAACTCAAGACGCAAATGATAATAATGCAGTTAGAAAGGGATAAAGAGAAATGGGAAATAAGGAACTTTTAGTGTCGGCAATTGAAAACGGCACAGTAATAGATCATATACCTACTGACAAGACCTTTGCTGTTGTAAGGCTGTTAGGCCTGCAGGATATGTCGGAACCGGTTACTATCGGCTACAACCTGCCATCAAAGAAAGTGGGCAGAAAGGGCATAATTAAAATTTCAAATCGTTTCTTCTCTGACGATGAGGTGAACAGACTCAGTGTTGTAGCTCCTAAAATAGTCTTGAATATCATCCGGAATTATGAAGTAGTCGAGAAGAAAACTGTTGAGACACCGGATGAATTGCGCGGTATCGTTAAATGCAACAATCCGAAATGCATAACTAACAATGAGCCGATGAAGACCGTATTCAGTGTCATTGACAAGGCTCATGGAATTATTAAATGCCACTATTGTGACAAGGAACAGGAGATGGGCAAGGCTGAGCTCTGCGATAAGTAATTGTGTTTTATAAAGTCAGAATTATATATCTGCAAGATTTAGAAAGTATCGCATCCCGGTTCAAACTGGAATGCGGTACTTCTTCAAAAAATTATAATTTTAAGACGCATATTCAATACGATATGTATTAACTAAAAGTATATATGGCAGCAACTTCATCTGCCCCGAAGAAATATTATTGGGGCAAATCAATTGTATCTTTTCTCGTAGTGCTGTTCACCATGCCGCTTGGCCATGCGCTTATGATGCTTATGGGCAAGTTTATGAATCCTGTGGCAGTTCATTACGCCGGTTTCTTCATGGGGCTCGCCGGCTTTCTGATTGTGGTCTGGGGCGTATTTGTAAAGGGTGACACTAAGCAAACGCTTTTCGGACTCTTAGGCGGACTGCTTTTCTGGACCGGATGGGTTGAGTTTCTTTTCCAGTATTATGCTCACCGGTATGGAGCACAACCGGAAATAACCCCTGAAGGGCATGTCACGCAGCCGGAATATCTGCTTATGCCAATGACGTTCGGCTTGTGGATGATGGTAATGACATTGTATCTATTCTGCACTAAAACAGGATGCTGCTTTATTAAATGGTGCCAGCACAATATCTTCAGAAACCACGAGAGAGAAATTGTTGCACGCCCTATGACAAGACACACGTCTATAGTCACTTTCATGGAACTGAATGTCATGATGTGGACCACATATATCGTCCTGATGTTCTGCTATGATCCACGGTTTATAGGCGACCAATCACCAATTGTAGCTTTAATTGCATTCGGATGCTTCGTAGGTTCCATATTTATGTTCAAAAAAGAATTGAGACTGCCTTCATGGGGAGCAAACATTCGCATGGCCATTGCTACGGTTATCATTTTCTGGTGTCCGGTAGAAATTATGGCACGGTTGCAGTTCTTTACTGAGATATGGGTTCAGCCGGAAAAATATGTGCCGCAAATGGTGACCATCCTTATTGCATTTGTTGTATTGCTGATTTATTTGATTGCAGCTTCTCGGAAAAAAAATGAAAAAGCATAATTATTATTGAGGCAGGTCTTTTCTTTCTCTGATTTTAATACTTCCGGTCAGAACGGCTAATGAGTGGTCACATACAAAAGGAATGCGGAAAGGACATAACAACAAGTAGTTATGGCCTTTCCGCATTATTCAAATTATTCTCTAATTCCGAAAATTAATCTGTTTTCACTTTGTAATTATTCCGGCTTTAAGCCATTGTCCTGATAATTTTTCCGAATCAGCAAGTGCTGTAGCTTCATCTACATCATAGTCTTTTACCAGCAAGTCTGCAAGATCTTTAACTGTGAAATCCTGCTTGTTTTGTATGGCACGCCACAGATAAGCTGAAGTCTCATTCATGCTTATGATATTATTGAAGTCTATGTTCTCAACGCCCTCGGCAACCAAAATTGTTGTGCCGCATATATCACGAAGATTAAATCCGCTCTTTGCTTTCATATCTTGCTTATTATTTTTTTTAATTTGCAACGTATTTTTATATTTGCATTTGCTTTATGTAATTATTATCCGAATATTTTTATGACAACATTCTCAAGTGTTTATTTTCAACAAATTTACCAAATTCAACGATTCTTAATCCGACAAAGCCGGGTAATTTGTTTAAGGAACAAACATGTATTGAAGGAAAATCAGAATTCACTGAATAGATAATGCTTTATATTCATAAAATGAATTACATCAATAAAAATTATAATTTCATTTTTTCGTCAAACCACTGCGATATTTGTCTCAGAAGATGGTTCCGGCTGTTTCCGCCGCGAATGCCATGATTGCGGTTCGTATAATAAACTTCCTTGAAGTCTTTGTCTGCCTGAACAAGAGCCTCGGCATATTCGAACGTGTTTTGAGGATGAACGTTATCATCTGCCGTTCCATGGCAGATTAGCAAACTGCCATTTAATTTGGATGCTCTTTCGATAGGATTTATAGCGTAACCGTCTGCGTTTTCCTGCGGCGTGCGCATATAGCGTTCTGTATAGATAGTGTCATAATAGCGCCAGTTGGTCGGAGGAGCTACAGCTACACCGGCACGAAATACTTTTCTGCCTTCACTCATACTCATCAGCGTATTAAATCCGCCGAAACTCCATCCCCATATTCCTATTTTATTTTTATCTACAAAAGGCTGAGCTGACATGTAAAGAGCTGTTTCTACCTGGTCACGGCTTTCAAGATCGCCAATCTTCAGATAGGTGCATTTCTCAAAATCTGAGCCTCTGCCTCCTGTACCTCTGCCGTCTACGCACACAACGATATAACCTTTTTGGGCCAGATACATATCAAATGCACCACCTTGTCCCATTGAGCCCGTTGACCATGAGTCAAGAACCTGCTGGTTGCCCGGACCGGAATACTGGAAGAGTATGACTGGATATTTTTTATCTTTCTGAAAATTTTCCGGCCGGACCATCCATCCGTCAAGCCGTACACCCTCTGATGTTATGAAACTGAATGTATCTTTCTTTATCCAACCATACTCCTTTATTATTTCTTTCAGTTCTTTATTGTCTTCTATTACTGAAAGCTCTTTACCATTGCCAGAGCATGTCGTAATTTCATAAGGAGTATCATAGTTGCTCCAGATATTTACAAAATATTTATAATTGCCGGCAAAGACAGCATCGTTGGTTCCGGCCTTAGCGGTAAGCTGTTTGGTTATGCCTTTTTTGTCTGTCATATAAACTTGCCGGTCATGTGCATTTAACTTTGCTGCCTGGTAATATACACGGCCACTGTTTTCATCATATCCGTATACATTTGTAATATCATAGTTTCCTTTTTCTATCTGACGGACAAGCTTCCCGGAATAGTCATATAAATAGAGATGCATAAAGCCGTCTCTGTCGCTTGGCAATAATATGTGCTCTTTCCCAAGCGTAATGCCCTCCATTGCCTCTTCTTTTACATACTTATTCGATTTCTCTGTCAATATTTTTCTGACTGAACCGTCAGACGGAACAATGGAATAAATATTCAATTCATCTTGGTGGCGGTTCATCGTATATGCCACGACGCAGTCAGGTCTGCCTGTCGGCAGCAAACGTGGTATATAGCCATCTTTCGGTAAAGGCAAATCTATTTTTGCAGTGTTTTCTTTTTGTATGTCATACTTCCAAACACTAACAATTGAGTTCTGCTCGCCGGCCTTAGGGTATTTATAGCTGTAAAGAGACGGATAGATGCTGTTTTCTTTGCATTCCGGCTCCATTCCCTTGTACATTTGCAGAGAATATGTCTTAACGTCTGTTTCGTCATATTTAAGCCAGCAAAGATATTTGCTGTCGGAGCTCCATGCCATGGCATTGTTAAAGCCGAACTCTTCTTCGTTTACCCAGTCAGGCAGTCCGTTTATGATATGGTTGAATTGTCCGTCTTTAGTTATTTGGATGACAGACAATGTTGCAGCGTCTGCTATAAAGATATTGTTCTGACGCACAAACGCTATTTTCCGTGAGTCCGGCGAAAAGGTTGGTATCTGAATATCCTCATCATTTGTCAACTGTTTCAGAGCCTTCGACTTTCGATAATAGATATAATATTTTGCCCTGTTGCTCCTGCGGTAAACAGGCTTAGTATTTGTACGAATAAGAAAAATGCTGTAATCCGGACTGACAATGTAGCCGTCAATATTTTCCAGGTCTGCCTTGCCTTTATAATCATCAGAACTGAATAATATTTCAACAGGTTGAGAGGAAGAGAATTTATACTCTTCAATTTTTTTATTGTCTGATGAAAGCGCAAGATACTCGTCAGTGCCACTTATAGGCCTGATAGAAGTGAAAAGTTTGGCAGAAAATTTTCCGGATGTAACATCTTCAAGAGTTATCTTGCTGCTGCCATAAATATTCTGAGACATAACAAATGCCAATAAGATTATTAGAAAACGCAAAATCTTTTTTTGCTGATATTTGATTTTTGACAACATGAAATTTGATTTTTTATTTCTATTTGCACTTTAGAATACTGCCATAATCTTCGTCTGTACGCAAAAAATCGTCTATTGACGCATTTTTATTATGCAGCATATACTTCTCTACATTCTTCAAGTATGCAGTTTGCAATTTTTTCTCGCCCGTTACCTTATTGACAACCCACATGACCTTTGCCACATGAATGTCGCGTTCAACCTGGGATTTCATTTCGAAATTCTCCATTGGATATTGGCCCAGAAGATAAAAGCAAAGGCAATCCGGAACAATATAGCATCGCTTCATCGTCTTAAGCTGCTGTGCTGTATAATACTTTTTGTAAAGTGGATATTTTTCACCCATATATTTATCAAGGCAAACACCGACTGACTTGTCGCCGACAATTATGCTTTGATCAAAGGCACCTATCTGTAAATAAAGCTCAGGAATTTTAATTCCAGGTATCAGTTCATTCAGATTTGAGAATGCATCCTGAAATTTTCGTGTCAGATCATCGACATTCGCATATTCTGATTCTACATCTGCCAAAAGAGTCTGCAATGTCGAATCCTGATAAAACATCAAAAAACGATTGTGTATGCGCGGATCGCTGACCTCACCAAGCTGCAGTACCTTTTCAATAAGCGTGCGGGTTTCTATAGGATATTCCGTATTCATTTCCTGCAGAGCCGAGAAATCGCCCGTTTGAAGGTATCTGCTCTCCAAACGGTCATAGCGCTTTAAGACTATTTCTGATGCTCCGGAATCATTGGGGCTAAACTTCATGCCGCAACTTTGCAAAAGAAATATTGCAAAAAATAATATGTAAAATGTTTGTTTCAATTTTAAAAAGTTTCTCTGAATACTACTACGCAAAAATACTAAAAAAAATATTTTCACAAGCCTTTAACCTAAAAAAAATTAAAAAAACAATAGCAAATTACATAAATTACGCTATTTTGATTAAATAGTGTTAAGCAAAACACAAATCAATTGTTATTTGACTCAAAATCATAAACCGAATTCATATAAAAATTTCACAACTTTAACATCATATAATTTTAAAATCATATGATTTTTAAACATTCATTTGTTATGTTCACAGACTTAGAAACTACACTATTCTCTCTTTTGATATATTATCCTATCTTCAATGTATATGGTTCTCCGCTAAATGATATAGTCTTCCATTAAATAACAAAAGACTATTCTGAACGTAATAAAAAAGACATTGATTTACTTATTTAGTACTCCATTGAAGATGTTTCATTTTGTGTCCGGCCCAGGAAGTCTCATTTATAAATTTGAAACCTAATGACATGTACAGACGTTCTGCATCGGGATGCGTGAAATCAACAAGCAAGCCTACCGGTTCGTTCTTATGTAATTTCAAAGTATGCTTTAACAGTTTTGTCGCTATTCCTTGTCCACGAAATTCTTTCTTCACACACAACGAATCAATATAAAACTCATTTTCATTAGTTTCATCTGCAATATTCGAAAAATCCTGTCCAAGCATTGAACACGCACCGTTTATAAACGCTTTCCTTAATTCGGAAAGATCTTTCCCCTCGTAGCCAACGAGAACACCAGCCACTTCACCGCCTGTCATTGCCACGATGGCATTTTTATAACTGTACTGACTGTTATCCTCCTCCACGAGCCTGGTCATTAAAATATGAAAATCTTCAAGGGTATGGTCAGGGCCAGCTAAATTCTGACAACAATCATAATCCATAGCCTCCATAATTAATGAAGCAATAACCGGCGCTTGATTTACAGATGCTTTTTCTATAACAATTTCACTTTGTCTTTCTGCCATTTTCCTATTATGATTTTGAGTTTTTCTACCTTCCGAAAAAAGTTATTATATATCGGTCTTTAGTCCGCGTGCATCATTTTTTATACAGCTCTGCAATATATTTTATACAGTTCGGCAATACATGATATGAACAAAGTATAATATGACTGCTTTTTTAGTTTCATAAAAAAAGGAAATCCGTACCAGCAACTACATAATTTATTACTTATTATTACTCTTAGTTGCATTCAGAAACATATTCAGCCCTTTAACCAAGGAATTGTCACACAACGCATGGTGCGGCCCTTTGATTGCGGATAATAATTATATAGAAAGTGATGCAGCTCAGTTAAAATGAGCTTGCATCAGCTTTTCTCTTTTTAGTTATTCTCGAAATAATAAATGAATACACAGACACCCTTCAATGCAGGTTTGCGCTGCCCTTCTATCTCTATTTTGAAATCAATTTTTGTCTTGGCAGCACCGCGAAGATTTTCAATATCATTAAGCTTGCATACCAGGCGTATACGGGAGCCGGTTACAACAGCCTGGCCGAAACGCATGTTTTCTATTCCGTAGTTAACAAGCATCTTTATATTGTTCACTTCAACAATCTGGTCCCACATATACGGGAGCAATGACAGAGTAAGATAGCCGTGGGCGATAGTGCTCTTAAACGGACTTTCCTTTTTGGCGCGTTCTACGTCAACGTGTATCCATTGATGATCAAGTGTGGCATCAGCAAATTTGTTTATTCTGTCTTGTGTTACTTCCAACCATTCGCTTGCTCCAAGCTCCTCACCTTTGTGCGAAGCAAATTCATCATAAGAGTTAATGACTAATTTTGACATAATTTTTTATTTTAGATTGTTTGACATAATTGCTATAAGCATTTTTAATATCTACATATTTAATTCCGTATTACTGCTGATTTATTTTTTGTCTTAGTCCTCAATATTCGCCTTTTCAAGAGCATAGCCTTTCACTCTGTCAAGCACTTTAAGCACACATCCAAGCACCACAGCAACAAAGCCCAAGACAGCAAAAGAAATCATCGGAACGGTGAAGTCCGTCACGCCGTCGGTGGTGTTACGTTCTATAATCTTTCCAATAACCATTGGGATGATAGCAAGTCCGATATTCTGAATATAAAATATTATGGCGTATGCAGAACCGAGCTGTTTCATCGGTATAATCTTCGGAACGCTTGGCCACATGGCACTTGGAACCAATGAGAAAGCCACTCCGAGCATTATTATAAGGAAAATGGCAAACGGAGCAACATTCAACACAGGCAAGGCAAAGCAAATATGAATCAATGTCAGAAGAACGGAACCGGCTATCATCAGAGTTGCACCCTTTCCTATCTTATCATACACTGCTCCGAAAAGCGGCGTCAGAATTATCGTTCCGAACGGCATTAAAGATGGTATTATACCAGCTGACACCGGCGCTACATGATATTTAACAATCATAATTTTTGTAGCGAATTTCAGGAATGGGAATATTGCTCCGTAAAAGCAGAAACACATGCATGTTATAAGCCAGAAACCAGGATTTTTAAAAATCAATCCAAGATCTGATATATGAAATTTATCTTCTTCTGATGAGGATGACAAATTTTCCGATACAGGAACACTCTTGTCGAGCTTTATATCCATTACATCATATACGAGCCAAAGCAGCAGACCTATTACAAGCAGTATTACCCCTAACAGCAATGGTGCTGAAATGCCGAACCGCGTGGCTACCGGTATGCTGACAATGAACGTGAGTGCTGTGCCGAGCCTTGCCAGGGCCACCTGTATGCCCATTGCCAATGCAAGTTCATGACCGGTAAACCATTTCGTCATGACCTTTGATATTGTTATCCCGGCAATTTCGCATCCTGTTCCGAATATTGCAAATCCCAACGATGCCATTATAACCTGGTTCTTTATGGCATGATCAAAACCGGTATATGAGCCGATAACAGGAATATTTATATATGTCGTTCCTTCCTGCGACATAAAAGCTATGGCATAAAACTTTATCAGGGCTCCGCCAACCATAAGCACACACGCAAGATTACCGGTAAAACGTATTCCTGCTTTGTCGAGGATAATACCTCCGAAGAAAAGCATGAACAAAAAGACATTTATAAATCCGTATGAGCCTGAGAAAACGCCGTAATCGCTTGGCGGCCATCCCAGACCGCCTTGTGCTGCCGGGGCTTCCAGCATAGGCTCCAGCGGAGCAATGACATCGGTAAGAAAATAGCCCATCATCATTGTTACCGAAACAATGATAAGTGCTGTCCAGCGTGCACGTTTGCTGTCAGAAAGTTTTTGCCTTATTTGTTCTGTCATCGTTTATATTGTATGTTTATTCAGATTCAATAAATATGATTATCACCAAAGTTACCACAGCTTTAATTTGTGTTCTGTTTCCGCAACTTCTACAATTTATCATCAATTGTTGATTTGCAAACCGGCTTACTCAAACATGGTTTTATGCATGAAAATACCGGCAAGCGCTAGTGGCCTATATTAAAAATGTAAGAACATTTAATTATGATATTCGAGAAATTACTTTTACCGAAATAATCACGCTTGCTGTTATCATAAATATTTCCCAAACCATAATAATATCTTGCCTCAAGGCCTATGCTGCCGGCATGCCGGAGACTGTATTCCACGCCGACACCAGCCGCTATTCCGTAATCAACCTTGTTTTGCACATCCATTGCCCGCTGTTGCGTGCTGCCCGACGTATTTTCGTCCGGTTCTGAGGTGAACGCAAAATTTGCATCTTTCTTGTCACTTATCAGAAAACCAACCTGCGGCCCGGCATTGAGAAAGAAGTTAAATCCCTTTTCCTCGCGTCCCCAGGCAAGATGCGCAAGCAACGGAATCTGTATGTAAGCAAGGTTACGTGAATATTTCTCTGCCGTTCCGTTCTCATTATATATGGGCTCATCATTGGTGTTTACAATATTTTCTTTCCAACCTATGCATGAATAATTTATTTCTGCCTGCATGGAGCAGATGGTTGAAAAATATTTTTCCGATGTATACCGGAACATGACACCGCCTATGGCACCGTTGTGCATATCCTGCGACACATCGGGCGTGAAGCCTACCCTGCTCATCACCATACCGCCGTTTACGCCTACAGAGAGCTTATCTCTGTGCTCGCCAATCTGTGCCCGCGTATTTGCCGGCAGGAATGACAATAGCACACACAGAAAAAGCATTGACGTTATTTCATTTGTAATATGACAGTGTCTGTTTTTCATCATCATCATTTTAATCAATACTTCGGTAATTTAATTCTTAACTATTTTAACAGAGTTGATTCCCTTATTACGCCGCATCCCTTTGGACAAGCGACGTTAGCGAGATCACCTCATTTTGGAGCTTAGAGATTAATATGACAGAGTTTCTATCTGTAAGTTTGTGTTGTAATGAACAAGCATGAAGCACTTGTTCCGGAAGCCGCCGCGTTCTGTCTTTACAAATTTCAGCGGCGACTGTATAGCTTTGTATGGCTGTTGCCACCGGCTGCCAGTGAATGTACGGCCAAATTGAAGCCACCCGTTCACGAAGAACATAGTATAATCGTATCCTGATATTGCGAAACGTGGCAGAGCTGTCTGCATGGGCTCGTGGAAATCTTCTTCATACCTGCGTTCAAGCTGGCGGGTCTTCCAGTCAGAAGTATTGGTATAAAATGTTGTCGGAATATATGTATCGTATTTGAAAAACCGGTTCAAATCATATTTCTCATACATCAGCCATTCAGTATATCCGAAAAGAGAAATCATTGCTCCGGGACGTGACAGCATGACATCATCAAGCTTATGCATAGCCGCGTTCAACGAGGGCGACGAAGCTGAGTTTAAAACAATTACATTCCGGTTATCGTCAGAAAAAGCCTTGGAAAATTCAGCAGAGGAGCTGTTCAAACTCGTAATGGAATATTTAATTCCGCGCTTGTCAAGCTTGGAACGAAGCTTTGCCGTGAAATTTCCTTTCGGAAATTTTGAATCTTTACAATCAATGAATATCGGGTGCGAATCTCCGAATCGTGTAACGAACACATCGGCGGCAGCCGACAACAGCTCTTCCGGCGATTGCCATACCTGGTAAATGAATGCATTGTCATCAACGTCATCGCCGGTTATGGAGAACGGAATAACAAGCTTGGCATCATTGGCCCGGCAGAAATCACCAATTTCCTCTACCTGCGGTGTATACAGAGGTCCGAAGACTATGTTGCATGTTCCGGCCACCTCACTGCGCAGCACAGTCGACAAGTCAGCAGTTGACGGAATGTTCCAGGCCTTTATGGTGACAGAAACATTTTGCTTTTTTAAATCTTCTGCAGCAAGAAGCATTCCACGGTAATACTCCAGCATACGTTTGCCGTCGCCGTCATTACGATGCAACGGAAGCATTACCCCGAGCGTCACTTTCTGCTGTGCCGGCAACGCAAAAGGAACGAGCATCAATAATATGATGCTTATAATATGTCTGATAGCGAGATTCATGCCCTTCAGCTTTCTGTTACTTCTGAATATTATGATTGCAAAAGTACTTAAAAATTACGAAATACCAATTTGGTAATGAATAAAAAGACTGTTTTGTTTTCAACTATATACCAGTTAAACTCTCAAACTTGTTTCGTCAAATAATAATAACCTGTTAGAAATTAAAGGCTTTATGAAAGTTTTTCCACGTCGGCACTACGGTTCTTTCATTTAAATTTTGACTGACATGGCATGATTATTGCTCAGCTTCC
>OMUH01000111.1 GCA_900314195.1 uncultured Prevotella sp.
GGCACAACAAGTGATAGATACTCTTCGCACAACAGGAGGGTATGCTACGCTTGGTTGAGGTGATCTCGCTAACGTCGCTTGTCCAAAGGGATGCGGCGTAATAAGGGAATCAACTCTGTTAAAATAGTTAAGAATTAAATTACCGAAGTATTGATTCAAAATAAATAAGAAGAAAAAGGTCTTGATAAAAACATTCATTCGCTGAATGGTTACAGCTCACATTTTGCTTTCTTAAATATTTGCTTTCTTAAATAATCGTAAAAAAATATTCTTTCTTTTATTAAAATGTTTGAGCTTTTGATTTTTTTGTATCTTTGAGAATTAAAAACTAATAAGCGGAATTTGAAACTACTCTGTAAAATACTTTTCTTGCTCGTGCTGACAGCTTTGCCTGCCATTTCTCCTGCTAAAGAATGGAAGGTCGGCGATGTGCCGGTGCCGTATTTGCAGGATCACAGGCTGCATGTGTCGGACCCGGAGCAGAGGCTGTCGCCTCAAGCACGGCAGGAGGCTGACTGCTATCTTGATTCGCTTGAACGGGTGTGCGGCGTGCAGAGCGTGGTTATCGTTGTAGGCAGCGTGCCAGGGGCTGACTGCTTCCGGTTCGCGCAGGACTTCGGCAACCGTTATGGGGTAGGCACGAAGAAAGACCGAAACGGACTTGTCGTAGTTATTGCAGTTGATGACCGCCGCTATTTCATAGCTCCCGGCAAGGGACTGGAAGCGCATCTCACAGATATAGAATGTAATGACATTGCGCAGCAGTGCATCGTTTCAAACATGAAGGTCGGCAATATTGATTCTGCCGTTACAAAACTGTCAAAAGCCGTTTATTGGAATATAAAAGGTGATAATGCTCATTATGACTCTATTGTATATAGCGTCGATAATGGCAGCGACACAGTGTTGGCACTTTTTATGTCGCTGCTGTGTTTCGGTCTTCCGCTGTGGCTGTTCTTCCGCAACAGAAAGCGCGGAAACGGCAGAAATCACCATGACAACATAAGCGATAATTTCCCGCCGTTCTTCTTCGGCGGCGGTGGCGGCTCATGGGGCGGTGGCTCATCACCGGGCAGCTTTGGCGGCTCATTCGGCGGCGGCTCATTCGGTGGCGGCGGCTCCGGCGGCGGTTGGTGATTTGAATTCTTTTAGCCATATAACACATAAAATAACACATAAAAACAGAAAATGAAAAAAAACAAGTGGATAATTGTTGGCATTATTGTAGTTGTCTTCGGACTTATAGGATGGTGCGTAGGGTCTTATAACAGAATGTTGCAGGCTCAGGAAACGGCCACTACGTCTCTCAGCGATCTTGAGGCAACCTATCAGCGCAGGGCAGACCTGCTGCCTAACTTTGCCAAGACAGTGAAAAGTTATGCCAAGCATGAGAACGAAACGTTTACGCAGGTGGCCCAGGCACGTGCGGCAGCCTCGCAGGTGAAGCTCGACGCAAGTGATTTGACGCCTGAGAAGATAAAGGCTTATCAGGAGGCGCAGGGACAGATCTCTGCCGCTCTCGGCAAGCTGATGGCTGTCAGCGAGCGTTATCCGGAGCTGAAAGCAGACAAAAGCTATGAAAACCTGCAGGTAGAACTGGAAGGCTGTGAAAACAGAATAAACGAGGCCAGACAAAAATATAATGCGGCAGTGCAGGATTATAATATTTGTGTACGCCGTTTCCCGAATGTGCTGATAGCCGGTGCCATGGGCTTTGACAAGATGGCAAAGTTCGAGGCTTCGGCCGGCGCTGAAAAAGCTCCCGAGCTTGATATTTAAAGACAGTACTAACCATTTATTATTAATCATAAAAACAACAGAAAAATGAAGAAACTCAAATCAGTGTTTATGCTTGCTGTTGCTGTTCTGATGCTGGCAGCGTGCAGCAGCAGTCAGTTGAAAACCCAGACAGACGGTTTGAAGGGCTCTCTGCCTTATAAGATCGGCGATGTGGCTAACGTAAGCTCTATGGATGTGGCAGACGGAGTGCTGACAGTGGAGGTTACGGTGTCAGAAAACAACGGTAAGGTGTCTGACCTCAAGGCAGACTCGAAGGATCTTGCCAACTGCTTCGCTCAGCTGCTCTTCGGCAGCAAGGGCTCATTCAAAGACCTTGCTCCTTACATTAAAAGTGAGAATGCAAGCGTGAAGATTAAGTTTGTGGGCAGCAGCAGCAAGGAAAGCTTTGAAGGCACACTGTCGGCAGCCGAGGCTGCTAAGTTGTCTGAGGCACCTTCAGCAGAACAGGAGCTCCGTAACAAGATAGCTCTGGCCAATATGACATGTCCTTATCCTATCAATGATGACGTGAGACTGCAGAAGCGTAAGGTTGACGGCGACAATGTTGTCTTCACGCTGTCTATAAACCATGCCAAGTATGACGGCAAGCTTGATCAGAAAGAGCTGAAGAAGTTCTTCACAAGCATATTTACCGACAACGAAGGCGAGATGGCGGCAACGGTGGCTGCTGCCGGCAAAGGCGCCAAGTGGGTGTATGAAGATGCTGACGACAACAGCAAGTCAAAGACTTATACATTTACTCCTGATGAGGTTAAGGCAATTGCTGCGGCTGCTCAGAACGACTAGTCTGTTTCTGGTAACAGCGTTTTCGGCCTTGTCGTGCAACATGCACGACAAGGCCGATACCTTTATAACACCGTCAGGCGACAAGCTTGTCATAACACCTATCAAGCATGCCTCCGTGCAGATAGATTATAAGGGACGCAATTATCAGATCGATCCGGTGTGCTCAAACGTGGAGCCTATTGTTGAATATACCGACAAGCCAAAGGCCGACTTCATAATACTTACTGACTTCCATGACGACCATTTTGATTCTTATGCCATTCATCTCCTGAGAAAACGCGATACGCAGGTGCTGCTGAACAAACGCAGCTATCAGAGGCTCGGACGCAAGTTCGGCATAGTGATGAAATATGGCGACACGGCACAGCTCGGCGACGGTGTGTCGGTGACGGCAGTGCCGGCTTATAACACCACTAAAGATTATGTGCAGATACATCCAAAGGGAGCCGGAAACGGATACATCTTCAATTTTGACGGTTTTCGTGTTTATATAGCCGGTGACACTGAGCCGATACCGGCAATGAAAAAGCTTGGTAAGATAGATGTGGCCTTTCTGCCGTGCAATCAGCCGTATACGATGAATCTCAAACAGATTGGTGATGCCGCAAGAATGATAAAGCCGAAGGTGCTGTATCCTTATAACTGGAACAAAACGCCGGAAAACAGCATCAGAAGGGCGCTGGCCGGACTGAAGGGCATAGATGTGAGAATAAGGTATTTCAAATAAAAAAACGTTCTCGCTGTGTGCAGGCGTAATGTGCAGGCGTAAATAAACTTTGCCGTGTGGTATTGCTGCCGATAATGTTTCCGTATGCTTCGGCAGAAATAAAGGAATATAGAAACGTTTATGTTGCTTGTTTTATTGTATTTTTAGTGATTTTTTTTGGCGAAGATATATTTTCTTTTTACTTTTGCATTGCTGGACATTAAAAAAGCAATAAGTTAAATAAAAAACAAAAGCCTATCGGAAAATATTTACTTCACAAAAAAAGTAAAAAAGCAATGAAAGAATTAAACGGACTGACCGACGAGGAGTTGGCCATTCTTTATGTAAAGGGAAATAACAAGGCCTTTGATATTCTGCTTGCACGCACGCAGAACAAACTATTTGCTTACATAATGTTTATGGTGCATGATCAAAGCGTGGCTGACGATATATTCCAGGAAACATTTATTAAGGTGATAACCAAGCTGCATGCCGGCGAATATGCCACAACGGGCAAGTTTCTCGGATGGTGTATGCGCATTGCCCACAATGTGGTTATGGACTGGTACAGAGACCGTAAAACAGAGCATATAGTTGATGCTCCTGTGGACAATGACCTGTGCAGCATACGTACGGCAGAGATGATTGAGGACAACATTGAAAGCCTTACTGTGAAAAGGCAGATAAGGGAAGATGTGTGCCGTATGATGAATATGCTGCCCGTGCCGCAACGGGAGGTGGTGTATATGCGTTTTTATCAGCGCCTCAGTTTCAAGGAAATAGCCGATATGACCAATGTGAGCATAAATACATCGCTCGGCAGGATGCATTATGCCATAATCAATTTAAGAAGAATGGCCAAGGAGCATAATGTGCAGCTGCAGGCTGAGTGAGGTGTACGTGCAGAATTTTTTTTAATGTGCATTGCCAGAAACACAGGCGTTGTCATAATTTTTTCAAAACGTAGTTTTGCAATTGAAAAGTATGACGACGCCTATGTTTTTTTTTGTGCTTTTTGAAAAAATAATGTTGTGTGTTCGCACAAATCAATTTATTTTTACTAAATTTGCCACGTAAACAAACTGAAATATTCCGTACAGCGGTAATCTACAAATCAAAAGTGGGTGTTCTGTATGAAAACCGGATATTAGTCATTGCCGGTTCTAATCAAGCTGTGCGTATCAACAACTAACTATTATGGCATCAAAAATCAGAATCAAAGACATTGCCGAGCGTGCGGGCGTATCTGTAGGAACAGTAGACCGCGTCATACACAAGCGTCCGAATGTGTCGAAACCGGCAAGAGAAAAGGTGGAACAGGCTCTCAAGGAGATGAACTATCAGCCTAACATGTATGCCAGTGCTCTGGCCTACAACAAGGAATATCACTTTTATATGCTTTTGCCGCAGCATGACTCTGAAACATATTGGGAGGAGATAGAAGAGGGCGCCCGGAAGTGTGAAGACGCAAGACGGGACTTTCATATAGAAGTAGAGCTGAAATATTACAAACGCTTCAATGACGAGTCGTTCTCAGAGGTATCGGAAGAAATATTGAGCTATAATCCTGATGGGGTTATCGTGGTGCCGTCAGGTCTCGACATTACGCGCGCATTCACAGACAGGCTGCACGCGCGTAACATTCCGTTCGTGATGCTCGACTCGTATATGCCTGATCTGAAGCCGCTGTCGTTTTACGGGCAGGACTCTTTCTCAAGCGGATATTTCGCAGCGAAAATGCTGATGCTCATCGCGCATGACGAAAAGGAGATAATGCTTATGAAGCAGACCCGTAACGGACGTGTCGTCAGTAAGCAGCAGGACAACCGTGAGGTGGGATTCCGGCATTACATGCACGATCATTTTCCTGATGTGGTCATAGATGATCTTGAACTGCCGCTTGAGGGCACAAGAAATGAATATAACAAGATGCTTGAAGACTTCTTCTCTTCGCATCCGGCTGTCAAGCAATGCATAACACTTGGCTCAAAGGCACATATAGTAGGCGATTTCCTGCTGAAGACAAACCGCCGCGACGTGCAGATAATGGGCTATGACATGGTTGGCAAGAATGCTGAGTGCCTGCGTGAGGGCAGCATAAGCTTCCTGATTGCGCAGCATGCGTATATGCAGGGCTATAACTGTGTGGACGTGCTGTTCAAGGCTATCGTGCTGAAGAAGAAAGTGCAGCCCGTAAACTATATGCCGATAGAATTGCTGACAAAGGAAAATGTAGATTTCTACCGCCGCACACAGTTGTGACTGATTGCTGGCTGCTGATGTGACAAATGATGTTATAAAGATGGCAAATAAAAGTCGCAAATAAAAAAATGATTAAAGCAAACAAAAATACAAAAACTAATTAAATGGAACAGTCTAGTTTTATCAAAATCAATCCGGCCGACAGCGTGGTCGTTTGTCTGCGTCCTTTCAAGAAAGGTGAGACTATAAGCGTTGACGGACGTGACATTACGCTCTTGCAGGATACGCCCGCAGGACATAAGGTCCTTCTCAATGATACTCCGGAGGGAACGAATATTATTAAATACGGTTATCCTATCGGACATGCAAAGAAAGATTTGAAAGCCGGTGAGTGGGTTAACGAGAACAACTTGAAGACTAATTTGGCCGGTACGTTGGAATATACATACAATCCTGTTGACGAGAAACTCGACATTGCTGACGAGCACCGCACATTCAAGGGATATGTTCGTGCCAACGGCGAGGTGGGCACGCGCAATGAGATTTGGATTGTGCCTACAGTGGGCTGCGTGAACGGAATAGCAGAGAAGCTTGTTCATATGCTGCGCAAGGAGACCGGCATGAAAAATATAGACGGCATAAAGGCATGGAACCATAACTACGGCTGCTCACAGCTCGGCGGCGACCATGAGCAGACGCGCCGTATTCTGCGTGACATCTGCCAGCATCCTAATGCAGGCGGTGTATTGGTGCTCTCGCTTGGATGTGAGAACAACCAGCCTGACAAGTTCATGGAGATGCTCGGCGACTATGACCATGACCGCATCAAACTGCTCATAACTCAGAAGGTGGAAGGCGACGAGCTTGAGGCCGGAATGCAGATTCTGCGCGACCTTTATGAGCGTGCAAGCAAAGACGTGCGCCAGACGGTGCCGGTGAGCAAGCTGCGCATCGGACTGAAATGCGGCGGCTCTGACGGATTCTCCGGAATAACGGCCAATCCGCTGGTTGGCGAGTTCTCTGACTGGCTTGTGGCGCAGGGTGGCACGACAATACTTACCGAGGTGCCGGAGATGTTCGGTGCTGAGACTATTCTCATGAACCGTTGCAAGAACAAGGAGCTGTTTGAGAAAACGGTAAGCTTGATAAATAACTTTAAGGAATATTTCCTCAGCCACGGTCAGCCGGTGGGCGAGAATCCGTCTCCGGGCAATAAGGCCGGCGGCATCTCAACGCTTGAAGACAAGGCTCTGGGGTGCACGCAGAAGAGCGGACGTGCTCCGGTCAGCGGGGTGCTTGAATATGCTGAGCGTCTGCAGAACAACGGACTGAACCTGCTGTCGGCACCGGGCAACGACCTTGTGGCTGCTACGGCTCTTGCTTCTTCCGGCTGTCAGATGGTGCTCTTTACGACAGGACGCGGTACGCCGTTCGGTACGTTTGTGCCGACGATGAAAATATCGACAAACAACGATCTTTATAACCGCAAGCCTAACTGGATAGACTTCAATGCCGGCGAGCTCCTGCTCGGTACGCCTATGAAGGAGCTTCGCGACAGGTTCATAGACAAGATAATATCAGCTGCAAGCGGCGAGCTTGTTCGCAATGAGATAAACGGATACAGGGAGATTGCCATCTTCAAGAACGGCGTGACGCTGTAATTGCTTCCTCTGTATTTTGAATAAATTCTTAGCAAACACAAACAAATAACAACGTGTTTAAATGATATAAAGCATTTGTCCGCATCTATGGCTTTGGAACAATCTGGAACCATACCTGCGGATAATGTGTTTATCATCAGGCACGTAAAGTAATTGGAATATTCGCCTTCATCCATACATTATTAATTAATGTCTTGTTTCATGAAGTTTTCTTTTCAGAACAGCAATAATAGGCAATGGATGATTGCGGAAACATAAAAGATAATGGCAATGAGCAATAAAAAAGGATTGCTGGCGCTTTCGCCGCTTTTCCTGCTGATAGTGCTTATTCTTTTCTTCACCGTTTATTCGGTGAACAAAGGCGATGACGAGCCGAACCTCAGTCTGACGGTGGCTTTTCTTATAGCGAGCACATACGCGGTGATTATTTCCGGCGGCATGCCGGTGCATAAGAGAATAGAGATCTACAGTCGTGGCGCCGGTGCGTCTAATCTGATGCTCATGCTGTGGATATATGTGCTGGCCGGTGCTTTTGCGGCGTCAGCAAAGAGCATGGGCGCAATAGATGCCACGGTAAACGCTGTCGTGGACTATATGCCGCCGGGGCTGTTGCTGCCGGGGCTGTTTCTGGCCGCCTGCTTCGTGTCGGTAAGTATAGGTACGTCGGTAGGCACTATAGTGGCACTTGTGCCGATAGCGGCCGGAATAGCCACTTCCACACATTTCAATCTGCCGTTGACAGTAGCGGTGATAGTGGGCGGAGCATATTTCGGCGATAACCTGTCGTTCATTTCAGATACGACGGTGGTGGCCACACAGACGCAGCAGTGTGCAATGAAAGACAAGTTCAGAGTAAACTTTCTGATAGTCATGCCGGCAGCTGTCATCGTCCTGTTGCTTTATGCTTTCATGAGTGCCGGCATCAGTGCACCGCGGATCACGCACGCCGTGAGCTGGATAAAGCTGGTGCCGTATGTGGCCGTGCTGATAACTGCCGTGGCCGGCATGAATGTCATGGCCGTACTGACGTTCGGCATAGTGCTTTGCGGAGTGATAGGAATGGCGTGCGGCGACTACAGCCTGACCTCATGGCTAGCTGTTGTCGGCGACGGAGTGCTCGGCATGGGTGAGCTTGTCATCATTGCCATGATGGCCGGAGGCATGCTTGAGATAATACGTCAGAGCGGCGGCATTGACTTTATAATATCAAAGATAACGTCACGGGTGAAAGGCAAGCGCGGGGCCGAGCTGAGCATTGGATGCCTTGTGTCTCTTGTCAACATCTGTACAGCCAACAACACAGTGGCCATACTCACGGTTGGCTCGATAGCAAAAAAAATCAGCGACCGTTACGGTGTCGACAATAGAAAAGCGGCAAGCATTCTCGACACGTTCTCGTGTTTCGTGCAGGGGCTGTTGCCCTACGGCGTGCAGATGCTGCTGGCTGCCGGACTGTCAAAGGTCAATCCTATGTCGATAATGCCGTATCTGTATTATCCGCTGGCAATAGGTATTGCAGCAACGTTGGCCATTCTGCTCAGACTGCCAAAAAGGTACAGTTGATGTAATGAAAACTCCTTGCCTGGCAGCGGGCCTATTTATATAAATGTTCGTAAAAATAAAACTTTTTGCTATTATGGACTTCATAGAACGTAATCTGTTTACAAAACTGCGGGCTGAAAACTTTAATACCGGTGAGAAAATAGAGCCAATGACAAAATATAAACAGGGAAAGCTGCAGCAATATATAGACAATATTGACAGTATGCCGCCGGGTAAGGTGAAGCTGTCAAACGACAAGCTCAATCAGCTGTTTGTGGAAATACAGTCGGGTGAGCGCAGGAACAAGACGCCTGCCATTCAGACTATATATTTGCTTCGGATTATTGTTATCAATGTAAACCAGATGCTGAACGGCGGCATATCGCTTCGCGGCATAATACAGCTCGGGCAGTATCTGCGGGCCACGGATCAGGTGTTTGATTTTGTAAAGCTTGATCGCTGGCTGCGGGAGCTGCATTTGCAGCGCATGGCACAGCTTCAGGGGTCGGTGCTTGTTAATTTCTTCGGGTTTGACAAAAGCGAGATTCCGTTTGTGAAGAAAGTAGAGAAAAGTTCGGTGAAGCTGACGCTGAAATCCCTGCGCTTCAATTTCCTCGGTGAGCAGATCAAAGAGGCCGAGATAAAACAGAGGCAGGGCATCATTGCGCAGAGCACGCCGGTGGTGAAACACAGTCTGATCAGAAGTTTTAAGTTCTTTCGTTTTGCTCCGATAGAGGTGTCGAGCAACTTTTTGCATAATTTTACATCGTCACTGTCTGATTTAGAAGAATAATTTATAAATTTGCATCCATGAGGCGTTTTTTTATATTCCTTCTTTGTTTGCGTGCGGCCTGCCTCACATTTGCGCAGGTGCAGTGCGAAGATACTTGCAGCCATATTCACGGCATAGACATAAGTCACTATCAGGGCAAGGTGTTCTGGGAGGCCATTGGCAACAACTCCAAAATGGCGTATGTGTATCTGAAGGCTACTGAAGGCGGAAACAACATTGATAATATGTATCAGACCAATATAGACCTTGCTCACAGATATGGCCTTATGGTTGGCTCTTATCATTTCTACCGTCCGAAGGTGTCGCAGCAGTTGCAGCTTGACAATTTCAAGGCGCAGTGCCGCCCTGGCAATCAGGAGTTGCTGCCGATGATTGACATAGAGACAAAGAGCGGAATGAAAACAGACGAGTTCTGTGACTCGCTGTTTAAGTTCCTGCGGCTTGTTGAGAAGGCTTACAGACAAAAACCGCTGCTTTACACATTCGCGAATTTCTATGACACGTATCTTCTTGGCAAGCTGCAGGGATATAAGGTCATGATTGCGCAATACACGCAGCGTGAACCGCGTTTGCGCGATAATTTTGATTTCATAATGTGGCAATATACTGGAAAGGGACATATCGACGGCATTAACGGGTATGTAGATAAAAGCCGTTTCATGGGACGTCACAGGCTGAGGGAGATTCGTTTCAGACATAAATAACGTTCTTGTATGGCTTTATTACCGGTGTAGAGACCGCTAATCATAATTCACTCACTATTGTTTATTTAGAAAACTAAAACGGAAAAGATATATGGCAATAATAAAATGTCCTGAATGTGGGCACGAGGTCAGCGATCATGCTGAGACATGCCCGTCGTGCGGAATAGCAATAGCCGGACACATAGCAAGATGCCCACAGTGTGGTTATTATTATTTTAACAATCTGACAGCGTGTCCGCATTGTCATGCACCCCGGCCGGATGATGCCGCAACAGCCTCGCAGCAGAATAGTGTTTTGAAAGAAAACTCCGACAGTGCTGACAATGTAAACAATAACAGCGCATATGTTGCTCATACAGGTGTACAAGACGGTGCAGGTGGTGGCGCTAACGGTAATAACGGCGCGTCAACGGAAAGCAACCCAAACAAAAACCGTAACATTATAATAGCTGTTGCGGTGGCTGTCATAGTTGTTATTGTTGTTGCGTTCAATATGTGCGGCAATGATGATCCCGATGCGAAGGGAGATGATAAAGAGCAGACAGCCTATGAATATGCCATGCAGTCAGATGATCCGGCGGTGCTTCAAAGTTATCTTGACACTTACACTGATGCTGATGAGGCTCACCGTGACAGTATAATGGCACACCTTCAGCGGCTTCAGTCGATAGATGCCGACTGGAACAATGCCCTTGTCAGCGGTACAAAGAGCGCTCTTGAGGAATATCTTGAGAAACATCCTGACTCTCCGCATAAACAGGAGATTTGGGACAAGATTGATTCAATAGACTGGAGCATTGCCAAGAGCAAGAATACGCCTGAGGCTTATCAGACATATATCAGCGACCATTCAGACGGCAAGTATGCTGACCAGGCTGAAGACGCTATAAAGAAGATAAAGACAAAAGACGTGCAGCCTGAAGAGAAGCAGATGGTCAGCGGCCTGTTCAGGCGTTTCTTCCAAAGTATTAACACACGCAATGACGGTGCTCTGACCGGAACATGCGAAGACGTGCTGACGTCTTTTCTTGGCAAGCCGCAGGCAACGAAGAATGATGTCGTGACTTTTATGAATAAGATTTATAAGGCTGACGTCAGCAATATGAACTGGTTCATAAACAATGATTATGATATAAAAAAGCGTGAGGTCGGCGATGAAGAGTATGAATATCAGGTAACCTTCTCTGCACAGCAGGTTGTAGACAAGACGACCGGCGAACAGAAAAAGACAAAGTTCAAGATAAAAGCAAAGGTTAGCCCAGAAGGGAAAATATCCGAGATGAACATGTCGAAGATTATAGAGTAACAGCTCTGTGGTTTATTCGCCGTTCATCCCAAGTATTGATGAAAATAAAAAGCTCTGTCAATTATATATAGTGATAAAACAGACAAAAAGGCCTGCCATAAAAATATGGCAGGCCTTTTTGTCTGTTTTAGGCAGAACGCATTTCGCGTAGCAGTTGCTTCTGGCGTTCCGTCAGCGTTGTCGGCAATTTGACCTGGTAAGTAAGAATCAGGTCACCCTGCGTGCCATTGCTGCGCATTTTTCCCTTTCCACGAAGTCTTACCTTCGTTCCGTTCTGTGTTCCCGGTTTGATTTTCAGTTTCAGTTTCTTTCCTTGTATGTTTATGATAATGTCGCCTCCAAGAATAGCAGTGTACATGTCGATGGTTACACTTGCATTCATCTCGCCGTCGTCAGGCTCCTCGTATGACGAGAACCCGCCGAACGGATTTCTGCCGGCATGGAAAGATGAACCAGCTGAGTGGAAGCCGCCACCGCCAAACAAATCCTGGAAGAAGCTTGAGAAGCCGCCGCCTCCGCTGTTGAAAGAGCTGAAGTCGAAACCCTCGAACGGATTGCCGCCTGAGGAACCACTGCCACCAGCTGCATTGAACGCGTCAGCCTGTTGCCAGTTCTGTCCGTACCGGTCATATTTGGCCCGTTTCTCAGGGTCGCCTATAACATCGTATGCTTCATTAAGAGCCTGGAATTTCGCCTTGGCCTTCGGATCGTTCGGGTGAAGGTCGGGGTGGAACTGCTTAGCCCTTTTCCTGTAAGCAGCACGGACATCCTTCTGCGGAATGTCCTTGCTGACTCCTAAAATCTTGTAATAATCTATAAATGCCATAATATCAATTCCTCCTTTTTTTCATTTGTTCTTTCTGCTTTTTGTTACAGCAAAAAACGTGCCCGACACACTGTTTCTAAATGTTATTTTTCAAATCCATGATATTTTGTTTCTTTCCATGCTATTCTTCCTTTCCAGGCAAGTCTGCTTATGGAGACTTCTTGTTTCATATCCACATGGTGTTTTCTGTATAGATTATTATAGCTAAATCAGCCCACCAAATTGCACTTCTATGTTGAACTTGCCGTCTTTAAGGAACAAATAACTTTTCAATCTTACATAATTGATTGTGATAATTGTATGATTCTGTTTACAGTTCTTCAATTATTTTTTGTTTCGTCAGGGTGTGTAGCTTCTTTTTATATTTGCTATGGGCTCTAAGCTATTTCATCTTAGTTCTTTCCGAGCGGACGGCCACGATGGCTACACCCTGCACGTGGACAATATTCCATTGCTTTATGATTTTATCACCATGGTGATAAAAAATTATCACGCTTATGATAAAAAATTATCACCATGGTGATAAAAAAAACGTATGAGCTGATAAGCTATATGATTGTGAAAAATAATTTTTTTGCTGTTTTGTTTCGTTGTGTTCAAAAAATAAGCTAAATTTGCGGTTGAAACAAACGATAAAAAGTAATCAGAACAAATAATTATTCTAAAACATCTTAAAAATGGCAAAAATTGTAACATTAGGTGAGATTATGCTTCGTCTGTCTCCTGAGGCAAACGACCGTTTTATCCAGGCTGATTCATTCCGCATCATTCCGGGCGGCGGTGAGGCTAACGTAGCTGTCAGCGTGGCTAACTATGGTCACGACGCTTATTTCGTAACAAAGCTTCCGGCTCATGAGATTGGTCAGATAGCTGTTAACGCTTTGCGTCGTTACGGAGTTCACACCGATTATATTTCACGCGGCGGCGACCGTGTAGGTCTGTATTATGCTGAGACAGGTGCCAGCATGCGTCCGTCAAAGGTTATCTACGACCGTGCCCACAGCGCTATTGCTGAGGCTGATCCTTCGGATTTCGATTTCGACAAGATTATGGAAGGTGCACAGTGGTTCCACTGGAGCGGCATTACACCGGCCATCTCTGACAAGGCTGCCGAGCTGACTAAGCTTGCCTGCGAGGCTGCTCACCGTCACGGCGTTACTGTCAGCGTTGACCTTAACTTCCGTAAGAAGCTCTGGACCTCAGAGAAGGCTATATCTGTAATGCGTCCGTTGATGAAATATGTTGACGTTTGCATCGGCAATGAGGAAGACGCTCAGCTCTGCCTTGGCTTCAAGCCTGACGCTGACGTGGAAGGCGGTCATACAGACGCTGCCGGCTATCACAAGATTTTCGAGCAGATGGCTAAGGAGTTCGACTTCAAGTATGTTGTGTCAACTCTTCGTGAGTCTCTTTCTGCAACACACAACGGCTGGAAGGCTCTTATCTACAACGGCAAGGAGTTCTATGAGAGCAAGCACTACGATATCAACCCTATCATTGACCGTGTCGGCGGTGGCGACTCATTCGCAGGCGGTCTTATCCACGGCCTGCTGACAAAGGCAAACCAGGGCGAGGCTCTTGAATTTGCTGTTGCAGCATCAGCACTGAAGCACACTATTTCTGGCGACTTCAACCTTGTAAGCACAGCAGAGGTAGAGTCACTTGCAGGCGGTAATGCCAATGGCCGTGTGCAGAGATAATAGAATAAAAAAAGGTAGACAGCTTTAAAATCAACAATAAAAAAATGGCTAAATTCAATAAAGTACAGGTTATGACGGCCATGAAGGAGACCGGTATGGTTCCGGTGTTCTTCAATAAAGACCTTGAAGTTTGTAAGAATGTCGTAAAGGCTTGCTACGACGGTGGTGTGCGTGTATTCGAGTTCACCAACCGCGGCGACTTTGCTCATGAGATTTTCGGTGAGCTCGTAAAATGGGCTGACAAGGAATGCCCGGAGCTTATTCTCGGTGCCGGCACCGTTATCGACGCTCCTACAGCTGCTCTTTACATTCAGCTTGGTGCCAACTTCATCGTTGGTCCTAACTTCAACCCTGAGATTGCACCGGTCTGCAACCGTCGTCTTGTTCCTTATTCTCCTGGCTGCGGCTCAGTGTCAGAGATCAGCAATGCTCAGGCAGCAGGCTGCGATGTTACAAAGGTGTTCCCGGCCGGCAATGTAGGTGGTCCGTCATTCGTAAAGAATGTTCTTGGTCCGCTGCGCTGGTCAAACATCATGGTGACAGGTGCCGTGTCTCCTGACAAGGAGAACCTTACCGAGTGGATCAAAGCCGGTGTGCTTTGCGTAGGTATGGGCTCAAAGCTGTTCCCGAAGGATGTGGTGGCAGCTAAGAACTGGAAAGCAATAACAGACAAGTGTGTTGAGGCTCTTGGTTATATCAAGGCAGCACGCGCTTAAGCGAATAGCTCTTAACAGTGCCATCGTCGCCTTGACGGTGGCACTGTTTTTTTTATGTTCAGCCTGTTCGCGTCCGGTTAGCGCTGTCGCCGAAAAGCTGAACAGCAAGGCCTATGCCTTTCATTACAGAAACCTTGATTCCGTTGTATACTATTCTGAGCAGGCACTGAAGGCATCTGACGGTGATGACCAGAGCTACTCAGAGGCTCAGAACAACCTTGCCTTTGCAAGCATAGCCCGTATGCATTATTCAGATGCTGCCCGCCGTCTGGAAGATGTGCTTGCCGTTACCGACAACCAGGTAGAGCTGCTTGTTGCCGACGTACAGATGATGCGTCTGTGCCAGAGAGAATCGCGCAACAAGGAATTCTACGACTATCACGAGCAGGCGCTGCAGCGCATCATAAGGATACGTGAGTCGTATGATGAGCTTACGCCGCACCAGGCAGCACGCATGGCATACGCAAACTCTGAGTTTCTTTTTGTCTCCTCAGCATATTATTATTATCTCGGACAGAAAGACAAGTTCGTAAAGGCATTGTCGAGAATAAATGCCGATGAGCTGCTTCATGACACAGCACAATATCTCAACTATTTATATAATGTAGGAGCCGGTGATTATCTGCGTGGCCCTGACCGCCTTGATGTTGCCGAAAGGGAGATGGACTGCCTGCTGCACTGTTATGTGCTTTCGGCCGACGGCGGATATACCTACTGGCAGGCGCAGGCCCTGCAGGCTTTCTCAGAGCATTTGCAGGACAGGAGCATAGCGCGTGACGTGATGCGCAGGCACCGCTCGCTGCTGTATATCATCAATACCGATGACATGCCCGACGGACTTCTCGCCGGGAACCTTGCACAGCGCTCGCAGAGGCTTTTCGCGGCCTATGGCGACGTCTATCAGTCGGCGGGCGCAAACAGAACCCTTGCCTCTTGCTTTTTTAATATTGCAGACTACAAGTCATCGCTCATCTGTCTGAACAACGCCCTTTATGCCGACACTGCCATCATGCAGGCACCTGACCTCGTTGCCTCAATACGTGAGCAGCTTTGCATGACTTATTCGGCCCTTGACGACAAACGGGCCAGCGACTACAACAGAAACATATATCTAGACCTTCAGGAAGGCACCCGCCAGGACAGGCTGCTTGAAAGCCGTGCCGCGCAGCTTCGCTCATCGTCGGTGCAGCTCAACGTTATGATAGTGGCCATTCTCATTCTTATTATAGTGCTGATGGTCATGCTCCTGATGGTGAACCGCCATCACATGGGCGTGCGCAGTCTTGAGCCATTGCTGAAACCGCTTGAACGATGGAAGGAAGAATATCATAATGGCATGACGCGTGATGAGGAGGAATGCGCGCAGCTCACCGGCCGAATAGAAGAGGAACAGGCCTTGACAGACCAGGCTCGGCGCCGGTTGCTGGAACACCGTGCCAAGATTTCTCTCGTGACGAGCGTGACGCCGTTTATCGACCGTATGCTGCATGAGATTAAACGGCTCAGAAAGAATAACGAGACAGCTGACATCAGGCGTGAACGCTTTGAATATGTCGGTGAGCTGCTCGAACAGATAAACCGTTACAACAAGGTGCTCACTGACTGGATACAGATGCGGCGTGGCGAGCTGAGCATAAACATAACCAGCTTTCAGCTTGAGGATGTGCTGAAAATTGTCCGCGGAGGCATTACGGCATACAAAATGCAAGGGGTTGAACTTGATGTTCCACAGACAGATGTCGTCGTAAAGGCCGACAAGACCCTGACGATGTTTATGATAAACACCATTGCTGACAATGCCCGCAAGTTCACGCCGCGTGGCGGACGGATATCGATATCTGTAACAAAAAATGAAAGTTATGCAGAGATCTCAGTTGCGGACAATGGCTGTGGCATGGACTCTGAGCAGGTGAGCCATCTTTTTGACAGGACATATACCGGCGGGCATGGCTTCGGACTGCTCAACTGTAAAGGCATAATAGAAAAATACAAGAAGACGTCATCACTGTTCAGTGTATGCGACATTTTCTGCCGCAGCGATAAAGGCCGTGGCACAGTGGTCTCATTCCGGCTGCCTGTGGGCCGCCGTCGCATGGTGAGCCGCACGGCAATGACCGTTGTGTCTGTGGCTCTGTTGCTTGCCATGCCGCTGATGATGTCTCTGAACATTCATAATGACGGAAACATTCCTGCCGGCAGGCAAAATGCAAAGACAAAGACTGTGGCAAACACTGGATTGGCAGGACGTGATTCTGACATGACACTGGCAGAATATTATGCAGGAAAAGCATACAGCTGCAATGTAAATCTGCATTTTGACTCAACCATGGCATATTCAGACTCAGCCCTGACGCTGATAAACAGGCGGCTTGCCGTTTCGGGCACTGACACGCTCAGGCGGCTGCGCATGGTGAGGCTCAGTGTATACAACGAGACTGCCGTGGCAGCCCTTGCCTTGCACAAATGGGATACTTACAGGAAATACAACAAGGCATATACCGACCTCTTCAATGTGCTGTCGACAGACAACACTCTTGCCCATTATGTGAGAAGCATGCAGAAGTCGGAGGGCAACAAGCAGGTTGCCGTGGTCATTCTCGTTCTTCTGCTGCTGCTTATCATCCCGTTATATTATTTTATGTATTACCGCCGGCAACTTTATTTCCGTTACTGCGTGGATTGTGTGAACAGCATCAACGGCCGTCTGCTTGCCGGGGGCACAGCTGCTGAAAAGCTCACAGATATAACGGCCATGTGGCAGAAAGCGCTTGCCGGCCGCGACGTGATAGGGAACAACATTACCGACAGTCTGTCGGTAATAGTAAAAGATATTACAGAAACGCTCCGCCGTGCAGTGGCCGCCGACGGCCGCCGCCTGCATGACAAGGAGGCGCTTCAGGAGCGTGTGCAGCGTCTTGAATATGAGAACGGGCGCTATCATGTGTCGAATGCCATTCTAGACAACTGCCTCAGCGCACTCAAGCACGAAACGATGTATTATCCGTCGCGCATAATGCAAATCATAAAGGGCGGTAATGCTGACCTTGAGCAGGTATACTCTCTTGCGGCTTATTATAAGGACTTATATTCAATGTTGTCGCTTCAGGCTGTCCGCGAGGCCAGCCGCATACTGCTGGTGATTGATAAAAATGCTCTGGACGGTCTTTTTGATATTCTGTCGAAGGCTGCCGGCAGTAAGGTGGATGTGCGGACAGACGAAATGGAAAATGGCTATGTCAGGCTTTCTGTATCCATGGGCAGCTTGTCGCTGAGCGAAAAAGAGGCAGCAGAATATTTCACGCCGTTGACGGTAAACCTTGACATGCTTTTGTGCCGCCAGATGATTCGCGACGTGGGAGAGGCCACCAATATGCGTGGATGCGGAATAACGGCTGTGAGAAGCAGCAGCGGAAATATTGTGATTGAAATAATAATACCAAAAAAGATATGGAGCATTTTAAAGTAATAATAGTAGAGGATGTGCCTTTGGAGCTGAAGGGCACTGAGGGCATATTCAAAACCGATATTCCGGAGGCCGAGATTATCGGGACGGCCGCCAGTGAGCCGGAATACTGGAAGCTGATGCGCAATCAGCGGCCTGACCTGGTGCTGCTCGACCTTGGACTCGGCGGCAGCACCACTGTTGGCGTAGAGATTTGCCGGCATACGAAGGAACAGCATCCGGATGTGAAAGTGCTTATCTTTACAGGTGAGATTCTTAATGAGAAACTGTGGGTTGACGTTCTCGATGCCGGCTGTGACGGCATAATACTTAAAAGCGGCGAGCTGCTCACCCGTGGTGACGTGGCGAGTTGCATGGACGGCAAGAAGCTGGTGTTCAACCAGCCCATTCTTGAGAAGATTGTTGCTCGCTTCAAGCGGAGCGTGAACAAGGAGATAGTCAGACAGGAGGCTATCGTTGACTATGAGATTGACGAATACGACGAGCGTTTCCTGCGGCATCTTGCCCTGGGATATACCAAGGAGCAGATAGCCTCTCTGCGTGGCATGCCCTTCGGCGTGAAAAGTCTTGAGAAACGCCAGAATGAACTGGTGCAGAAGTTGTTTCCCGACGGCACCGGCGGTTACGGGGTCAATGCCACAAGACTTGTCGTCAAGGCCATTGAAGTAGGGATTATAGATGTAGACAACCTGCGTCCGGATGACGAATAGACAGTGGTTCCGATGAGAAAGATAATGTCATGGTTGACGTTGTGCATTCTTGTGGCCCAGTGTGCCGTGATACTGTTTTCGTGGGTCGTGGCCTCGCTGTTCCCCGACCTGCCATTGCGTTCCCTGCTCACCGGCAGCGGACTGCGCTGGCTTTTCGGGCATATCACGCAGAATATGTCTCTGCCTCTGCTTGTCGACGTAATGTTGTTTTGCATTGGTGCCGGCGCTATGCTGAGCAGCGGACTGTGGCACACTGTCGTGCACGGAGCCAAGAGCTATAATGAGCGCATGGCACGGCGCATGGCTGTTGTCATTGCGTTGATGGCTTGTGTGACAGTGCTGTTGCTTACAGCACTGCCGCATGCCGTGCTGCTGAACATCAGCGGCACATTGTTCCCGTCGAGCTTCAGCCGTGGCATCGTTCCGATAATATCTGTCACTATGGCGATTATGGGCGAGTGCTTTCATCTTGTAGCGGGACGCAGCCGCAGTGTCGTCTCATTCTTCGACAATCTTACTTATGGCATACGTTGCGGAGCGTCGTTATTGCTGTGTCTGATGACGGGCATGCAGCTGTATGCCATGTTGTGTTATGTCTTGGAATATGACAACCTGCTGCTTTAGCATTGGAAAATATAAATATGCTATTATCCACTTGCCGGGGCTGTGCAAGTGGCGGACGGCCACCAGGTCCGCACCCTGCATGTGGACAAATGACAGCTGAAAAAATAGAAGTGATTCTTTGACTTTACAAAAGAAAAAAACGGCTTGAGTTTTTCTCAAGCCGTTTTTCTATTCTGTTTTTTTATACTCCGCAGAAGAACAATACAATAATTTGCGCAGTTAGAATTCGCATGAACATGCTAAGCGGATAAACCGTTGAATAGCCAATGGCTGCGGCCTCGCTGTTGCAGATGCTGTTGGCGTAAGCAAGAGCAGGGGGGTCTGTGTATGTTCCGGAAATCATGCCGAGAAGCGTGTAATAGTTGAATTTGTATTTAAGCTTTGCAAATGTTCCGACAATAAGTATTGGTATCACGGTAATGATGAAACCGGTAGCAACATATTTCAGTCCGTCGCCCTGAACAACGGTGTCCCAGAAGCCGGCACCGGCTTTTATGCCCACAGAGGCAAGGAACAGGGCGAGCCCGAACTCGCGAAGCATCATGTTTGCCGATGTTGTCATGTATGTAACCAGACCTATGCGATAGCCGTAGCGCCCGATGAGTATGGCTATGATAAGCGGACCGCCGGCAAGGCCAAGTTTCAGAGGCACAGGCATGCCGGGAATGGCTATTGGCAGGCTTCCGAACAGAATACCTACAAGGATACCGATGAAAATGGTGCCGATGTTAGGTGCGTTCAGACGCTTCTCAGAGTTACCCATCAGCTCAGCCACGCGGTTTACGTTTTCTTCCGGTCCGACAACGAGAATGCGGTCGCCGATATGGAAATGGTGGTTGCGGCTTGCGAAGAGGTCCATGCCCTGACGTGAGATGCGTGTCACGTTGACGCCGTAGAGCGATGAGAAATGCATCTTGCCAAGTGATTTTCCGTTCATGCTAGTGTTTGTCACCACAATGCGGCGGCTTATCATAGGCTGCTGGCGCGTCTCATCGTCTTCCTTCCATTCTGTTTCCGTGACAGGGCCTATGAAGGCCTGTATGGCCTCGGCATCACTCTCTGCGCATACAATCTGAATCTCGTCGCCGAGGGCAAACTGCGTGCTGAACTTTGGAATGCTGAGCTTGCCGTCGTGCATGAGCCTTGTGCACACAATATCACGGTTGAGGAAACCGGTGATTTCTTTCAGTGTGCGGCCGGCTATGTAAGAGTTGGTAATCTTCAGGCGCATGGCATGTGGCTTTGCGTGAGGATTGTCTTCTTCCTTCTTCTCAAGTTCAGCGTCTTCATCGCTGATGTTGACGTGGGCAAGGAAGCGGATGACAATCATTGAGCCAATGATGCCGACAACGCCGAGCGGATAGGCACAGGCATAGCCGTTGGCAATGCTGGGTATAGGCTTGTTGCCGAACACTGTGTGCAGGGCCTCGCTGGCGGCACCTAGACCCGGCGTGTTGGTCACGGCACCGTAGAGCGTACCGGTCATCATCGGCAGGTTGTTGGGGTCTGATGTGTCGAAGAACAGATAATAGCAGCCGAACATAACCAGCACGTTGAGCAGAATCATGACGATGGAAAGCATGTTAAGCCGTATGCCGCCCTTTCCGAAGCTCTCGAAAAAGCCGGGGCCTACCTGCAGACCTATCATGAATACGAATAGAATAAGACCGAAGTCTTGCAGAAAGTTAAGCACGTCAAGTGTGCCCGTGAAGCCGACGTGTCCGGCAAGTATGCCGGCAAAGAGCACGAAGGTTACTCCGAGCGAGATGCCCTTAACCTTTATCTTGCCAAGGAATACGCCTACGGCAATGACTACAGAGTAGAGCAGGGCAATGTGTGCCACGCTGTTGGTGTCTGTAAATAGTTTAACTAACCAGTCCATTTATGTTTTTTAATCTTTTCCCGGAAATGTTATCATAAGGCTTTGTTTACTCGGACGTTAAAAAATCGTTTATATATTCTTGTCATGTCTTTCGCAGACGTGCCGCACTTTAAAGCGCAGGTTTTATTTTGTGTATATATAATTTTTTTGATTTTTTTTATTCAGCCAAGTGTTTTGATTCTCTCTTATGAACATCCGTGCCTGTATGTTGCAGGCTTTGCAAATTTATAACTTAGTAGGTTCTTGAAAAATACAAAATCCGACATGGGAGGATGCGTCTGCACCCTCTCAGTCGGATTAATAGAATGTTAAAATGTTAAGTTGTCATTTATTTCTCGATGGCAGCAACGCCCGGCAGCTCCTTGCCCTCGATAGCCTCGAGCAGTGCACCACCGCCGGTAGAGATATAAGAAACCTGATCGGCCAGTCCGAACTTATGAATGCAGGCAACAGAATCGCCGCCGCCGATGAGTGAGAATGCACCTTCCTTTGTAGCCTCGGCAATAGCCTCTGCAATGGCGCGTGAGCCGGCAGTGAAATTATCCATTTCGAAAACACCGGCAGGACCGTTCCACAGAATGGTCTTTGAACCCTTTATGGCATTGGCGAAAGCCTTGCGGCTTTCAGGACCTGCGTCCATGCCTTCCCAGCCGTCAGGAATGGCATTGGCCTGGCATACCTGTGTGTTGGCGTCGTTGGCGAAGTTGTCAGCAGCTACGCAGTCGGTGCCGAGCACGAGGTTCACGCCGTTTTCCTTAGCCTTCTTGATGACGTCGAGAGCAATGTCGAGCTTGTCGTTCTCGCAGATTGACTTGCCGACGTGGCCACCCTGTGCCTTTGCGAAGGTATAGGTCATGCCGCCGCAGAGAATAAGGTTGTCAACCTTTGTGAGCAGGTTCTCGATGATGCCGATCTTTGTTGACACCTTACTGCCGCCCATGATAGCTGTGAACGGACGCTTGATGTTGTTAAGAACGTTGTCAACGGCCTTTACCTCTTTCTCCATCAGATAGCCGAGCATCTTGTGGTCCTTGTCGAAGAACTCATCGATAACGGCGGTAGATGCGTGCTTGCGGTGAGCGGTGCCGAAGGCATCCATAACGTATACGTCGGCGTAAGAAGCCAGTTTCTTTGCAAACTCTTTCTGGCGTGCCTTCATATCTTCCTTAGCCTTGTCGTAGCCAGGGTCGGTCTTGTCAATGCCAACAGGCTTGCCTTCCTCCTCAGGATAGAAACGCAGGTTCTCAAGCAAAAGAGCCTCGCCGGCTTTCAGCTCAGCAGCCTCTTTGTCGGCCTTTGCGCAGTCAGGAGCGAACTTTACGTCAACGCCGAGGTTACGGCTGACGTTGCCTACAATCTGTTTGAGGCTGAGTTCCGGCTTTACCTTGCCCTTTGGCTTGCCCATATGTGACATCATGATAAGTGCGCCGCCGTCAGAAAGAATCTTCTTCAGCGTTGGAAGAGCGCCCTTGATACGTGTCTCGTCTGTAACGTTTCCGTTTTCATCCAATGGTACATTGAAGTCTACGCGGACAATGGCCTTATGGCCGGCAAAGTTGAAATCTTCGATTTTCATGTCTTCTTTTATTTAGTTAGAAAAATTTCTTTTTTCGCTGCGGGAAATCCGTACACATTAATTCATACACATTATTTCATTCACATTATAAAAGTATGTCAATAAGAGCATGTCATTATAGTCAGTATGATATAGCGTACAGATTTTTTCAGCCGGCAAAACCATTTTTTTGCAGGTCATTATGTAACCTTTCAAATGCTTTGCCCTGGCTCGCTTATGTGGCAAAAATACGATTTTTTTTTTATATTCGTATTGTTTATTTGTCAAATTATTAAAAAAAGACTGCTTATTGTGTACTATTGTAAAGCAGGTGTTGCAAAAATGCAGTCAGTCTTCATATTCTGTGGTGTCTTCAATGCCGGCCTCGCGCAGGGCCTCTTTTCTTTCCATGCATGTGCCGCATTTGCCGCATTGCTTCTCACCGCCCTTGTAGCAGCTCCATGTCTCGCTGTAGTCAATGCCGAGGCGTCTGCCAATGCGTGCTATGTCGGCCTTGCTGATGCGGGTGTAGGGGGCACTGATTTCTATGCCCTCCCATGTGCCGAGGCGTGTGGCGTCATTCATTGCTTTTATAAACTCAGGACGGCAGTCAGGATAGATGGTATGGTCGCCGGCATGATTGGCGATGAACACCTTTTTAAGCTTTCTGCTCTCGGCCATGCCGGCGGCTATGCTCAGCATGATGCCGTTGCGGAACGGAACTACAGTCGACTTCATGTTCTCTTCGTTGTAATTGCCTTCTGGTATGGCGTCAGCACCTTCCAGCAGTGAGCTCTTGAAGTATTTGTGCATGAACTCAAGGCTTATTGTGATATGCTCAATGCCAAGGCGGCGGCAGTGCATCTCGGCAAGCGGAATCTCACGGTTGTTGTGGTTGCTGCCGTAGTTGAAGCTGATGCCGAGCGCTATCTCGTCTTTCTTGTCATAGAGCATGGTTATGGAGTCCATGCCGCCGCTGACAATGATAACGGCGTCTTTCTTTTTCTTGCTGTCTGTATTCATTTTTTTTCTCCTTGTTTTATGTTGATGTTTGTTATATTTTATTGCTTATTATTGTAGTATGTGAAAAACAGCTTCCGCATTTCCGGCAGGCAATTGTCCACGTGCAGGGTTGTGGCTCTTGTGGACGTCAGCACGGAATAACAGCAAAAATATTTTAGCTTGCGGACGGTTGGTTGCTGCATTCTTGTAATCCACATTAACTACAGAAGCTTTTTTTGATTGTGCTTGTTGATTGTGCTTGTTTTTACGTTTTTCTCAGCAGGAAATACGGGTTATCCGAACAACGCTTTCAGTGCATCTTCTACTTTCGCGGCAGCCACTATTTCTATAGGCTGCTTTGACAGACCCGGCTCTTTGGCGTTGAACTTTGGTATTATGATATGTTCGAAGCCGAGGCGGGCAGCCTCAGATACGCGCTGTTGAATGCGGCTGACGGGTCTGACCTCGCCGCTCAGTCCGACCTCTCCGCACATACACCAGCCGGTTTCAATGGCTGTATCTACGTTACTTGACAGGATGGCGGCTATCACGCTGAGGTCCATGGCGAGGTCGGTGACGCGCAGGCCGCCGGCGATGTTCAGAAAAACGTCTTTCTGCATTATCTTGAAGCCGACACGTTTCTCAAGTACGGCAAGCAGCATGTTCAGCCGTCGCTGGTCAAAGCCGGTTGCCGAGCGTTGCGGAGTGCCGTAGGCGGCGCTCGACACCAGGGCCTGTGTCTCAACCATGAACGGGCGTACGCCTTCCACGGCCGATGATATGGCTATGCCTGACAATCCTTCGTGCTCGGCTGACAGCAGCAGCTCAGACGGATTGCTGACCGGCCGCAGGCCGTCCTGTCGCATCTCGTAAATGCCGAGCTCAGACGTACTTCCAAAGCGGTTTTTTATGCTGCGCAGTATGCGGTACATATAATGCCGGTCGCCCTCAAACTGTATGACGGTGTCGACGATGTGCTCAAGGATTTTCGGACCGGCAAGTATGCCGTCTTTGTTGATATGTCCGATCAGAATAACCGGTATTCCGCTTGTTTTTGCTACATGCAGCAGCAGGGCGGCACATTCGCGCACCTGGCTGACGCTGCCAGCCGATGATTCTATCTTGTCAGTGGCCATGGTCTGTATGGAATCAATAACGATTAGCTGCGGTTTGATGTTTGCTATTTCCGTTATAATTTTTTCGAGCTGTGTCTCGCACAGAATGTACACGTTGTCGTGAGCGCTGCTGTCAAGGCGTGTGGCGCGCATTCTGATCTGGTGGGCGCTCTCCTCACCGCTCACATACAGCACTTTCATCTGCGGGAGATGCAGAATGGTCTGAAGGGTCAGCGTGCTCTTTCCGATACCGGGCTCACCGCCCAGCAGCGTTATGCTTCCTCTTACGAGGCCACCACCAAGAACTCTGTTCAGCTCGGGGTCGCCCATGTCGAGGCGCGGCTCCTCGCTGTCAGGAATCTGGCTCAGCCTGACGGGGGTGTTCCGTTTCCGTGTGCTGCCGGCAGCCTCTGCAACAGCAGCAACAGGACTGTCATCGCCGGTGCCGCCGGCAGGTATGCGTATTTGCTTAAACGTGTTCCATTGTCCGCAGTTCGGGCATCGTCCAATCCATTTAGATGATTCCTGTCCGCAGTTGCTGCATACGTATGTTGTCCTGTCTTTTGCCATGTGTGTATTTTCTTTTCAGTTTATTAGCCCGTCTCATCGCAGGCGGCAAATGCAAAGGTAAACAATATAAAGCTACTTTGGGAATTATTTATATTGTTTTTTATACGGCCAAACAGGCAGCAAACAGGTTATTTAACATTTTTTATTCTGACAAAAATCATACCGAATATTTTTTTTGTAATTTTGCAGTGAAATTCAGAAAGTTTTGCGCTTGACAGCATTCATTCTGCGTGCTGACGGCGTGGTTTTATTTTATTTTTTTACTATGTTCAAAGCAGCATTGTTTGATCTTGACGGCGTAGTGTTCGATACGGAATCGCAGTATACAGTTTTTTGGGATTCTGTTTTCAGCCGTTATTATCCTGATCGCAGCGGGTTGGCACGCAAGATAAAAGGGCAGACACTTGATCAGATTCTGACCCGTTATTTTGCTTCTGATAATGAGGCACGCGATTTCATTGTTCATGAGCTTGACAAGTTTGAAAGCAGCATGTCTTATGAGTATATAGCCGGCTTTCAGAAATTCATAAGAGAAGTGCGCGGGCTTGGCATACGTACGGCTGTGGTGACAAGCTCAAACAAAAAGAAAATGGCACAGGTGTATAGCGCGCATCCTGAGTTTGAACTTTATTTTGATAAGATTCTGACAAGTGAGAATTTCAAGAAGAGCAAACCTGATCCAGACTGTTATCTTCGCGGGGCAGAGGCACTTGGTGTGTCGGCAGTTGACTGCGTAGGCTTTGAGGACAGCTTCAACGGACTAAGGGCGCTTAAGGCCTCGGGGGCGTATGTGGTAGGACTTGCCACTACAAATCCTGCCGGTATGATACGCGGATATGCAGGTACCGTAATACCGAATTATGTCGGGCTCGACGAAACCTTCCTGAAGAAAATATATCACGACCACAGAAAGAAAAAAGCTTAGTTTATATTAGCGGTTGTTTGTTATTGTGACATATTAAATGTGACATATTAAATGTTACATATTAAGTGCTATTTATGATAGCTTTTATTGAACGTCCTTAATAGAAAATTTTGTTTAAAAATTAGGATAATAATGGGATACTTAACAACTGACAAAAAGAAAATTACTGCAAAAACATTTTTGGAAATGAAGCGTGCCGGTGAGAAAATAACAATGCTCACGGCATACGACTATACAACGGCGGGCATTATTGATGCTGCCGGCATAGACGGTATTCTCATAGGCGATTCGGCCAGCAATGTCATGGCAGGCAATGCCAATACGCTGCCCATAACCGTTGACCAGATGATATATCATGCGCGCAGTGTGGCACGGGCATGCTGTCATTGTCTTGTAATTTGCGACATGCCGCTTGGTTCCTATCAGGTTAGTCGTGAGGAAGGCATACGCAATGCCATTCGCATTATTAAGGAGAGTGGCGTTGATGCTGTTAAGATGGAAGGCGGACAGGAGATTGTCGATACTGTAAAAGGCATTATAGATGCAGGTATCCCGGTCATGGGGCATCTCGGACTGACTCCGCAGAGCATAAACATGTTTGGCGGCTATGGCCTCCGAGCAAAGGAAGAGGCTGAGGCAGAGAAGCTCCTTGCCGACGCACGTGCTCTTGATGCTGCCGGAGTGTTCGGCATCACGCTTGAAAAGGTTCCGGCTTCTCTTGCCAAAGAGGTGACAGAGGAGGTCAGGGCCGTCACTATAGGCATTGGCGGCGGAAACGGTACCGACGGACAGGTGCTTGTCTATGCTGACGCGCTCGGAATGACGCAGGGATTCAAGCCGAAGTTCCTCAGACACTTTGCCGATATGAACAAGTGCATGACCGACGGAGTGAAAGAATATATAAAATGTGTAAAAGACGGAAGCTTTCCTTCTGAGAGTGAGAGTTATTAAAGCATTGCCCTTCAGGGGGCATGCTTGCTTGTTTTGATATTATAGCGATATTACGGCATTGTCAGACGTTTGAAACTACTTGGAAATATAAATCTTCGAAAAACAGAAAATTATGTACACACAAAACACACCGGTTCATATAAAATTGTGGCATCGTGACTTTCTGAAAGTTTCTGCTTCAGGTTTTCTGCTGTCGACGGCGGTTTATACCCAGGTAGGCGGTTACGTGCCGGTCATGCAGGCCGACTCTTTCACGGCCGTGCAGATGATGTGGTGTGTCATGGTCTTTGTGCTGGGCATGCTGATGGCCGGCGGCTTCTGCAATTATCTCATACAGCGCTTCAGACGTAATAAGGTGTGCGGTGCGGCAATGGCAGGAACGGCTGCTGTCATGGTTCTGATGTACATGCAGGCCATGGATACGCAGGACACTTATTGGAGCATAATCATAGTGTTTCTCCTGCGTTTATTGCTCGGTGCTTGTTACGGTGTGGCGTGGCAGACCCTGGCATCAACGCTGTTCGTGGATATTGCTGACAGCTTCCGGCGCACGCAGACGTTCTACGCTGCATCGTGGATGTTGCGTCTGCCTCTGGCAGTAGGGCCTGTGGCTGCTATATCCCTGGTGATGTTCTGGTGTCCTGTTCCGGCAGAGGTGTTTTTGCTCGGTGCCGTGCTGGCTGCGGCAGCGTGGCTTCTGCTGCACACAGTGACGTTCCCGTTCAAAGCGCCTGACGAAGGAGTAAGTGTTTACGGACTTGACCGATTCCTGCTGCCGCAGGGAATGCCGCTTATTCTCAGCCTGGCCATGTTTATGCTTATAATAGGCTTGATGCTGGGCTGCGTCCACAGCCTGCATTTCTATCTGATGTTGCTTGCAGGAATGATCGTTGCCGTTCTTGCCGAACAGTATGTGTTTATGAATGCCGATCTGAGAAGTCAGGTTGTTACGGGGTTAATCCTTATCATGGCTGCTCTGTTTATAGAACTAGTCCGTCCTCAGAGGATGTCTACCTATGTGGTGCCGCTTCTTGCCGGCATAAGCGTGGGCATTGTCAGCTCGCGCTATCTACTGTTTCTTATAAAGCTGGCCAAGCACTGTCAAAGAGGCACGGCGCAGAGCTCGTTCTTTATTTCGTGGGAAGCAGGATTGTGGACGGGCATTGCATTGTCTATATACAGTATAGGTGATGTAGACATTTATGATTTGATGAACTCATCAATGGATAAGCATCCTGATATATCGATTGCCGGATTGATGCTTGCCGCGGCTGCATTAATTCTTTATTGTGCTTTCGTGCATCCATGGTATATGAAAAACAAAAACAGATAAATCTATTTTTTATGCGAAATAAAACTTTCTATGGCTTTATCTTAACTGCTTGCCTGCTGGCCGTTCCGTCTTTCTGTTTCGGAAAAACGGCTGAAAAAAATATTGCATACGTATCTGATTCGGTAAAGCAAAAACAAAAACTAGAGAAGAAAGCGGCTAAATGGTATAAAAAAGGACAATGGCGCAATGGGTTTACTAAGGCGTCAGCCGATACTACCGTAAATATTACTGAGTTCTATGAGCAATACCGCCGCAATCCGGAGCAGTGGAAGGCTCTCTTCGCGTGGTTGCAGAATACCGATTTGCTTGCAATAGAAAAAGGCAAGCATAAGATAGAGGGAACATCGATGACAGCAAGCGTTGAGGACAGCCGCAATGAGCCATTGAATAAACGCCGTTCCGAAAGTCATTACAAGCATATTGATTTTATGTTTGTAGTGCGCGGAACAGAAGGATTTGCGCTTCTTGACCATGCATCGAGCGTTCCTAACTGCAAGTATGACGAGCGTAAGGATGTGATTCATTATGACTATGACAAATCAAAAGCAAAGTTTTTCTGTTCCACGCCAGGACGCTTCGTGATATGCTTCCCGTCTGACTGGCATATCGCGAAAGTAGCTACAGACAAAGCTGATCAGAGCCTTCGCGTCATAGTCATAAAGGTTGATTATAAATAACCTTTTAAATAATCTTTAATGTATATCCGCCCAATAATTCAAAAGCAAAGGCCGTGCACCCCTGCATTTGGATTATTGGGCGGATATTTTATTGACTTTGGATATTTAATCTGTAATCTTATCCTTTCAGTTCGAGAATTATTGCTTTCTTTGTGTTGCCTGAGATTGCGCAGTTATTGCTTATGCGTTTTCCGGCAACCCAGATAATGCTGCCATTGTCGTCGGTAACGACAAGCTGGCGTTTTTTCTCAAAAACATTCATTTTGCAGTCGGTCATGAAATCGCTTACCAGTTTTGAGCCTTTCATGCCGAAAGGAACAAATCTGTCAGCGGCTCTCACGTGGCGGACGTGCAGTGGCAGTACCGCTTTGCCGGCGTCAATTTGTGCCACGTCATGATTGTTTCTTATTATTTCCAGTTTCCCGGCGCTGGCAGTCTTGAATATTATGCTTGCGGAGGCATCGTATCTGTATGTTCCTTCCTCCGGCAATATCATGTCTTTGTCAGTGATGTTATGTATGCGCTCAATGATTATCCTGCGTGAATGAACGGTCATTTCATGTGTGTCCGATGTCCAGATATGGCCGCTGGCATTGCCGTTTCTTATACTTGTGGTAATCTCGCCGCATTGCCGGCCGTTGAAGTTGAACGGCTTGAGCAGACTGTAAAGCGCATATTCAGGAGAGACATATTTCTTCAGTGCGTCTATGCTGATTATCGCTCCGGTGTCCAGTTTCTTGTCGTTTTCCTCAGCCGGCAGATAGCACACTATGTCTTGGCTTTTGTCGGTGAATTTGCTTATGCTGTCGTTGACGATGGCCTCGGCCTGCTGCATCCGTGCGGCCATGGCACTGATGTTGCTGGCAGCCTTGGCGTTTATCTCTGTCAGCAGAGGCATTATGTTCAGTCTTATCTTATTGCGTACCGCGTCATCAACAAGGTTTGTTGAATCGGTCACCCAGTCCTGCTTTTGTGATTTTAAGAAATCTTCTATTTCCTTTCTTGTAATGCCGAGGAACGGGCGGCGCAGATGTCCGTTCCTCGGACGTATTCCGCAAAGTCCGTCGAGGCCAGTACCGCGCACAAGGTTTATAAGAACAGTTTCGGCACAGTCTTCAACATGATGCGCCACAACAATCGTAGAGGCGTCAATGTCTCTTCTCAGTTGTTCGAAATAAGTATAGCGCAGCGTGCGTGCTGCCATTTCTATGCTGACGTGATGCATGGAGGCATATTCGCGCGTGTCGAAGTGAACCACATGCAGCTTTATATTGAGCCGTTCGCACAGTTTCCGGCAGAACAGCTCATCGCGGTCGCTCTCCTTGCCGCGTAATTTGAAATTGCAGTGGGCGGCTTCAACGTTGTATCCAAGGGCTTTCATTGCAATGAGAAGGGCCGTGGAGTCAGCACCTCCGCTAAGAGCCACTATGTGTGTGGCTGAGGCATCGAAGAGCTTGTTCCTGTCAATATAGTCCTTTACCTTCTTCAGAAACTGTTGCGGCGTGGTCATCTTTTATGTTGTTATGAATGTTTGCGTTTACTTATTGTCGTTTGCGGTTTTCAGAAAATCATTTGCGCGCCTGAGGTCTTCCGGCGTGTCTATGCCTATTGTCTCCACATCAGTCATTCCGACTTTTATCCTGTAGCCGTTCTGCAGCCAGCGCAACTGCTCGAGGCTCTCGGCAAGCTCAAGCGACGACTGCGGAAGTGCCGTTATCTCTCTGAGCGCGTCGGTGCGGTAGGCATAGATGCCTATATGTTTCAGAAAAGGGTAGTGGCCGAGCCATTGCGCTTTGTCAACTCCTCTGATAAATGGAATGGCGCTTCGGCTGAAGTATAGCGCAAAGCCCTTGTTGTCTGTTACAATCTTCGGAGAATTCGGGTTCATGACAGCCTCCATGGATGAAAACGGAATGCCAATGGTGGCTATTTGCGTATTGCTGTCGTTGAAGCAGTCGCAGACAGCCTTTATCTGCGAGGCATGTATGAAAGGTTCATCACCCTGTATGTTGATTACGACATCCCAGTCGCCGCCTATCTTGTCAATGGCCTCCCGTATGCGGTCGGTGCCGCTTTTATGGTCAGCCCGTGTCATGACGGCTTGTCCGCCGAATGCTTTTACGCAGTCAGCGATGCGGCTGTCATCAGTGGCTACCACGGCATTGCCGAGTGTGTCATTCACGCGCTCCCACACGTGCTGTATGACTGGTTTGCCACCGAGCATGGCAAGTGGTTTGCCCGGAAAACGTGATGATGAATATCGTGCCGGAATAATACCTATAAATTTCATATCAATATGATTAAAATGTAGTTTATTTTCAAAATGCAAATAGCGCAAATCGTAATTTAAGGCAAAGTTACGCCTTTTTTTTAAAAAAAATATAATCTTTTTTGTCATTAAATAAGTTTTTCTTACTTTTGTGATGTTACGGTTATAGATATTCTGTCATGGAGCTGTTTTGCTGTCTTCAGCTTCTTCTTATGTAGTGTTGCTCCTTTGGCAGATGTGGCAGCTAAGGACTGCTTCTCATCTAAAGCTATCTGATACCTAAGCCTGTATAAAAATAAATATGACATCAAGGAACACCATATATAATGTAATGTTATTTCTCCTGTTGGCAGCGTCAGCGTTGCCGGCCTTCTCACAGAAAATTACGCTGGGCTCGTGCCACACGCATGATGGCGGACAGTATAAAGGTGAGATGAGCGGCGGGAAACCGAACGGCAAGGGCACGACAGTGTTCAGCAACGGCGATACTTACGAGGGTGAATATGTAAAAGGCATGCGCCAGGGATATGGAGTATATTCATTCTCTGACGGTGAGAAATACGAAGGTCAGTGGTTTCAGGACCAGCAGCACGGCAAGGGTACTTATTATTTCCAGAACAATAATAAATATGTGGGTCTGTGGTTTCGTGACTACCAGCAGGGGCATGGCGTGATGTACTATTATAACGGCGACCGTTATGACGGCGACTGGGTGCAGGACAAGCGTCAGGGCAAGGGAACATATACTTTTGCCACAGGGGCTTATTACAAGGGGCAATGGTATCATGACTTGAAAAACGGTCATGGCTTCTTCGACTGGGGCGACGGTACCACCTATAACGGCGACTGGAAGGACAACCAGCGTCAGGGGCACGGAGTTAATCACTACAGCGACGGCGACGTGTATATCGGCGACTGGCAGAACGACATACAGAACGGCAAGGGTATTTATAAGTTTCAGAACGGCGATGTCTATGAAGGTGATTATGTGCAGGGAGAACGCACCGGAGAGGGTATCTTCAGATACGACAACGGTGACAAGTATACCGGTCATTTTTCTGAAGGCGCCAAGGACGGCACCGGCACGCTGATATGGCGTAACGGCGATATATATGAGGGCCAGTGGAAGAATGACAAGATGAATGGTCACGGAAAGCTGACAAAGAAAAACGGCGACGTCTATGAAGGCCAGTTCCGCGACGGTAAGGTCGACGGTGAGATTATCATTCATTTTGCGTCCGGCGATAAGTTCCGGGGTGTCTTCCGCGGCGGCATGCGCAACGGCATGGCCATAGAGGAAGACAAGGACGGCAAGCGTTTTGAAGGCTCTTATCTCAACGACCGCCGCAACGGTCCGTTTGTGGAGAAAGACCGTGACGGCAATGTCGTTGCCCAGGGAACATACGAGGACGGGAAGCGAATCATTCAATAACCATTCCTTTTGAGTGCTGCATGTCAGTGAACAGTATGTCAGCCGGTAAGGTGAAGAAAAAAAGTTATTATACAAACATTATAAATACATATTAAAAAGGAAAGAAAAAATGGTAGTTGACACATTAGACAATCTTGAGAAATACGTCAGCCTGAACCCTTTGTTCGCCGACGTTGTTAACTTCATTAAGACACACGACCTTAACAAGCTTGAGGCCGGCAAGCATTTCATCAAGGACAAGGATTTGTTTGTGAACATCACTACGGCTACAGGCAAGACCGCCGATGAGGCTACATTCGAGACTCATAAAAACATGCTCGACATTCAGATACCGCTCGACAACAACGAGACTTACGGCTATCTGCCTCTTGAGGATCTGCCGCAGGCAGAATACAACGCTGAGAAAGACGTGACAAAATATCCCGGCATAAAGGCAGAGACATACGTGAACTGCCGTCCAGGTGAGTTTGCTATTTTCTGGCCGCAGGACGGTCATCAGCCATGCATCGGCAAAGGACAGATTCACAAGGCCATCTTTAAGGTGAAGGCCTGACAGAACAAGACAAAAGACTTTCAGCGGGTTGCGCGCCGGCATGTCCGGTGCTGCAGTCCGCATCTTCTTTTTGTGCAAACCAGAGATAAAACGCATGGTAAACCGGCGAATGAGCTATGCCGGGTAAAGAAGTAGCTGATAAGCATGCAGTGGCTGTTCTTGTTGTGATGATAAGCAATTAATTTAAGAAACCATACAAAATAAACCATAACCCAATCTAATTACACATTAAAATGGCAGACAAACAATCAAAGAAAACAGTGCTTCAGCAGCACATAGGCATTGTGGCCAATGACGGCTACCTTGCACCCTATGAAGACGCCATACGCGGCCGCCACGAGCATGCGGTGTGGAAAATGAACCAGCTCACCGGGAACGGCAATATGTCGCTGAGCGATTTCGCCTCCGGCTATGATTATTATGGTCTTCATCACGACCGCAAGGGATGGGTGTTCCGCGAGTGGGCACCGAATGCCACAGATATATATCTTGTCGGCGATTTCAGCAACTGGGAAGAAAAGGAAGAATACCGCTGCCAGCGTGTTGAGGGCACCGGCAACTGGGAGCTGCGCGTGCCACGCAAGGCAATGGCACACGGTCAGCTGTATAAAATGCATGTATATTGGAACGGCGGACATGGTGAGCGCATACCGGCATGGGCACAGCGGGTGGTGCAGGACGACACCACGAAGATATTCTCTGCACAGGTGTGGGCACCGGCGGCATATAAATGGCATAAACGCAAGTTCAAGCCGAACAAAACGCCGCTGCTGATATATGAATGCCACATCGGGATGGCGCAGGATGCCGAGCGCGTGGGCACATATACTGAGTTTAAGGACAACGTTCTGCCGCGCATCATAAAAGACGGCTACAACTGCATTCAGATAATGGCCGTTCAGGAACATCCTTATTACGGCAGTTTCGGTTATCATGTCAGCAGTTTCTTCGCTGCGTCAAGCCGTTTCGGAACTCCGGAAGAGCTAAAAGAGCTTATCGATGCGGCTCATCAGAACGGTATCGCCGTCATCATGGACATTGTACACTCTCATGCCGTAAAGAATGAGGTGGAAGGGCTGGGTAACCTCTGCGGAGATCCTAATCAGTATTTCTATCCCGGCGACCGCCATGAACACCCGGCATGGGACAGCCTTTGCTTTGACTACGGCAAGGATGACGTTATACATTTCCTGCTCAGCAACTGCAAATACTGGCTTGAGGAGTTCCATTTTGACGGTTTCCGCTTCGATGGTGTTACCTCTATGCTTTATTACAGCCACGGCCTCGGCGAGGCATTTACCAACTATGCCGACTACTTCAACGGCCATCAGGATGACAACGCCATCTGCTATCTGACCCTTGCCAACAAACTCATCCATGAGGTCAATCCAGATGCGATAACCATTGCTGAAGAGGTGAGCGGTATGCCGGGGCTGGCTGCAAAGTTTGAGGACGGCGGCTACGGCTTTGACTACCGCATGGCCATGAACATACCTGATTTCTGGATTAAGACCATTAAGGAACAGAGCGATGAGCACTGGAAGCCGAGCAGCATCTTCTGGGAGACAACCAACCGGCGTGCCGACGAGAAGACAATCTCCTATTGTGAGAGCCATGACCAGGCACTCGTGGGCGACAAGACTATTATATTCCGGCTTATTGATGCAGATATGTACTGGCATTTCCGCATCGGCGATGAAAATGACAACGTGCGCCGCGGCATTGCCCTGCACAAGATGATTCGCCTTGTTACGGCCGGAACGATAAACGGCGGATACCTTAATTTCATGGGTAATGAGTTCGGGCATCCTGAGTGGATAGACTTCCCGCGTGAGGGCAACGGATGGAGCTATAAATATGCGCGCCGTCAGTGGCATCTCGTTGATGACCCTGCGCTGTGCTATCATTACCTCGGCGACTTCGACCGTGACATGCTCGCTGTGATACGCTCGGAGAAGAATTTCAACAATACGCCTGTTACTGAGATATGGCATAACGACGCCGATCAGGTGCTTGCCTTCATGCGCGGCCCGCTGCTCTTCGTGTTCAATTTCTCACCGGTACGGTCGTTCACTGACTATGGCTTCCTTGTACCGAAGGGCGGCTATGACATCGTGCTCGATTCCGACAACAAGAAATACGGTGGAAACGGCCTTAACGATGATGGCATGCGCCATCTTACGCAGTATGACGCACTATATGAACAGCAGGGCAAAGAGTGGCTGAAGTTGTATGTGCCGGCACGTACGGCGCAGGTGCTGCGCCTGGTATAGGCAGTCAGCAAATGTGAGGACAGGTTTTGGAAAACCAAGTAACTATATAATTATAAAATGTATCATTCTGTAAATAGCCCGGCCATAACAAAGGTGACCGCGGCTATTGTTTTTGTTTTTTTTGTATTTTTCTTCCTTTACGACTGGCAGGGCTACTGTCTTGCCGTCACGCAGCACATTCTCTCGCACGGGGTCACTCATTACGATCTCCTTTACGGGGCTGTGCTGATCACTCTGATATTGTTTTTGCTTCAGGTGGTGATATATCGTGTAACCCGTCTTGAGGGACGCACGCACACGCTGACCTATTTCCCGTCATTGCTATTTCTTACAATGCTGACGGCAGTAAAGCCCGATGCCACGGGCAGCCTGTCGCTGGGAGTATGGTTGGTAGCCGGACCTGTGCTGTTGCTGATATGGGGCGGCGGCGTGGCCGTGGCGCGTCAGACACAGGTGCTCGAGCGGATTCCGATGCGTGAGGGACATGTGCTCACCAAGCACTTGTGGGTGAATCTGTTTGCACTGTGCGTGATGATGGTGATGACAGCAGTCTTCAGCAATAATGACGCTGTTTATCATTACCGGGCGAAAATGGAATATCTGATGCTGCATGAGCGTTATGCCGATGCCCTGCAGGTGGGACGCTATTCGCAGGAAACAGATTCCTCGCTCACCGCGCTGAGGATAATTTGCCTTGAGAAAACACATACCCTTGGCAGTCGTCTTTTTACATATCCAGTCGTCGGCGGGTCGGCAGTCATGAAGGCGTCATGTCCTGACGTGCATATTCTGATGTGGCAGGACCCTCATGTCCGTATATTCCTGCGAAAGGGAAAGCGCGTTTATCCGCTGACGCTCGAGCACCGCCTCACGGCGTTCATGCTCGACAAGAACCTCGACGGGTTTGCACGTTTGCTGACAACACGCTACAGCGGCCGGCTGTCAGCGCTGCCGCTGCATATACGCGAAGCCCTTGTACTTTATACTCACAAACGCTCTCATCCTAAGATTGTGTATAACGAAAGTGTTATGGATGCTGATTTCAAAGACTATCGTTCTTTGTATCTGAAAACACCAGACCCGCAGATCAGGCAGAACCAGCTGCGTGATAACTATGGCAGCACATATTGGTATTATTATCAATATGAATGAGACATGTCACATATATTAAATTAAATGACTATCAGCTATTATTCAAATGCTGGAACGTGTACCCACTTCGGCTCCTCTGTATCTGGTGGACAGAAATGTGCCGGTCCTCAAAAATATCCCTGTTTCTTTTATCGAACATAGTTTCAGGGCCGGCACAAGGAATGGTCCATGCCAAAGAGTGAAAATACATCTGTTTAGGTATTTGCGGATATTATTTTAAAATCATTTGTAACTAAAAGAATTTTTTGATATGGTTAAAATGAATGACGGTGTTTGCGGCGAGATACTGAAGAGGCACGGCGTGCGCCCTACATCAAACAGAATAATAATATATCGTGAGCTTATTGCCGAGGAGCATCCTTCATCAATGAGCGAGCTTGAAACGCGTATTATGACGATTGACAAGTCAGGAATATTCCGTACACTCACGCTTTTCAAAGAACACCATCTTGTACATGTCATAGAAGACGGCGACGGCGAAACGAAATATGAACCGTGCTACAGAAGCAATGCCGACGGAGACGCTGATGACGATGAGCATGTTCATTTCTTCTGTGAGAACTGTCATAAGACTTTTTGCCTTTATGATACACCTGTGCCTGACGTGTCAATACCTCACGGCTATATTGTCAGTTCCACAAATTTCGTAATAAAAGGTCTGTGCCAGGAATGTGCGGCAAAACTCTCTCTTAAACGCCGTGGCTAATTTCTTATGACATAGTTATTGTCAAAACGATGGCCTTCGTAATAAGGTAACGGTTTTGTAATATTTTTATTCGAACTTGTTTCAAAAATACTCTCGTTGGTTTTGATTCACGAGCAGTGCACTAAGTCAGCCATGAAAAGGCTGACTTAGTGCTTTTGACCGGCCGTATATATATTGCGGAAAAGATGCGCAAGTTAATTTTTTATTTCTGAACTTGAATAGTTTGATATGTCTTTAATATCAAGCTTGTGCTATATGGTATTTGAGTCAGATGCAATTGCGGAATATCTGAGTTGTATTTATTGAATACTTCATATTTTGCAATACAGTATTGCAAAAGTGTAATGTGTGATTATGTGGAACATCGCACATTTAAACTATGGTATTCTAATAGCCTGTTATAGTTGTATGGTTGTATTTCTGCCTTCTGTATTGATAATTTAGCTAAAACTCTGAAATGTAGTATTTTGCGTTTTTGTATTACTGATTAAGACTTAAAAATATTAAAGTTTTGGATGCCTGATGTTTTGCATTGCTGACATACGGTATTCTGAATATTTTGTATTGCAATTTTTTAATTTTCCGCTGTTTTGCCATACAGTATCAGACAATACTGATTTACTGGCTTACTTGCAATCATGCTGTATCTGAATACGCTATATGTATATACTGAAACCTCGTAACATTGTTAATGTAGTATAAAAGTATCGCTGAATGTCCGTATGCTGATGTTTATTCATTATCTTTGCATCCGGAAAAAATAAAAAAGATGGCTAAAAATAAAAATAACGTAATTATTCTTTTCGGCAATCAGAAGGGCGGAGTAGGCAAGTCAACACTGTGCGCGCTGTTTGCCAATTATCTTCTGAAGAAGAAGAAAGACGTGTGCATAATTGACACAGACAATCAAAAAACTCTTTACGGAATACGCAACGAAGAGCTGCCAGCCGTTGAGGAAGCTGTGAAAATGCAGACCGACAAAGATATAAAGAAGATAGAAAAGCGCATGGCAAAGCTTGACGAGAAGCGGAATGCTGCCAAGTTGAAAGACCTGCGTGTGCAGAAGGAACTGCTTGAGAAGGAGAAGGCGCAGCCCTACGAGGCTCCTTACGACATTGCAAGCATCAATATCAGTGATTCCGCGTCAACGGCTCAGAACATGCACAGCTTTGAAACAGCACCGGGCTTTTTCCTTATTGACGCTCCTGGCAACCCGAAAGAGCCCGGACTATATCCGATCTTTGAAGCAGCCGATTTTATCATCGTGCCGTTTCAGTATGACCGCGGCACGTTCCGCTCAACGGTTGAGTATGCCAAGGCAATAAAACTGATAGGAGAGTCGGGCCAGGCAAAGATTCACGCAAAGTTCATCTTTGTGCCCAACCGCATAGATTCCCGTATGGGCACGGCAACGGATGAGACAGACATGGACGACAAGGACGACGTGCTGTCAGAGTTCGGAACGGTAACGCCGGAGATAAACTATAAGAAATGTGTAATTAAATACAACACGTTTGAGCTGACGTCTGAACAGAACGAGGCCGTGCGCTATCCTTTCAATGCAGTGCTTAAGGAAATTCGCCGTTCGTCAAGAAAATAACCAGCCTTACATCAACCAAGTAATATCAACAAAAAATACAGACCGTTATGCCAAAGAAAATAAATGTGGCTCAGATAATAGCCAAGAACACAGCAAGGGAAAATGAGAACATGGCTCAGATGATAGAGCGTGCGCAGAATCTTGAGACAGATGCCAATGGACTGGTACGTCCGCGCAGTCAGGCCGACGATGAGCTGCAGAACATCCGTCAGCAGAATGTAGACGATGATGTTAATCCGCCTACGTCTGAGCAGATGAAACAGCTTACCGACCTTGCCATGGCCTATCAGGACAACAACAAGACTTCCAAGGCCAGCATCTTCATCGATGTAGACCTCAAGCGAGTGCTCGACAAGCTGCGTGAGGCCAGCGGCGGAAAGATTGGTGCGAAGTTCTTCCTTAATGCCATGGTACGTACGTATATAGACAATAACAAGGGCTTCATAAAGGAATATATCACCAACTATATGAACAACCAGCGCAACAGCCTGCTTGATTTCTGAAATCTGTTTGTAATCTATTTTTCCATGTGCACGCATACAGTGTTAAATATGCATGTCGGTCGAAAAATAATGGCAGAAAAAGTTGGTTTGTTTCTTTCTGTTTACTATCTTTGAAATGTGATTCAGAAGAACACAGGAACCGGTTCCTATAGGCCGGTCATGTGGATCGGAAGTGAACATAAAGCTCTCCGGTTTTAAGAAATTTAATTTGTCTGGCGCGAAGCCACGGCAGCCTGATTCAAACAAAGAGTTGCAACAGGCAGAAGAAATTTAATTTTAATGTTATTGAACGCGGAATGTTTCATTCCGCGTTTTTTGTTGTGTATATGTGATGTTTACTGCAATAGTAAGATGCAAAAAATAACTCCTGCATGTTTAAACATAGCCATGAAGGTTTGCCAGTCAAAAACAATCAGTTTGTTGTGCTCAGTGCCTCGGCGAGGCACAATGTTGATTTTCATTGTATTACGTCACTCTCCGAGGAACGTAGAAAGGGGCTTGTGCGTTTGTCCCCAGTCTGCGCTCGTGCCTCGCTTAGACTGGGGCTACGCAACCATCAGCTTTTCCAAGGCTGATGGTTGCTTTCCGCCGGCCATATATCTTGCTGAGAAGTTGCGGAAGTTGTTTTTTTGAACACTACTTATAAAAACTGAACATTTGCTGAATAGTTATGTACGATCTTCTGGTTCCTATTTGTTGTAAGCTTTTGTAAACTCTAATCTTCTTGTCTTTTAGAAATCCATAATGCTCTTCCCGTTACCTTTATAGTAGACCTCAATGTACAAATCATGATTCTCCTCGTGCATTTTAACGTCAAAGGAATATGTAATATCTTCAGGGGCAATGTTATTGACCAGGTCGGAAGAAATCTCAGTATGGGCTACGCCAACGCCTCCATAAGGAGTAGCGACACCTGTTCTGTTTTCACCGGTGAAGACCTTCGCCCCTTTAACCTTTATGGCAATAGTCTTTCCTCTGAGTTTTTTAAGTCCGTTATTGTCGAATGAGGCAATTGTAGCTGTTTCGTCGGCAGTCAAATAAGCGGTGCTTCCAAGCAGATCATATCCACCGCTAGGCTGAGGGATGGCTACCATTGCTTGAAGTATGAGATATGGCGATTTGTTGATGAGAAATATATTATCCTTGATTTTAAGATTGGAAGGCACTGTAACTTCAAGTATGTTGTTGGAAGTCAGTGTGCCATTTTTCTCCTGACCAAGCATTGGTAAAGAGAATGTAAAAGCCAGCAGCAGAATAACAGTTAGATTTTTCATAATCGTAAATTGATTTATTAGTAGATACAAAGATACTATTCAATCGTCATATATGCAAACTTTTTCAGCTTAATGTTAGTTCCTGTATGAATTATGTCAGCTTGCATAATATGTTCTTTGTCGCCGTTGAAATAGGCTTCAAGTGTTGATGTGAGCAGAGACTCTACGATCCGTCGCGGCCGGCTCATAAAGACAAATGCAGCATGGTGCGCCAATTTCCATACAACATCCGTTTTGTCAACATAAAAATATATCTCTTTTATAATGTATAATGCGAGAGAATGTCTGAATTCCTACAGGATATAGTCTTGTCGTCTGTTCCATATCTGCTCATTATTTCTAATCAATATATTTGCAAAATAAACAAAAAGACGGGCATCCGCATGTTTTAAAAAAAATCTTGTTGCGTGATATTTTATTTGTAAAAATAAATCAGAAGAAATTAAAGAATATTAACTAAAAAACGGGCTCAGAAATATTTCCTACTGAAGTATGAAAAATTATGGTAATTGCATAAAATTTGTATATATTGCCATTTTTTAGCAAATCATTCGTTTTCCGGTCGTAAAGCAATGAGATAAATTTCTGTAGCTGAGAGATATTTTTCTAAAGCATTGCTTTGCGATGCCTGAACATAGTGTTTGTTTTTCTTGTTTTATTACAAAATAAGCTATTTTTAATGCAAAATAAATGTAATGAATTTACAAGTGTCTGAATATTAGATTGTTGTAAGATACGCGAGAATGCCGTTCCACACGACCAACAATATTGCAGTGCGTTTTTCTGCAAGTTTTGAAAATCGGTTTGTCGTATGTTTTTACTATAATATTGAATGCTTTTCATGCTTGGCAGCCGGCAATAAAAATCATTATATTTTTGTGTGTCAGGAAAATTATTTTTTGTTTGTAAAAAATGTCTGTTACCGTTATTATATGATGGTTAAAAATAACTTACGCAAACTTTTAAACAAAAAGATGTCAATTAGCAGTGGCCGTGCATCTCTTGGTTCCCAAGTTGTCGGGATGACAGAAATGTGCCTTCATACTCAGACGCAGAAAGGCGTAAAAACCATTGTTGAGAAATGAAGCGCGCACAGGGTATTGTACGCATGTTTTCATGTGGGAATATAATGTTGATTGATTATCAGATGGTCACGTGGTACATGGTACAAAAATGTGCACATAGAACTCCTGTAATTTATTGACATCCTATGCTACTGACGCATTATCATTTTAGCAAACTTTAAAAGTCTATGTTTGAATTTTAAATCGTGGTGTGGTTAATCTTAGACATTTCAAACGAATCT
>OMUH01000110.1 GCA_900314195.1 uncultured Prevotella sp.
GGCTGTGAGTGGAGTTGGCGTGTATCCCCAGTCTGCGCTCGTTCCTCGCTTAGACCGGGGTTATTGTGAGTCAGCCCCCTCCGGGGCTGTGAAGGGAGGTAGTTGGTCTTATTCCTCAGTCTGCGCTCGTTCCTCGCTTAGACTGGGGTTATTGTGAGTCAGCCCCTCCGGGGCTGTGAGATTGGTGGAGTTGGCGTGTATCCCCAGTCTGCGCTCGTTCCTCGCTTAGACTGGGGTTATTGTGAGTTAGCCCCTCCGGGGCTGTGAGTGCTTATGTAGCTGTTTTGTGCGGCAGAGCTTCGGAGATGCTCACTCATGATAGCGTATATGTTTTTTATGATAACGTATGTTTGCTTATCGCTTATGTTTTTTATGATAACGTATGTTTGCTTATTGCGTATGTTTTTTATGATAACGTATGTTTGCTTATTGCGTATGCCTTTTATGATAGCAGATGTTTGCTTATCGCGGATAATCATTTGATTTTTGTTCTTGGTTTTTTTGTTATTTTCGAAAAAACTGATTAATTTTGCTTTTGGGACATGATTATTCGCATTTTGTCAGCATTATGTTTCGCTTTTGTTGCTGCAATCTTACTTCATGTCATTAATCTATATTATTGAGAAGGATATTTTGAATTTGTTTGTTATATAACTTTTTACAGCTTTGAGGGCTTTATTAAATTATATTCGGCGTTTTGCGATGGCGACGATGCTGCTGTGCTGCAGTTTGTCGACGCGTGGCGTACAGGGCACGCTGTCTTTCAATTCTCTTGAAGTCAAGGACGGATTGAGCAACGGACAGGTTAATGACGTGGTGCGCGATAACAACGGCTTTATATGGATAGCTACAGAGTCAGGCCTTGACCGCTATGACGGCTTCCGCTTCCGTAATTTCTTTTATGACAATAATGACAATACTTCCCTGATAAATAATTCCATTGAGTCAGTCCAGCAGGACTTTACCGGTGACCTGTGGGTGCGCACTGCAATGGGATATAACATTTTCAATTATCAGATGGAGAAGTTCGACCGCAATCCGGCCAACTGGCTCCAGACAATTGGCATAAAGGGCACTCCCGACAGAATATTCATTGACAATAACAAAGACATGTGGTTCTTTGTTTACGGCAAGGGATTGTATTTTCTTGATCACACATCCTTAAAACCTTTCTTGTTCAGACTCTCCGACCGTGGCGGAAATACTATTCCTGTCGGTTCCGTTTGCGAGATGACTAATTATCCAGACGGAAAGCTCGGAGTGATATACCGTGACGGCACGATATTGAAGCTTGACGGCCGTCACCGCAGAGTGCTCATGGTAGACAGGCATGTCTATACGCTCACCGGCGGACGTGAGAGTACGTTCTCAATAGACATCGACCATGCCGGTAACGTGTTCATCGGCGGCGCCATGGTGTCTTTTGTCTATTCAGCGTCACTCGGCCGCTGGTTTGACACACTTCCGGAGTTCCTGCGTTCCGTTGGTCTGCCGTGCACGGATGACCAGATAATAATAAAATCCGTAGCAGAGGACAACAGCCATAATCTGTGGATAGCTACCGACCATAAAGGACTTTACGTCGTCAACATAGGTCAGCATCTCATCACCAACTACACCTACGTGCCAAACATGGAAGGCTCAGTCTGTGAGAACACCCTTTGCTCTGTCTATGCCGACAAGTTCGGGCATGTGTGGATAGGCGGCTATAAGAACGGCTTGTCTTTTTATTCTTCACAGTCATCAAAGTTCACAACCATTCCGCTCGGCGATATTTGTACTATATCAGAGGACAAAAGCGGCCTGCTGTGGTGCGGCTCCAACGACAACGGCATAATATGCTACAATCGTCAGAGCGGAGTCTCCGTGCACTATGGCAAGGCGCAGACCGGTCTGCTCACTGATGTCGTCGTGTCGAGCCTTGCCGCTCGCGACGGCTCGCTTTACTTCGGCACCTTCAACGGCGGCATGGCCCGTTACAAGGACGGTAAGTGGACGGCGTGGCATGCCTCGCGTGAGCCGGGCGCCCTGTCGTGCAACAGCGTGTGGCAGATGGCCGAGAACAAACAGGGAAACATAATTATAGCCACTCTTGGCGGCGGCGTGCAGATATTCAATCCCTCAACGCAGCGCTTCACCACTTTCAACCAGGCCAACTCATCGCTGCCCAATGACTTCATAAACAGCGTTGCCGTAACGCCGGACGGGAATTATATCTTCGGCCATTCGCAGAATTTCTCTGTCATGGACGGCCGTACTTACAGGATCTCGAACTACACACTGACACGTTCCGGCCAGACCTTTATCAGTCCGTCCGTGAACCAGATAATCATGGACAGCCGCCGGCTGATATGGATGGCCACGCCGTCGGGCATGGAGATGTATGACCCGCACAACGGCCAGACAATAGTGTTCAACGACCTCAACGGCATGCCGGTATCAGTGGGCTGCTCAGTCATTGAAGACGGCAACGGGGCCGTATGGCTCATTTCCGACTTTTATATTACCAAGGTCACGCTGAAGAAAGACGGCGATGGCAAATGGACGCCTCTGCTTGTCACCTTCAACAGCCTTGACGGCCTTCAGCGCCATCAGTACAACCTGCGTGCCGTATGCCGCACCCACGACGGACAAATTGTTGTAGGCGGCCAGGACGGCATAAACATCATTCCCAGCCATGTCACCCACAGCAAGCAGCACACACGTGCCGTCTTCAGCGGCCTGTCAGTGTTCGGCATGGATATAGGCGTCGGCCAGGAGTTCAACGGGCGTGTGATACTCGACGAGGCGCTGAACCGCACTCGTGTGCTTGAGCTGCACCACGGCGAGAACGCCTTCTCCATACATCTTGCCACAGACAATGTTACCGTGCCGTCACGCTACCGTTTCGTTTACCGTGTTAACGGGTTCAGCGACAAATGGATCATGACACCGCAGGACAATCCAGTCGTTCAGTTCACAAATCTGGAGTCAGGCCATTACACCCTTCAGGTAAAGGTTATCGCCCCTGACGGAACGCTGAACGATGAGATAAGCGAGCTGAGCATAATAATCGACCCGCCGTTCTACTTCTCAGTGTGGGCACAGCTGTTTTACATACTTCTCATCATTGCCGCCGTACTGCTTTACCGCCGTCATCTGATAAAGAAACAGCGCGCTCAGGTGCGCCGCAATGCCGAGAAGCGCATCGCGGCGCAGAAGAAGGAGACCGACGAGCTGCGCATGAACTTCTTCACCAACATATCACACGAGCTGCGCACGCCGCTGACGCTCATCATCGGACCTGTTACGCAGATGGTAAAGAAAGAGAGTGACCCGTCGCGCCGGCATAAGCTTGAGCTCATAGAGCGCAACGCCAACAAACTGCTGATGCTCGTGAACCAGGTGCTCGACTTCCGGAAGATGGACAAGAACCAGGAGAAGCTGAATGCCGTAATGGGCGATTATATCGATGTAGTGCGTAAGGTATGCCAGGACTTCAAGTTCCTTTACGGAAAGAACATAAGCCTTGAGTTTCGCTCATCAGTGAAGTCGCTTGACATGTTGTTCGATGCCGACAAGGTGAACAAGATATTCAACAACCTTCTTTCAAATGCCTTTAAGTTTACTCCAGAGAACGGCAAGGTGACCGTAACGGTCAGTGTGCTGGTGCGTGATGCCGCAAAAGGACGCAAAGAGGACATCGTGAGCGTAGCCGTTGCCGACACCGGCTGCGGCATCAGCGATGAAGAGAAGAAGAAGGTGTTCGACCAGTTCTATCAGGTCAGCGGCACCAGCATGCAGCCATACGGCGGCAGCGGCATCGGGCTGAGCCTCGTGAAGAACTTCGTGACGCTTCACGACGGAACAGTAACCATCACCGACAACCCTGGCGGCGGCGCTGTGTTCACCGTTGACATACCAATTCGTTTTGACGTGTCGCGGATAGAAGGAGTCATGCCGCAAGCCAAGGACGAGCAGCCTGATGAAGACGACGCTCAGACAGTACAGACAGAAGACAGCGGCGAACAGCAAAATACACAGCATACAACAGCTTCTGATGCCGTTGAAGAGGTTGAAGAAGATAATGAGAATAAAGCCGTCCAGTCAGGTGATGGCGGAGATACTGCCGGACATGACAAGAAGGATGCCGGAGAACATGCGCCTTCGGCCGGAGAAGTGCCGTCAGCCACAGAGACAGCAGATGACAAGTCGTCTGACAATGGTACCGGCAATACGCCTGCTGTTGCCGGAAAGACAGACTCCGGCAGTGACGGCGGTCATGACGAGAATGAGAACGGCGGGAAGCCATCAGCACAGCATGAGGCAGAAGAAAATGATGATGACGCTGCACACAGCAAGGGCGGCCACCGCTCAGAACCGTTGAAGTTCGCTCGTAAGCTCGATGCCGAACGCCGTCAGCGCCATCCGCTAGTGCTGCTTGTTGACGACAGTGCCGACTTCCGTGAGTTCATGGACGGCGAGCTGGCTTCCGATTTCAAGGTTATCAACGCTACCAACGGCCGCGACGGTCTTTCAAAGGCCATAAAATATCATCCTGACATCATCCTCAGCGACGTCATGATGCCAGTCATGGACGGCAATGAGTTCTGCCGCAAGGTGAAGGCCAACGAGGAGACAACAGACATACCATTTGTCATGCTCACCGCGCGTCTCGCCCAGGAGCAACGCATAGAAGGCCTTGAGAGCGGCGCTGATGACTATTTCACAAAGCCATTCAACTTCGACGTGCTGAAGCTGCGTATGCGCAATCTCATGAAATGGCACGAGCGCGGCAACGAGCGTGAGGAGGCAGCACGGCAGCAGGCCACGGCAGAGGCAGCAGAGGCGCAGGGCAAAGAGCAAAAAGCACCGTCACTGTCGCCGATGCAGCGCAAGCTCCTTGCAAGAATAGATTCGTATATTGCCGACAACTACAGCAAGGAAGACCTTAACGTGGAAACGCTCGCTGCCGACATAGGCACGTCGCGTGTGCAGCTCTACAGGCACATGGTAAGCCTTACCGGCTTCACGCCGTCGGAATACATCCGGAATTTCAGGCTTAGAAAAGCAGAGACAATGCTGCATGACAATGATTATTCCGTTCAGCAGATAGCAGAGAAAGTCGGGTTCAGCAATGCACGTTCGTTCGCGAAGTTCTTCTCTGACATGTACGGCTCCACGCCGCTGCAATACCGCAAGAAGCAGATGGGTAAATAATCCCGTCTGTCTCTTGCATGGCGTTGTGAATGGTCTGTGGGCCTTACGCGCAATTAAAAACATTCCATTACGTTTACCACCTTCTTGCAGCCCGCAATTTGCGCCGGGCAGCAACTGTTTTTTTCAAGTTGACAAAAATGCTTCAAATATTTATTCAATGACGGTCATTCATTAAAATAAATATGTAAATTGCTGTGTCATTTTGATTTTTTTATTCTATCTTTGCCTGTGATATCAACTATTACAGCACTAATAACATAAAAATCTTACTTTTATTTATGAAAATTCGAAATTACATGGTTTCGACGCTGCTGCTGATGGCATCGCCGGGAATGCTTAGTGCATCCGGTTATACCAAGAGCGGCAGCTTTGTCACCGTGCGTGTCACCGACCATTCTGTCGGTGGGCCGAGCTATGTGCGCCTTCAGGTGGTTGGCGACAAGATAATCCGCGTGGAGTCTACAGCCGGTCAGGCTTTCCCTGACAAACAGAGTCTCATCATTGTTCCCCAGACCGCTGCCCCTCAGTTTAACGTCAGCGAGAAGGGCACCGATGTAGAGGTGTCCACGTCGTCTGTGCGTGCCGTTGTAAGCACCAGAACCGGTCGCGTGTCCTTTTATGACGGCAAGGGCAAGCTCATCCTTGCCGAGGATGCCGCCCACGGCAAGACCTTCAAGCCATATACCGTTCCAGAGCGTGAGATAGGCGCCGACAGCAAGCTCACTGAAGACCAGAAGCACGGCTGGACATGGCACGTGCTTTTCGACCCGGCTGCCGACGAGGCCTTCTACGGCCTCGGACAGCATCAGTCAGATGAGCTTAACATGCGCGGCAGAAACGAAGACCTCTTCCAGTATAACACCAAGGTCAGCGTGCCGTTCGTGATAAGCAACCATAACTACGGAATACTGTGGGACAGCTACAGCTACTGCCGTTTCGGCAATCCTAATGACTATCTCCAGCTGAACCGTGCCTTCACGCTCTATGACAAAAACGGCAAGAAGGGCGCCCTCACCGGCACATACCGCGAGGCCGGCGGCAAGACAGTAGTGCGCGATGAAGACAGTATATATTATGAGTTTGCGCTGCCAAAACTCGCAATAAAGCCCGGATTTACCGACGTCGGTGTAGACAATCTGCCGAAAGGCTTCAACCTCAACGGCTCACACGTGACCTACGAAGGCTATATCGAGGCACCTGCAGACAATCTCTACCGCTTCCTGCTTTATTACGCCGGTTACATGAAGATATATATTGACGGCAAGCTCGTGGTGCCTGAGCGCTGGCGCACGGCGTGGAACCCTAACAGCTATAAGTTCGAGGTGCCATTGAAGAAGGGCGTGCGCAGCAAGCTGCTCATCGACTGGTATCCTGACGGCGGCGTCAGCTACTGCGGCCTGCGTGCCGCCGTGCCGCAGAGCGAGGAAGAGCAGCGCAAGCTGAGCATCTGGAGCGAGATGTCGCAGGATATGGACTACTATTTCATTTCCGGCACAAACATGGACGACGTCATCTCCGGCTACCGCACCCTCACCGGCAAGGCGCAGGTGTATCCTAAGTGGACGATGGGCTTCTGGCAGAGCCGCGAGCGCTATAAGACCTCAGACGACATAGAGTCAACGCTCAAGGAGTTCCGCCGCCGCCACATCCCTGTCGACAACATCGTTCAGGACTGGAGCTACTGGCCTGAGAACGCATGGGGCAGCCATGAGATGGAGGCCTCGCGCTATCCCAATCCGCAGGCTATGCTCGACAGTGTGCATCAGATGCACGGCCGCTTTATGATTTCCGTATGGCCGAAGTTCTATGCCACAACAAAGAACTACAAGGAGCTCGATGCCAACGGCTGGATGTATCATCAGGCCATAGTCGATTCCATCCGCGACTGGATAGGGCCTGGTTACATTGGATCATTCTACGATGCCTATTCCGCCGGTGCCCGCAAGATGTTCTGGCGGCAGATGGATGAGAACCTCTATTCGAAATACAAGTTCGGCATAGACGCATGGTGGATGGATGCCTCAGAGCCCAACGTGCGCGACTGCACGCCTATGTGGTACCGCAAGAAGCTGTGCGGACCAACGGCACTGGGTTCCAGCACCGAATATTTCAATGCCTATTCCATTGTCAATGCCGACGCCATCTATAACGGGCAGCGCTCCGTCAATCCCAACCAGCGCGTGTTCCTGCTCACCCGCAGCGGCTTTGCCGGCGAGCAGCGTTATTCCACCGCCACATGGAGCGGCGACATAGGCACCCGCTGGGAAGACATGCGCGCACAGATGACGGCCGGCATGAACTACAGTCTGTCAGGCCTGCCTGTATGGGGCATGGACCAGGGCGGCTTCTGTGTTGAGAACAGATACGTGCGCGCCCAGCAGCACTATGACTCTACGAAGGTTGAGAACGAGGACCTCAAGGAATGGCGCGAGCTGCAGACGCGCTGGAACCAGTTCGGCTGTTTCATTCCTCTCTACCGTGCTCACGGCCAGTGGCCGCTGCGTGAGGTGTGGAACATTGCCCCTGAGAACCATCCGGCTTACAAGAGCATCGTCTATTACGACCGTCTGCGCTACCGCATGATGCCGTATATATACAGCCTTACCGGTGCCGTTCATTTCAAGGACTACACCATGATGCGCGCCCTTGTCATGGACTTCAACGGCGACGACAAGGTGTACGACATTAAAGACCAGTGGATGTTCGGTCCGTCGCTGATGGCCTGTCCTGTAGGCTACTACAAGGCACGCTCCCGCCAGGTATATCTGCCTAAGCAGAAGGGATGGTATGACCTTTACAGCGGCAAGTATTACCAGGGCGGACAGACCATAAACGCTGCCGCACCTTATGAGCGCATACCGGTGTTCGTGCCTGAGGGCAGCATCATACCGTTCGGTCCGGCCATGGAGTGGAGCGACGAGAAGCCGGCAGAGCTCATCAACCTTTATGTGTATGAAGGCAAGAACGGCTCGTTCACGCTCTATGAGGACGAAGGCTCCAACTATAACTACGAGAAGGGCAAATATGCCACCATCGAGTTCAGCTATGACGATGCGTCGCATCTGCTCACCATCGGTGCCGTGAAGGGCTCTTTCGACGGAATGCTGAAGAAACGCCGCTTTAACATCGTCACCGTGAGCGCAAAGACGCCAAAAGCGCTTAATGTAAGCAATCCTAAGGGCAAGCTCGTGCAGTACAGCGGCTCTGAGGTGAAGGTAAAGCTTTAATAAAAAATTGTTTATTCAAAAAGGCATACTGCCATGGCAACACTATCGGTGCCGGCAGCATGCCTTTTTTTGAAACCTGTTTCATTTTCACATTAACAATCAAACCTTATCATGCGAAATTTAATATTGTTCTTATTCGTTCTTCTCAGCGCCGCGACGGCATCGGCCCGCGTCAGGCAATGCTTCGACGGCGGATGGCTGTTTGCTCTTGCCGATGATGCCGCCATGAGCAAAAGCAGCTATGACGACCGCTCATGGCGCCGCATAGACCTGCCGCACGACTGGGCCATAGAAGGAGATTTCTATGCCGGCAATCCGTCAGGAGCAGGCGGCGGAGCACTGCCCGGCGGCGTGGGATGGTACAGAAAGCATTTCAGAATAGACGGTGATGCAGCCGCATACAAGCGCCATTACATCATGTTCGACGGCGCATACATGAACGCAGCCGTATGGCTCAACGGCCATAAGCTCGGGCAGCGTCCCTACGGCTACAGCTCATTCTGCTATGACCTTACACCTTATCTGAACAGGCAGGGCGACAATGTCATTGCCGTGCGCGTCGACGACAGCGACCAGCCCAACTCCCGCTGGTATTCCGGCTGCGGCATCTACCGCCACGTGTGGCTCACCTCCGTACCCGACCTTCATGTCGCGCAGTGGGGCGTTCATGTGGTCACCACGGCCAAAGGCGGCGTCACAGTATCCGTGACCGTTGCCGACAGCGCGCATGAGGGTGCCCATCCTGCCGTGCGCAACACCGTGCGCGACGCTTCCGGCCGCATCGTGGCGCAGAAGACATCCGGCTCGGCCACACAGCAGCTGAAGGTCAGCAAACCCCGTCTGTGGGATGTCGGCGATCCGTATCTGTACACCGTCACTACAGAGCTTATTGTGGGCGGCAAGAGCATAGATGCCGTCACCACCACCACGGGCTTTCGCGATTACCGTTTTGATGCCTCCACGGGCTTCTGGCTCAACGGCCGCAACATAAAGATAAACGGCGTTTGCGAGCATCACGATTTCGGCAGCCTCGGCGCTGCCTTCTTCGACGATGCCATGCTGCGCAAGCTTCATCGGCTGAAGGACATGGGCGTGAACAGCATCAGATGCACCCATAACCCGCCGGCACCGCAGCTGCTCGACATGTGCGATTCTCTTGGCCTTATCGTCATGGACGAAAGTTTCGACATGTGGCGCCGCAAGAAAACCGCCAATGACTATGCCCGTTACTTTGACGACTGGCATGAGCGTGACCTCACCGACATGGTGCTCCGCGACCGCAACCATCCCAGCGTGCTCATCTGGAGCATCGGCAACGAGGTGCTTGAGCAGTGGAGCTCCGCCGAGGCCGATACGCTGTCGCTTGAGCAGGCCAACCTCATACTCAATGCGGGCCACGACGCCTCGCAGCTTGCCCGTGACGGCGAGACGAGTGTCAACTCTCTGCTCACGCGTCATCTTGCCGATATCGTGCGGCGCTATGACATTACGCGCCCGATAACGGCCGGCTGCAATGAGCCGAGTCCTGACAACCATCTCTTCAAGAGCGGCGCCCTCGACCTCATCGGCTTCAACTATCATCACCAGTGGGCCGTGAAGGTGCCGCAGCGCTTCCCCGGCAAGCCGTTCTTCCTGTCAGAGAGCGTGTCGGCCCTGCAGACGCGCGGCTACTACCGCATGCCGTCAGACAGCGTGTTCATCATGCCCGAACGCTGGGACAAGCCGTATACAGACCCTGCGATGATGTGCTCGGCCTACGACAACTCACATGTGCCATGGGGCTCTACGCATGAGGAGACGTGGAACATGGTTAAGCACACGCCGTATTGCTTCGGACAGTATATCTGGACCGGCTTCGACTATATCGGTGAGCCTACGCCGTTCGGCTTCCCCGCCCGCAGCAGCTATTTCGGCATAATCGACCTTGCCGGATTTCCCAAGGACGCTTATTATATGTATCAGAGCGAGTGGACAAAGAACCCCGTGCTGCATCTCTTCCCGCACTGGAACTGGCTGCCAGGCGACACCGTTGACGTGTGGTGCTATTACAACAATGCCGATGAGGTGGAGCTCTTCGTAAACGGCAAGAGCGCAGGCGTGCGCCGCAAGACAGCCGGTCCGGCTCCTATTGCAGCCGAGAATGAGTGCTTTCGCCGCCTTCCGTCTGATGCCACAGAGTTTCATGTGTGCTGGCGTGTCAGCTATGAGCCAGGCGAGATAAAAGCCGTGGCGCGCAAGGGCGGCCGGCAGGTGGGTACGCAGACCATTCGCACGGCGGGCAGCGCGGCACGCATACGTCTCAGCGTTGATTATGCCGGCAAGGACCTCACGTGGATAGCGGCCGAGGTGACCGATAAAGACGGCAACCTATGTCCGCTGGCCGAGAATGAGCTGCTGTTCAGCTCTGATGCCGTGATTATGGGCGTAGATAACGGCAGCCCGTTCTCTATGGAACGCTTCAAGGACAACCACCGCAAGGCTTTCTTCGGCAAGTGCATGATTGTGCTGAAGGGCCACGGCAAGCTGCGGGCACGTTCTGTGGGGCTTGCCGACGGCGAGATCAGCTTCTGATTTCTTGTTCTTTCCGGGCGGACGGGCACATGGCTTGCTCTCCGCTATAGACAAATTATTGCTGAAACAAGATTGCGGAAGTATTTTTTTGAGCTTTACTGTGTAAATAAAATTCGCAGAAAATTAACTTTGTTTAACTGGTTTGAAAAGTTATATTGCGATTTACAAATGTAAATTTCTCCATCGCAAATAAAAAGCTTTTACAAACGATAGCTATTTTTTTCGTAAAGCAATGAAATAAATTTCTGTTTCATTGAGATAGAAATTTATTTCATTGCTTTACGATGCCTAAACGATAGGTTTGGAAGTCCTTTTTCAACCGTTTTTAGGCTTTAAATAATGTAAAGAATTTACAACTAACTGATTTTCAGCAAGAATAGAAACGCTTAAAAATCGCCGAAAATCGAACTGACATAAGTGAAGCGCCAAATTTTTAATTTTTATAATTGCGGTTGTAAATTATTTTCTATTGTTGTCCGCTAAAAATGCAAATGGACATGAATTCTTTCCGCAATACTACTAAAATGGTATTGCGGAATTGTTTTTTTAATGTCAAGCCCCCTTTAGTCGAAAAGTGACGGTTCTGGTGGATTTTCTTTTGCACTTTCAAGCATTTTATTCCAGTCTTTTTAGGGGTTTTCCAGGAATGTGTATATGCTGCCATGCGTCGAATTTCTTCACATACCGTTCACCACCTATATTCCTTAATCCTGAGCGGTGGGCTTATGATGCAATAAATGACAAGCATTAAAAGGATGTTGATGACATCAACGGTTGCATAAAACGTTTAAGATAATGCTTTATTACTTATCAATGGGTTTCGCGTTGATTATATTCTTGCTTGTCATTAGGCGCATATACAATTATCTAAAAAATCAGCATGTTTTGTTGGCAATATATTTCGCAACGTGTAGGGGCCGCGCCCCGTGCCGGCCCACAA
>OMUH01000109.1 GCA_900314195.1 uncultured Prevotella sp.
TGCAATTATGCAAATAATTCGTTGATTAATAACAAGTTAATTTATAGAACATCCCTATATTTGCAATAAATATTATGGAAGAAACAAACAAAACAAGAATTCTCGTTGTAGATGATGAGGAAGACCTCTGTGAAATACTGAAGTTTAACCTCGAGACAGAGGGTTATGACGTAGAAACAGCCGGTTCAGGCGAGCAGGCTCTTGACATGCATCCCGAAACCTTCAGTCTCATTCTTCTTGATGTGATGATGGGCGGAATGAGCGGCTTCACCGTAGCCCGCAAGCTGCGCAGCCAGGAACAAACGAAAGGCATACCTGTAATTTTTCTCACGGCAAAGGGAACGGAGAACGATAAGATTACAGGGTTTAATCTCGGTGCCGATGACTATATCAGCAAGCCGTTCTCTATTCGTGAGGTTCTGCTCCGCATACGTGCCGTTCTTCGCCGGGCAATAGGAACAGGCGCAGGCGATGACGCAGAGCCGGCGCATCATGAGCTCCGTTTCAAAGGACTTGTTGTTGACCTTGACAGAAAGACGGTTGTCGTCGACGGGAAAGAAGTGATATTCACAAAAACAGAATTCGGTATTCTCAGTGAGCTTCTCGAGCATAAAGGACGTGTATTCTCACGCCATGACCTGATACGTCATATCTGGCCGACAGACGTACTTGTCTCCGACCGTACCGTTGATGTGAACATAACGCGTGTCAGGAAGAAACTCGGCCCTTATGCTTCATATCTTACTACACGTCTCGGTTTCGGTTATTATTTTGATGCATGATGAAAGCAAAACTGACCATAAGCATGCGCCTTTACCTCAGCGTGCTGACGTTGTTTCTGTTGTTTGCCGTGGCGTTTATCGTTTTCCAGCAGTACAGGGAGAAACAGTATAAGGTGTCCACCTTGAATATTCATCTTCAAGACTATAACAACCTTCTCTATGAGGCGCTTTCTGCAAAGGACAAGCGCAGCACGGAGGCTTTTCTCTCGTCTTTCATCCCACGTCATTCGATCAAAGGCCTGCGTGTCACCATTGTCAGCCGTGGCGGAAGGGTGCTCTTTGACAATCAGCGCAAGGATTACCGTGACATGGGCAATCATTCCGGTCGTCCGGAAATAGCGCAGGCGCTGAAGACGGGCACGGGCTCTGCTGTTGACCGTAACAGCATGTCGCTTGGCCATGACTATTTCTACAGCGCAACTTATTATCCGTCATGCGGCATTGTCATCCGTTCAGCACTTCCTTACAACAACAGTCTTCTGAGAAGTCTGCGTGCCGACCAGCATTATATATGGTTTGCCCTTGCCGTTGTCATACTGCTCACCATAGTGCTTTATCGTTTCACGTCGCGCCTCGGTCACAACATCACCAAGCTCAATGAGTTTGCGGCACGTGCCGACCATGGCGACGGCATTGAGGCCGTTGAGCTTGCTGGATTCTCTGACGATGAGCTCGGCGACACCGCAGCGCGCATAGTGAAGCTGTATCTTAAGCTCGGACGCACACAGCAGGAGCAGAATGTGCTCAAGCGACAGCTTACACAGAATGTAGCTCATGAGCTGAAAACACCTGTTGCGAGCATACAGGGCTATCTGGAAACAATCCTGGAGAATCCGAATGTCGATGATGCCACGCGCCGTCAGTTTCTTGAACGCTGTTACGCTCAGAGCAAGCGCCTTGCATCTTTGCTCAACGACATGTCTATGCTGAACCGTATGGACGACGGTGCCGACATGATGACGTTCGAAAAAGTTAATGTGGCCGACATTATTTTCACTGTCCAGAAAGAAAGTCAGTTTGCATTGGAGCAGAAAGGCATGACAATGCAAACTGACTTGCCAGACGATATTTCGGTAAACGGCAACCGCAGCCTTCTTTACAGTATTTTCCGTAATCTCACAGACAATGCCATAGCATACGCCGGCATGAATACTGCGATTGTCGTAAGAGCCGAGAAAATAATCACGCCCGATGCTTTCAATGCCGAATATCCTTCACTTGCGGTAAAAAGCAATTTCAATCAGCCGTTCTGGCATTTCACGTTCTCTGACAATGGAACCGGCGTGCCGCCGGAACATCTCGGCCGGTTGTTTGAGCGTTTTTACCGTGTTGACAAAGGACGCAGCCGGAAGATGGGCGGTACAGGGCTCGGCCTTGCCATTGTCAAAAATGCCGTGCGCGTTCATGGCGGCGCTATCACTGTTTGTAATAACAAGACAGGCGGACTGAGGTTCGATTTCACTTTAAAACAATCGTAACATCTGCTTAATAACAGTGTAATATGCTCTCTTTATCTTTGCCATTGAAAAGATAAAGAGAGTATATTTTTTTATGAGTAAGCTATTTAACAAATCAGCAACAGCGTTGCTGTTTCTTTTGCCGGTCGTTAATACGGCACATTCACAGGAAATCTTCGGCTGCGTTACCGATAGCAAGACACACGAACCGATAATAGGTGCAACGGTACAGGCTGACGGGAGCAACAGCATGACCGTTACAGACATAGACGGGAATTTTATTCTTTCCGGTCTTCGGAAGAATTCAAAATACAATATATCTATAAAGTATCTTTCTTACAAGACGAAGAAGATTGCAGATGTTCTTTCGTCACAGCCTGGCACGGGCAGCCGGCTGAATGTGTTGCTGTCGGCAGACGAGCAAAAACTCGGCGAGGTGACGGTGACGGCTCTTGCACGCAACAACACCGAGGCGGCTATGATAAGCAAAGTGCGGCGCAGCCCGGTTGTCGTCAGCAATGTGTCGGCACAGGAAATAAAGCGCACGCAGGACAGCAATGCCGGCGAGGTCATTCGGCGCGTTCCGGGCGTCAGCCTCATTGACGGAAAGTTCGTAATGGTTCGCGGACTGGCGCAGAGATATAATAATGTGTGGATAAACGGTGGGGCAGTGCCGGGCAGCGAGGCTGACACGCGTGCGTTCTCGTTTGACCTGATACCAAGTTCGCAGATTGACAATCTTTCTGTCGTAAAAACTCTTTCAGCTGAATATCCGGCTGACTACAGCGGCGGGTTTATTCTCATTGAAACAAAGGAAATACCACGTTCGAACGACGTTCATATAACGTTCGGCGGCAATTGGAACAGCCAGTCAGCCTTTAAAGGCTTCTGTCATGCGCAGTCATCGCCGACAGACTGGCTGGGCTTTGACAGCGGCATGCGTTCTCCTGACGGTGGAATGAATGCCGGCCTGCGCTCTCTCGGCACTAACGGCGGCGGAAACACAATGTATAACCTGCTTGGAAACGGCCTGTCAAACAACTGGATGACAAAACGCAGCCACCCGCTCGGCGATATTAAGCTCGGTGCTGACTGGAACCGTTCATGGAAGCTGCCTGACGGCTGGCTGGGGATGGCATCGGCTGTTATCTATACAAACGAATACCGCACATGTCTGGGAATGATAAACAATTTCTATGGTGTTTATGACGCTGACAACGACAGGGAGACACCTCTGCGCCTTTCCGTTGACAATCAATATGCCAACAACGTCAGGCTCGGTGCTATGCTCAATATGACATATCTCAGCGGCAGCGGACATACAAAACTTCAACTGAAGAATTTGTTTAATCAGCTCGGCAACAGCCGTTTTACGTCACGTGAGGGGCTAAGCGCGCAGTCTGAGCAGGAACGCTCGGCTGAATACTACTACCGCAGCCGGACTATCTATACTGGTCAGGTGACCGGACGTCATACCTTCAGCGGCGATGCCCTTGACTGGAGTGTCGGCTATGCGTATGCCAACCGCAGGCTGCCTGACCGCAGGAAATACATTCTTTATAAAGATGATGACACTGACGCCGACAATTATGTATGGCTTTACCAGAACGATATTTCGCGTGAGTGGACATCGCTTGACGAGCACATCATATCCGCGCAGATTAACGGTGAGCACCGTTTCTCGTCCGGCTCGTGGCAGCCGGCGCTGAAGGCAGGTCTATACGGCGAATTTCGCTCGCGCAGCTATCGAACGCGTAATTTCTTCTATTGGTACAACAGTGTTGGCAACACATTGCCTGAAAACTTCCGATCATCTGACATAGCGTATCTGCTAAGCTCTGAGGCCAATTTCGGTGCCGACAAATTGTATCTTCTTGAAGATGTAAACAAGATAAACGACTATTCCGGCCGCAACACGCTCGGGGCGGGGTATGTGTCGGCAACATTGCCGTTGGGCAGGGTGACGGTGCTTGCCGGCCTGCGCTGTGAGTGGAACCAGATGGAACTTATAAGCAACACGCGGCAGTATGAGGAAAGCCATAAAAGTCATTTCTACCGCCGTGCTGACCTCTTTCCGTCGGCCAACGTCACATGGCATGTCAGCAGCAGTCATCAGCTGCGGTTTGCCTGCGGACGCAGTGTAAACAGGCCGGAGTTCCGTGAAGTGTCGCCGTCTGTATATTATGACTTTGACCTTGCTGCCGACGTGCAGGGCAACTATGACCTGCATAACTGTTATATCAATAATTTCGACCTTCGGTGGGAGTGGTATCCGTCTAAAGGTGAGACGGTTTCACTGGCTGCCTTCTACAAGCACTTTGACTCACCCATAGAGTGGGTGTACACCATGTCGGGTGGCACTGACGTTATCTATTCTTACAGCAATGCCGGCGCGGCAAACAATCTCGGACTGGAGCTCGACATCAGAAAGCGTCTTGGCTTCATAGGTTTGCCGCAGTTGTCGTGGAGCTTCAACGGAGCACTTATACACAGCCGTATAAGCTATGATGAGAACGGGCGGCAGTGCAGCAGGGCCATGCAGGGACAGTCTCCTTATATTGTCAACACCGGCTTGTTCTATAACGATGAGCAGCTCGGACTTTCTGCAGCCCTGCTTTATAACCGCATTGGCAAACGCATAGTAGGAGTGGGACGCAGCGAGGGCGGCAGCGAAGGGAAGAACGTGCGGGTGCCCGACAGCTATGAAATGCCGCGCGATGCCGTCGACGTCACTATGGCCAAGACCTTTGGAAAGAACATAGAGCTTAAGCTCTCTATACGTGATATTCTTAACAGTCCTGTTAGATTCTGCCAGTTTGCCGATGTTGACTATGCCGACGGCAGCTCACGGAAGGTGACGCAGACAACGCGCAGATACCGCACAGGCAGAAACCTTCAGCTAATGCTCACATGGAAGCTTTGATTCTGCTGTGATGAGCGGCACAAACAGTGTATTGCTATTTATGTAAAAGACTCGGTGAAACTTCGATTATTTATTTACAGAAAAAAAATAATCACATTTTGTTATTAAAAAAAATATTTTGAAAACATGAAAACAAACAAATTCTTAGGATGCCTCGGCATCATGGCCCTTGCAACCACTCTGGCAGCATGCGGCAGCGACAGTAACGATGACAGTGTTGTTGACACCAAAGGCTATGTCCACACTACAGACGGCGGGCTAAGCGCATGCAGCGGGATTCTTTTCAATGAAGACGGCACAGACAACCCTGACGGCACGCAGATAGGCAACGGCGAGCAGGGCTTTGTATTCAAAGGTAACACGACGCTGAAAAAAGGTGTGTACACACTGAAAGGATGGGTGTATATTGCCAATGGCGCTACGCTGACAATAGAACCCGGCACGGTGATAAAAGGTGACAAGCAGACCAAGGCCTCTCTTATTGCAGAGCCAGGCGGAAAGCTTGTGGCACGAGGCACGCAGAACGCGCCGATAGTGTTCACGTCTGAACAGCCGGCAGGCAGCCGCCGGCCAGGTGACTGGGGCGGCATCATACTGTGTGGGAAAGCGCCTAACAACAACGGTGTTATGGCTCAGCAGATAGAAGGCGGACCGCGCACGAAGCATGGTGGTACGGATGCTGATGATGATTCCGGCGTGCTGGAATATGTGCGCATAGAGTTTGCCGGTTATCCTTTTGAGAAAGACAAAGAGATAAACGGGCTTACACTTGGCTCAGTAGGCGCCGGCACAACGGTTGATCACGTGCAGGTGTCTTATTCAAATGACGACTCTTACGAGTGGTTCGGAGGTACGGTTAACTGCAAGTATCTGATTGCTTACCGCGGCTGGGACGATGATTTCGATACTGACAATGGCTATTCCGGCACAGTGCAGTACGGACTGTCGCTGCGTGACCCGCGCATTGCCGATGCCTCGCAGAGCAACGGCTTCGAGAGTGACAACAATGCTGACGGCTCATCGGCTGAACCGTTCACGTCGGCGGTATTCTCTAATATGACTTTCCTCGGGCCGAGGACGTTTGACCAAGACTTTGTCAACAATGCTGATTACATCAACGGCGGGGGCATGAACCCGGAAAACGGTTCATCGATGGGGCGCTTTCAGGCTGCCATGCACATTCGACGCAACTCACACCTGAACTGCATAAACAGTGTTGCAATAGGGTGGCCGGTAGGCGTTATCATTGACAGCGAACGCGGAAATTCTCAGCAGGCAGCGCAGAAAGAATTGCTTAAGCTTAACAATATTGTCTTTGCCGGCATGGATGTCACTGGTTCTGATTTCAATAAAGTATACAAAGATGAGCTTTATGACTATACGACAAAGAAAACAGATCCGTCAAAATGGTCGTTTTCTAGCACATTCTTCTTGCAGCCGTCAAACGGCAATGTTGTCTCCGGCTGGACTCCGGCAGTCTACAACGGCATAGCCTCGGCCATTCTTGCCAGCGTATCTGCCGCAAACGGCAAAAGTGCATCGTTCAGCGGCTTTTCCTCAAACAAATGGCTCGATAAGGTAAGCTATGTAGGCGCATTCAAAAACGGCAGCGACTGGACAGCCGGATGGACAAACTTTGATCCGCAGAACACAGTTTATTAGTTATTGTCATTAGTTATTGTCATTAGTTATTGTCATTAGTTATTGTCATTAGCTATTGTCATTAACTTCTTGTCATAAACTTCTTGTCATAAACTATTGTCATTAACTTCTTGACAAAACGGTAAGCCTGCGCCCGGTATGTATTTCATTACATGCCGGGCGTGATTTTGTTTACAGGCAGTGAAGGCAATTAGATTACAGGTTTTCGTATACCTGATACGGGAAATCGCCGTTATAAGATATGCTGTCAAACGTTCCTGATAAGTATAATCTGTTTGGAAAGAATTAGAAACAAGAGTTTTGATTATACATGTTCTGTTAATCAAAAAAATGACGTATATGACACATATAAAATTGGTACAAATAAGTTGTGAGTTCAAAATCCCTTTTAATATTATAACAAGTATGTTTTTGATACTTATTAATTGGTTTTATTTCCTTTTTAACTGTATTGAAACAGGAATGAAACATAGCACGACTATTTTTGCGAATGGGAAACTTATTTGTAAAAATTATGAAGATCATTTTCATGTCATTGCTGATGTCGTGTACACCGGTTGCGACTATGCCGGATGGAACAGACTGTGACAAGGTTACGATAGGTGGTACGATACGCGGAAAATATGAATATCAGACAGATTCTATTGCAGCTGGCCGTTTTGAGGTTCGTACGGCACGTGTAAACGTGACTGGCTGTATTGGCGAATTTGTGGATTATAAGGCAGAGATAGATCTGTGTGATGAGGGTAAGATAAAAATGCTTGATGCATGGGCACGGCTGCGTCCGTGGCGACAGCTGAGCTTCACGATAGGGCAGATGAGGGTGCCTTTTACCATTGATGCCCACCGCAGTCCGCACAGACAGTATTTTGCCAACCGGTCGTTTATTGCCAAACAGGTAGGAAACGTGCGTGACGTTGGTGCAATGATCTGTTATAACTTTAACGCCGGCTTTCCGATAATTATTGAGGGAGGACTGTATAATGGTTCTGGACTGACGGAGCAAAAGGATTTCTGGACAAATAGTGTCAACTTTTCCGGCAAAGCGCAAATGTTGCTGCCATGCGGACTGAATGTTGTTTTAGGCGCTCAGAAAGTGAGGCCTGATGACGTGGATATAATGATGTATGACGCCGGCATGACTTTTCATCATCGTAACCTTGTCGTTGAGGCTGAATATCTTTATAAGCATTATGAACATGGTGCTTTTCATCCGGTACATGCTTTAAATGCTTTTGCAAACTATGACATTGCTATTAAAAATTGTTTTTTCAAAAAAATGTCGCCGCTGGTGCGTTATGACTTCATGACTGACCACAGTGACGGAAAAAGATATTTGGTGTGTGATGACAACGTGGAAGGTCCTGCCAGCATGGATTTAACGGTTAACGATTACAGTCGCAGCCGGCTGACAGGCGGTGTCACGCTGAGTGTCAGCGAACCGTTTGACAGCGACATAAGAATAAACTATGAGAAATACTTTTATCGCCGCGGAGCTATTATAAAACCGTCTGAGCATGATAAACTGGTAGTTGAGCTGATGGTTCATTTCTGACAGTGTAACAATATGTTGTGCATCTTGGCGCAATGAAATTATATGCACAGAGAAACGTGTCCGAAAAAAAGTATAGCAATGTTTAAAAAACACCTTCCGCATTTTTTCAGCAAGATATATATGGCCGGCCGAAAGTAGCCATCAGCCTTGGAAAGGCAGACGCACAATACTACTTTCTACGTTACTCAAAGATGGACGTGATACAATGAAAATCAAGAGTGTACCTCTCCGAGGCACGCTCTTGTCACGGTACATTCATACCCCAGACTGCGGTCGCTGCGCTTGACCTAGTCTGGAGCTTAGCATGAGAGTGCCTCGCTGAGGCACTGAGCACAACGAACTGATTATTTTTGGCGGGCAAATCTTCATGGCATATTTAAACTTGCGGAAGTTATTTCTTACATATTACATTTATTTTTATGTTTGAGCAGATGTAACACATTTGTAACAATGGTGACAACAGTCTGTAACATGCTGTTTCTATTTTTGCATCATAAAACAAATGTATTACATCTTTATATGGAAACAATTTATCTTTGTATTGTCGTTTTTCTGCTGTTTCTGGCTGTATTCGACCTGTTTGTAGGTGTCAGTAATGATGCAGTTAATTTCTTGCAGTCGGCAGTGGGAGCAAGAGTCGCAAAGTTCAGAACCGTACTCATCATAGCATCAGCAGGCGTCGTGCTCGGCGCTGTTATGTCGACGGGCATGATGGATGTAGCCCGACATGGTATAATGATGCCGGAACATTATTCATTTCACCAGGTGATGATTATATTTCTTGCCGTGATGGTAACAGATGTCATAGTGCTTGATATGTTCAATACGCTTGGAATGCCTACATCGACGACTGTTTCATTGGTGTTTGAGCTTCTCGGCGGAACGGCAATGCTTGCTGTTCTCATGGTGGCCTCAGATCCGACGCTGCATTACGGTGATTTGTTAAACTCAAATAAAGCCCTTCAGGTGATAATTGCCATCTTTGTGTCTGTGGCCATATCATTTGTTGTCGGAATAGTTGTTATGTGGATAAGCCGTGTAGTGTTTACCTTTAACTATGAAAAACACAGTAAGTGGACGATAGCCATTTTCGGAGGTATAGCATTTACTTCTCTCTCATATTTCATATTCCTTAAGGGAATAGGCAAGAGCGCATATATTCCAGAAGATATTCGCAGCTATATAAGCCGTAACACCAACATGCTGCTTATTTATACATTCATAATATCTTCGGTAATGATGGAGGTGCTGCATCTTTTAAAAGTGAACATCTTTAAGTTTACAGTGCTTATGGGTACCTTTGCGCTGGCCATGGCATTTGCCGGAAATGATCTTGTGAATTTTATAGGTGTGCCCATTGCCGGACTTGATTCATGGAATGATTTTACCGCTAATGCTCACGGCCGCAGTGTGGATGATTTTATGATGACATCGCTTATGCAAAGCGCAAAGACTCCGCCTGCATATCTGTTGTCAGCCGGTATAATAATGATAGTTGCAATGGCCACGTCAAAGAAAGCCCGCAATGTGATAAAAACATCTGTAGACCTTTCGCGACAGGATGAAGGTGAGGAGATGTTTGGCTCAAGCCGTGCAGCCCGTGCCATCGTGCGCTATGTACAGTCGATGCTGGAGTGGATAACTTCGGTTGTCCCGTCATCAATCCGTCATTGGGTTAACGCGCGTTTTGACAGACACGACACAAGTATGGATGACAAAGCAGCTTTTGATGTTGTCCGCGCAGCCGTAAATCTTGTCATAGCTTCAATGCTTATTACTTTTGGTACAAATCATCAGTTGCCACTTTCAACGACATATGTTACATTTATGGTAGCTATGGGAACGAGTCTTGCCGACAGGGCGTGGAGCAGGGAGAGTGCAGTGTTCAGGGTTACGGGCGTGCTGAGTGTTATCGGCGGATGGTTTGTAACTGCCGGCGTAGCTTTCCTGGTATGTGCCATTGTGTGTCTGTGTATGTGGTTCGGAGGATTTGTCATACAGGGCGCGTTTATTTTGCTTGTCATATTTTTACTGTGGAGAAGCAACAGACAGTATAAACGCAGACAGTCAAATACCAAAAAAGATGACAGTGTGTTCAGGCTTATGATGAGAACACACGATTCTGAACTTGTGTGGGAAATGCTCAGAAATCACGTACGTGATACGCAGGCACGTACGTGCCGGTATGCGCTTGAGCAATACAACTCAATTCTTGACGGTTTCATAACGCGGAAGGTGAAAAGCCTACGCCGCAGCGACAAGGGCCTGCACAGAGCCATCGATGATTTAAAGAAAGTGCGCCGGCAGGAATTGCTTGCAATGAAAAGGGCACCGCTTGAAATGGCCGTTGAGAGAAATACTTGGTTTCATATAGGCATAAACAGTGATCAGGATTACATCTATTCGCTCAGAAGAATGTTAAATCCGATAGAGGAGCACGTTGACAATAATTTTAATCCTTTGCCGGAAAGTTATATAGAAGAATATGAACCAGTCAGACGCAAGGTTAATGAGCTCATGAAAATGACTTGCGACGAAATAGAAACAGGACAGTATAATCAGTACAGAAGTATTCTTTCAGAGGCTGACGTGTGCAAGAACGAGCTGTCGACTCTGCGCCACAAGCACTTAAATCGTATGCAGACGGCCGATAACCATAACTTACAGGTAGACATGGTTTATCTTAACATCCTGCAGGAAACTCAGCAGTTCCTCAGCAACATGAGACATCAGCTGCGGTCTGCGAAGAAATTCATGGAGGAATAAATATAATAAAGCGGCATACGGCCGGCGTTTTAACGCCGGCCGTATGCCGCTT
>OMUH01000107.1 GCA_900314195.1 uncultured Prevotella sp.
TAAAGCAAAGATAGTCAATAATTTTGATTATTTCAATATAACATTTTATTTTATTATTTTTTAATAGACAACTAAAAGGATTAAGAAAAAGTGAGACAACTATATTTAGGTTTAAGGCATCAAGGTAGTCAACCAAAATCAGGAAGCTACATTCGTTCTCTATCATATAACAAATTACCCTAACTACAAATAAAACAGTTATTTTGTTTCACGTTGCGATTGTATTTGACAGATTTTTACTGCATGAAACAAAATAACTGATTTTATTTTCATAAAATCAGTTATTCGAAATATAATATTACTGTGGCTATTCAACGGAATAGATGTATGCCACATATCCGACTATAATCATGGCCACGAAAACAAGCAGAATGAACAGCAGGCGTGCTAATTTTTTTTTGCGGTGATGGTGGTGATAATTATATTCTTTGTATTTCTGGCTTGAATCATAATATCTGCGGTTGGGGTGGTAGTGGTGGTGATGGCCGTCACTGCCTATATATAAGTCGCCCTCTTTCAACCCTTTGTGTCTGTCGGCGTAGTCTTCAAAATCGTCGTCAGTAGATATAGTGAATGCTTCTTTAATGCTCTTCAGTAATTTTTTAAAAGAAAATCTTCGGTGAACGTACGCCACATCATGGTATCTGTGGTGATGCCCGTCAGTACCTACATACCAGTCACCTTCTTTTAATCCTTCATGAAAGTGATGGTGGTGACCGTCCGTACCGATATAGGTATCTCCTTCATGCAGTCCGAATTGATCGTTTCTGTTAGTCATATTAAATTCTGTTCACGTAGATTTTTGTAGTCAAGTTTTTATATACAACTTTTTATACAACGTTCAGATGATGTATTTTATGTTATATGTTCTTGTTTTTTGCAAAGATAATAAAAAATAAGCATGTTTCTTGCTCGTTTTCGTCGTTTTTTGCATGTTTGTACAAGAATTTAAGATGTCTATTCCAATTATTGAATATTTCAGTCACAGATGTAGCCCGTTGCAGGAAACAAGCGTCGTTTGTTCAATCAGAAACGGTATGACACTTCTACATCGACAATATTAGAACTTTTGTCTGCTGCTGCTCTGTTGTGAACAAATGTGTATGTGCCGCTGATTTTTATGTTCTTGCCCCACATATAGTCAAGTCCGAGGTCGTAGTTGGTGCACATCTTGTCAACTCTCCCGTCGGGCTCATACATGTCATATCTTGCTTTGGCGTGCAGTTTGTTCTTTATTATAGGTGCGATGACAAGAGCATATACACCCTGTGCCTTGTCGCCGTTTGAGCTGATGTTGCAGTCGCTGGCTGATTCGTCGTCGGTATTGACGAGTGCTTTTGAAAAGGCCTTACCTGTTGAATGTATATATTCAGACCGGAATGTCCAGTCGTCAACAAGATATTCTGCCGAGAAGGCGTATCGTCTTTGCTGCAGTTTTCTCACCTTAGCTTTGTTTGTGCCATTGTCTGGATTAGGCTGCTCGCCGTCGTTCCAAAAGCCTTTGCGTGCATAGCTGCCAGTCCATCCGAAGGCACCTATGCGCATTCCCTTGACGGGCATTACCCACATGCCGCCTATGATGTTTTTTTGCTGGTCAACATCACTTACGTTGATACCCTGACCGTTGAATACGCCTATTTGATAGTGCATAAGGTTTCTGCCGTTGCTGTTTTTCAGAAAGTCACCTTGCAACTGCAGTCCTATGTCGCGTCCGTTGCTGCTGTGTGTGCCTGCGCGGTCAGAGAATGCGGCCAGCTTAGAAACGTTCTGCGCATAGCTTCTGAATCCCTGGTCGATAGGGTTCATAGGGTTTTCAAACGTAAACGGATTTTTGAACTGTCCGAATTTTATCTTCAGATATTCATATTTCTGCCATTCAACAAACAAGTCAACGACTTTCGGTGATGATCCTAAGGTAGAAGTGTTGCCGTTGAACTGAATCTGCGCTTTCCAGTAGAAGTCGTTGAAGGCGCGTCCGTCTAGTGAGAATCGTGCCATGCGCAGCTCAAAAGTGTTAGACTTGGCATCACTGCGGTCGTTGTAAGTGTAACGCGCAATGCCGTATCCGGTAAGTTTCACGTTTTCAATCCATTTTTTAGACTGGGCATTTGCCATACTGCATATAACGAGCAATAGCAAAGTTGTTCGTAAGAATTTTCTCATATTTGATTATTTAAGTTAGAACTGGATTATCTCTGTTTCCGGCGTGACAATCAAGCGGTATCTGTTCAGAAAGAATATTGCAGTCCGAGGCTGAGATACTCCTTGAATTCCCAGTAGCCGTGATGGTCATCGTATGTTGAGTTATCGTCAAAGCGTGGATAAACGAACAAGTTCGTCGACAGGTATCTGCTTATTTTGAAGTTGAAAGTGTTCTCCCATTCAAACTCTGTCCGGCTGTATGTAGTGTATGCATACAGACGTGTGCGCCATGAAACATTTGCGGTGAAATCCCACTTGATGTCTGCCGAGAATTCAGAACCGTAGTCGAGCTTGCTCCTTTTGCCTTCGTCAATACCATATCTGCTTGCAAGATCCTTATGCGTAATGTATTTCCAGTTGAGTGCGAAAGGCGCGATGTGCACAGAACCGTTAAGTTTTTTCTTAAGCAGTTCCATCTTGTAGTCCATACCGAGAGAGGCGTTCAGTGTGAACGGGTCAAACCATGCTGCGGTTATCTCATCGGAATTGGTCTTATAGGCATGTGTCATCTGCGTAGATGCAATAACCTGCAAGGTGTAATACCATTTGTTGGTAGCCTGAAGGCCGAGATTTGAAGTCAGACGCAACATGTCGGTTGTTACTTTCATGCTGTGCACAGTGTCAGCCTTTGATGTCTGAGCTCCCCATTTCGCTTCAAGCTTGTTTTCCCATTTAACTTTCTGCTTGTTGTTGTAGTTGAGCTGCATAATTGCATTTCCAATCATGGAATAGTTGCTTTCGCCACCTTTATACCAGTTTCCGGAAACATAGTTCTGCATGAACTGCAAGCTGTAGTCACCGCTGAAATTCCAAAAGTTAGGCTTTGAAATGTATATGTCCATAGGAATAACATCAGATTCCTCAGCTTTAGGGGCCACCTCTTTAACTATGTCAGGATGATACTGTTGAATCTGGTCATCTTCGTCGTTCTTTATCTTGTTTCTTTCAGAAAGCTGTTCTTCCTTTCCGACGACATATTCAGGATGGTTCAGATAAACGCTCATGAGAGCCCTGTCGAGCATTCCGTTTATGGTAGTGTCGCCTCTTGAATTGTCGTCAAGCGACAAGAGGTGCCTGGCCGGAGAATGATAGAACGTCAGCGGGGTAAATAAAACCATTTCCTTAACGTTCAGTTCTGATGTCTTGTCTTTGTCAAGTTGCAGTTTAAGAGAATCGTTATGAAACAAATTATGCTCCATCATTGACAGTGAGTCAAGATAGTTTACCAAGACAGATTTCTCAAGCTTAATTTCATTTTGTGCTATTAAGTTTACTGGCTTTAGAAAAATTAATAATATAAAAATTGTTATGAAGCTTCTGTTTCTCATTTTCCCAATAAAACCGGTTAATGTTTGCAAAGTTAGAATAAAAAAGTGAAAATGGAAAAACAATTTTATGAAAACAGTTAAATGGTTTGCCGTTTCATAAAAATATTGTAATTTTGCGTGCTGTGTTGATTTATTATCACGAATTTATAAATTCTATATAAAAACAAATCATTGTGGCTGATACAAAGTATATTTTTGTTACGGGAGGTGTAGTTTCATCCCTTGGAAAGGGTATTATATCCGCGTCTATTGGTAAATTGCTTCAGGCAAGAGGTTATAATATTACAATTCAGAAATTTGACCCTTATATAAATATTGATCCGGGTACTCTGAATCCGTATGAGCATGGCGAGTGCTATGTTACTGTTGACGGAATGGAAACCGACCTCGATTTGGGCCATTATGAGCGTTTTACCGGAATTCAGACCACTAAGGCCAACAGCATGACCACCGGCCGTATATATAAGTCGGTGATAGACAAGGAAAGACGCGGCGATTATCTTGGAAAGACCATTCAGGTTGTTCCGCATATTACTGATGAGATAAAGAGAAACATAAAGCTTCTCGGAAAGAAATATCATTATGACTTCGTTATTACCGAGATTGGCGGAACTATCGGCGACATAGAGAGCGCGCCTTTCCTGGAGGCCATTCGTCAGATGAAATGGGAGCTGGGCAGAAATGCTGTCAATGTCCACCTGACATACGTTCCTTATCTGAAGGCAGCCGGCGAGCTGAAGACAAAGCCTACGCAGCACTCGGTAAAGGAGTTGCAGTCTGTTGGTATACAGCCAGATATTCTTGTGCTGCGCACAGAGAAACATCTGCCTGACTCAATCCGCAAGAAGGTAGCCAATTTCTGTAATGTTGATTACGATTGTGTCGTTCAGAGTGAAGACCTGCCATCTATATATGAAGTGCCTGTCAACATGCAGAACCAGGGACTTGATACGGCTATACTCAGAAAGATGAATATGGAAATAGGTCCGACACCGGCACTTGGTCCATGGAAGTCGTTCCTAGAGAAAAGACGTAAGGCTACAAAGGTCGTCAACATCGGGCTTGTAGGCAAATATGATTTGCAGGATGCTTACAAGAGCATACGTGAGAGCCTGTCTCATGCTGCTACTTATAATGACCATAAGATGAACATTACGTTTATCAATTCAGAAGAAATAAGAGAAGACAATGTAGCAGAAAAGCTGAAAGGCCAGGATGGCATTGTTATTTGTCCGGGATTCGGCCAGCGCGGCATAGAAGGAAAAATCGTTGCGGCGCATTACACCCGCACTCATGACATTCCGACCTTTGGTATATGTCTCGGAATGCAGATGATGGTAATAGAGTTCGCACGCGACGTGTTGGGCTATAAGGATGCCAACAGCCGTGAAATGGACGAGAAGACACCGCATAATGTCATAGACATAATGGAAGAGCAAAAGAATATAAGCAATATGGGCGGAACCATGCGTCTTGGTGCTTATGACTGTGTGCTTAAGAAAGGATCACGCGTGTATGACATTTACAAAACAGAGAATATTCGTGAGCGTCACCGTCATCGTTATGAGTTCAACAATGACTATGAGAAGGAATTCGAAGACCACGGCATGAAGTGTGTCGGCCGTAATCCTGAGAGTGATCTTGTTGAAATAGTCGAGATACCGAATCTGAAGTGGTATATAGGCACACAGTATCATCCAGAATATCAGAGTACGGTTTTGAAACCGCATCCTCTGTTCATGGACTTTGTGAAGACAGCCATAGAAAATGGTGAGAAGGCCAATGATAAAAAAAAGTAAGGATTAGCAAATAGAGAAAGATTTAATATTTTCTGTTACAGACAAGATATAAATTACAACCGTCATATTTATAAATGCTTGCTTGAATATGATTATATGATTATGCAATAATGCGTACTTAGTATTGTGGTATTTAATATTGTGTATTTAATATAAGGAAAAATAGATATTATATATAATGTGTAATCAAGTTCATTGCAGGTTTAAAAAGATTGTAAGGTGAATAAGAATAATATTATAGCGTTTGTGCTTATAGCGTTAGTGCTTATAGGTTTCAGCATTTACACACAGCCGTCAAAAGAGGAACAGCGCCAGGCTTTTGTTCAAGATTCAATAGCGAGAGCTAAACGCAAGCAAGCTGAGAAAATGGCAGCTTTGCAGTTGAAGCAGAAGAAGGAAAAGCAGCAGGCTGCTATTCTTGAAGACACCACAGCGTTGTTTCACAAAGCTCTGAAAGGCAAGAGCTCCAAAGTGGTGCTTAAAAACAGCAAGATAGAGCTTACCTTGAACACAAAGGGAGGCATCGTTGAAAAGGCTTTGATAAAAGGCTATGTCGGGCATGATATTAAATTCAAGGACGGATCAAAAGATTCCAAGGACGTGACGCTCTTCGAGGAAAAAGATCAGAGCCTTGCATTTATGATGCCGGCAAAGGAATTCAATATCAACACATCTGATCTTTATTTCCAGCCTTCAAACATAACTGATTCAACCGTTACCATGACGGCAGAGGCCTCTGCTGGCAAGTATGTGGTATTGAGTTATGTTCTTGGCAAGGATTACATGCTTCACATGAAGCTCAAGGTAACCGGCATGTCGGGTTTGTTTGCTCCTGATGCCAACACCGTCGACGTTGTCTGGAAAGACCACTGCCGTCAGCAAGAACGCGGTTTTACATTTGAAAACCGGTATGCAACACTTACATACCATGAGTTTGATGCAGGTTCTACCGATTATCTTAGTGAGACATCAGAGAAGATAGATGAGAAGATAGATGAGCCTATTGATTGGGTGGCTTTTAAAAATCAGTTCTTCAGTGCCGTGATGATTTCGCGTGATAATTTCAAGAAGGACGCATTGCTAACAAGCATTCCTGATGCAAAAGGCTCTGGCTATCTGAAAAATTATGAGGCAAAGCTGAAGACGGAATTTGACCCGTCTGGAAAGAAAAGCTCTGATTTTGATTTCTATTTCGGTCCTAACGACTTCCGTCTTCTTCAGAAAGTTGAAAAGGAATCTTCGTTCGGGCATAATCTTGAGATGCAGCATCTTGTCTATCTCGGATGGCCGTTGTTCCGTATAATAAACCGTTGGTTCACACTTTATGTATTCGACTGGCTCAGCAAGGCATTCCCTATGGGCGTGGTGCTGATTTTGATAACTCTTCTTCTGAAGGCAATAACTTATCCGATGGTGAAGAAGAGCTATATGAGCTCGGCTAAGATGCGTGTGCTCAAGCCAAAGCTCGATGCGGCGACGGCCCAGTATGACAAGCCGGAAGATGCTATGCTGAAGCAGCAGGCCATGATGACGGAATATTCAAAGTATGGTGTAAGTCCGTTGTCGGGCTGTCTGCCTATGCTTATTCAGATGCCAATCTGGATTGCCATGTTCAATTTCGTGCCTAATGCCATCCAGCTGCGCGGCCAGAGCTTCCTGTGGATGAATGATTTGAGCACCTTTGATCCTATCTTTGAATGGAATAAGAACCTTTGGCTTATCGGTGATCACTTAAGCCTGACCTGTATTCTGTTCTGTGGTGCCCAGATTCTTTATTCCTGGTTCACCATGCAGCAGCAAAAAGACCAGATGGTAGGCCAGCAGGCAGAACAGATGAAGATGATGCAGTGGATGATGTATCTGATGCCGCTGTTCTTCTTCTTCATATTCAATGACTATTCATCAGGTCTGAACTTCTATTATTTTGTCAGCTTGTTGTTCTCAGCTCTTATCATGTGGCTGTTGCGTAAGACAACCAATGAAAAGAAACTGCTTGAGATACTTGAGGCCCGTTATGAAGAAAACAAAGCAAAGCCTCAGAAACGCTCAGGATTTGCTGCAAGGCTTCAGGCTCTTCAGGAGGCTCAGCAGCGTCAGCAGGAGGAGCTTCGCCGCAAGCAGCAGGAGCTTAACGAGAAGAAAAAACGATTAGGGAAATAAAATTTAATGAATATCCGACTTTACTGTGTACAGTAATCCGAATTATTATGGATTATATGTTACAGAAGATTTGTTATAGAAGATTGTGAAGATAATATTTTGAAGGGAAATAATAAATCGTTGATAAAGCATGCAGGATATTCAATTAATACTTATATAAATGATTAAGAGTTTAATAGTTTTAGCTGCCGCCTTCTTATTGGGCGGCAGTTTTGCGCATTCGCAGAATATGATTGGAAAGAACAATATTCAGCTTAAGTCAGACCTGATGACTCCTGAGGCATTGTGGGCAATGGGCCGTATAGGCAGCGTAAAGCCATCTCCCGACGGCAAGAAAATAGCTTATCAGGTAGGCTATTACAGTGTTGCTGAAAATAAAGGCCATCAGATGCTCTTTGTTATGAACAGCGACGGCACCGGTAAAGTTCAGCTCACGAAAGACAAGGAGAATGAATCCGATCCGCAATGGATAGGAAATGACAAAATTGCTTTTCTTCGTGACGGACAAATATGGGCTGTTGATGCTTCCGGAAGTGACAGAAAGCAGCTGTCTCATTCAAATAAAGACATAGAAGGATTCAGCTTCTCGCCTGACGGAAAGAAGGTTGTGCTTATAGAAAGCATTGACTATCATGGCTCGATACAAAAAAATCCTTCTGACTTGCCAAAGGCCACTGGCATGGTTATTACAGACATGAATTATCGTCATTGGGATCATTATGTTACGTCAATTCCGCATCCGTTTGTTGCAGATGTAAACAATGGTGTTGTCGGCGAGGGCGCAGATATCCTTTCCGGCGAGCCGTATGAATGTCCTATGGCACCTTTTGGCGGCATAGAGCAGATTGCATGGAGTCCGGACTCCAGACAGATAGCTTATACCTGTCGTAAGAAAGAAGGCGTCGATTACGCAAATTCAACTGATGCAGATATTTACCTTTACGATATAGCCACGAGAAAGACAGAGAATTTATGTAAGGGTGATAAGAAAATAGATGTAGTCGTTGATAATACCCGTTCCTATAAAAACCAGCCGGTAAATGGCACTGACATGAAGCCATTCAATATGGGCTACGATGTAAATCCCAAATTTTCTCCTGACGGTTCCTCAATAGCATGGCTGAGCATGGAAAGAGACGGTTATGAAAGTGACCTTAACAGGATTTGCCTTTATAACTTTAAGTCAAAGACCAAAACATATCTGACTACATCTGACAATTTTGATAGTAATGTTGATGATTATTGCTGGTCAGCTGACAGCAAGACACTTTATTTCATAGGCGTATGGCATGGCTGTGAGATGATTTACAAGGTTGATTTGAAACGGAACGTGACACAGCTTACTGACGGTATCTTTGATTACGGAAGTGTTCAGCTGCTTAATTCAAATGGCAAACTACTGGTAACACGTCACAGCATGTCACATCCTGATGACATCTTCGTGGTCTCACCGTCAAAGAAGGAAAAACAGTCGTCAGTTGTTCAGCTCACAGATGAGAACAAACATATTTTTGATCAGCTCGCTGTGGGAAAGGTAGAGCAGCGCTGGGTGAAGACAACAGACGGTAAGGATATGCAAGTATGGATTATTCTGCCGCCACATTTTGATGCCAATAAGAAATATCCTGCATTATTATATTGTGAAGGTGGTCCACAGAGCCCGGTATCTCAATTCTGGAGCTATCGTTGGAATTTCCAGATTATGGCCGCTCATGGATATGTTATAGTTGCGCCCAACCGCCGTGGCCTGCCTGGTTATGGTCATGAATGGAATGAAGAAGTGTCAGGCGACTGGACCGGACAGTGCATGAAGGATTACCTAAGTGCCATTGATGATGCGGCAACAAATCTCAGCTATGTTGATAAAGACAGACTTGGCTGTGTAGGCGCCAGCTTCGGCGGCTTCTCTGTTTATTATCTTGCCGGACATCATGACAAGCGTTTCAAATGTTTCATTGCCCATGACGGTGCCTTTAACCTTGAGAGCATGTATACTGATACAGAAGAGGCATGGTTTTCAAACTGGGAATATGAGAGTGCATACTGGAATAAGGACATGAGTGAGAATGCCCGCAGAACTTATGCCAACAGTCCTCACCGTTTCATTGACAAGTGGGACACTCCTATCTTGTGCATTCACGGCGAGAAAGACTATCGTATAAATGCCAATCAGGGCATGGGCGCATTTAATGCAGCCCGTATGAAAGGTATACCAGCCGAGCTGTTGCTCTTCCCCGATGAAAATCACTGGGTGCTGAAACCTCAGAACGGCATTCTCTGGCAGCGAACGTTTTTCAATTGGTTAGACCGTTGGTTAAAAAAGTAACGCTAAATTCTTTTCGTAATTTATTTTGTTGTATTTTTGCAATAAATATTCAACAATAATAATTATAAGATAAAAAATATGAGTCAACAACACGGACACCCCAAAGGCCTATATCTGCTGTTTGCGACGGAAATGGCTGAGAGATTCAGTTATTACGGCATGCGTGCTTTGTTCACGCTTTATATGGTAGCAGCTCTGTTCTCAACAACAGATGCTTTTCAGATATATGGTTCATATACCGGTCTTGTTTATCTTACTCCCCTGTTGGGCGGTTATATCGCAGACCGCTATTGGGGTAACAACAGAAGCATTATAGTCGGTGGAGTTATCATGGCCATAGGTCAGTTCCTGATGTTTGCAAGTGCGTGTGTGGTAAAGCAGAGCATCTTCAAGGATCCGCTTTCAGGCGGTGTCATAGATCCTTCGGTTGATAATTTCCTGTCGCGCATGCTTATGTTCTCCGGTCTTGCGGCATTGATACTTGGCAATGGTTTTTTCAAGCCAAACATATCAACAATGGTAGGCGACCTTTATGAGCCGACAGATCACCGTAAAGACGCAGCTTTTACCATATTCTATATGGGAATAAATGTAGGTGCACTGATAGCTCCATTCGTCTGCGGCGGTGTCGGCACAGGTTCATGGAATGATCCGAGCAAATTCAAATGGGCATTCTTCTGTGCGGGTTGTGCCATGGTACTTTCAATAGTTATTTTCGCATCTCTGAAACACAAGTATCTGAAGACTCCGGAAGGTGTTCTTATTGGCGACAAGCCAAAGTCAGAGCTTGTGAAGGAGGAAGCATTGTCGCGCGGAGAGGAGATAGAAGAAGTTGAGGAAGAAGTCAAGAACTCTCCACTTCGAGCTATAGGATGTCTTGTGCTTGCCATTGCCCTTCTTTTGGTTTTCGGTTGGGGTGCCACAGGCTTTAATGACTGGATATCAGCTGCCGTATTCTCTCTGGCTATAACAATGCCGGTGTTCATTATCACAGACAAGAGCCTGACGCGTGAAGAGATGAGCCGTATAGGCGTGATATACATAATAGCAGTGTTTGTCATATTCTTCTGGTCGGCATTCGAGCAGGCCGGTGCTTCCCTTACTTATTTTGCCGAGCACAACGTCAACCGCGATTTCTTTGGAATAGACTTTAAGACGCCGTGGTTCCAGAGCATAAATCCAATATGCGTTGTCTGCTTTGCACCATTGTTTGCCACCTTATGGGAAAAACTTGGCCGTAAAGGAAAAGAGCCGTCTTCGCCTATGAAACAAGCTATCGGTCTTGCGTTATTGGCAATCGGCTATGCCCTTATAGCCTATGCTACTTATGGAGTTACCGGCAATGCCAAGGTCAGCATGTTCTGGCTTGTTGCTCTTTATGCCATCCACACCTGTGGTGAGCTGTCACTGTCTCCTATCGGTCTCAGTATGGTAAACAAGCTTTCACCGGCACGTCTTGCCTCACTGCTGATGGGTGTATGGTTCATGAGCAATGCAGCAAGTAACATACTGGCAGGTAAATTCGCTACACTGTTCCCTCAGCCGGGGCAACCTGCAAAGCATCTTCTCGGCTTTGAAATATCAACGTTAAGCGATTTCTTCTTGATTTTCGTCGTTATGGCCGGCATTGCAAGCATTGTTCTTTTCTGCTTGTGCCCGTTATTGAAGAAAATGATGCACGGAGTGAAATAAATAAGATATTTCTGTAATTTGCAAACAGCTCTCTATTTTAGTCTGGCAGTTTGACTCATTTTTTCTGTGCCTGTAATTTGTTCGCACTGAAGAGTGGTCAGCTCCTGCAGAAAAGAGAGCTGTTTTTTATTTTTGAATATGCGCAATAATCCTATTGTATTTCTTTTTGCGAATTTCAGATTGTTTTTGGATGAAATCATTCATTTATCTATGAAATAATAAAAAGATTTATGTAGATTCAAAAAAAAATCGTAAGTTTGCTTGGAAATAGAAAACATTGAATTCTTGTTATGACAGAGGAAGAGCAGAAGACAATTCAACAGATTGATCGTTTTATTCGTAAAGTTATTGAGAAGTTCCCCGACAACGGTGAATCGTCAATAATAACAGATATTCATTTTCGTGTAAATCAGGACACTGGCGAGATGCTTGCCTTTGATGACGACGATAATGAGATAACGCGTTGTGTCGTTGATGAATGGATAGAAAATAAGGATGATAATTTCTATGACAGGATATTGCTCATTCTTAGGAAGGAATTTAAGAAAATGAGCAATGATGTCGATAAGATGGGCATATTGAAACCATTCAGTTTCGTTCTTGAGAATGAGGAGAAGAGCGGAATGGGTGAACTTTATGTTGCTGATGATGACACAATTATTCTTGGTGGCGACATAATGGAAAATCTTGACTCAGAACTCGATGATTTTTTTGACAAGTTGATGAAAGAATAATTTTCCGGCTGGAATTATTTCAAGACATCATTGCCTTATGCCAGTATTTCTATAGGAATACTATAGTATCTAAGTTTAAATAGTATGGTATTCCTATAGAAATACATTTCCTGAAACATTGGCTGTTTCTTATGAATGCCTGCAATTATCCAACCATATATCTTACTTATAATCACGAATAATTGCCTTTTTATAATTTGTGATGTTTAAGCCGTTGCAGACGGCAGCAACGGTCCAGCTTTGCAAGTGCGACACAGCTTCAATTATTATGCGTACAACCATTAAATTTTTCCTCTGTTAAACTAATGTGAAAAGCTGTTGTCTCTGATTTAATGTAATTTAAAGCGTTAAATCGAATTGTTAAAATCAGATAAAGATTTCGTACTTTTTATCATATCTTGAAAAATGAGCATATATTTGCAACTGCAATAAGAAAAGAAAATTTTCTGCTAATTAAACCAGAAAAAAAGATAAAAGATATGGAAAAAAATAACAGAAATATGAAAAAAGCAGTGAAGTATGTTGTGGCAGGTTTGTGCATTGCCTCCCTGCCATTTTCTGCGGGAGCATATATGAAGGCAAACGCTGCCGTCCAGACGGTGAATTCATCAGTTCCCGGTCAGCCGGTTGATTTGACTTATGCTGCCGGTAAGGCAATACCTGCCGTCGTGCATATTAAGTATGTAAAGAACGCCGGCACAAAGGAAGTAGAAGTACAGTCCAGTCCTTTCGACTTTTTCAGTGATCCTTTCGGCTTTTTCGGTAATCCTGATCAGGGCGGCGGCACACAGAAGCGTCGCGTGCAAACCCCTAAGCAGGAGGCAACCGGCAGTGGCGTGATAATCTCTTCTGATGGATATATCGTTACCAACAACCACGTTGTGAACGGTGCCGATGAGCTTACCGTTACCCTCAACGACAACCGTGAGTTCTCAGCACGTATAATAGGCACTGACCCTACAACAGACCTTGCACTTATAAAAATTAATGGCAAGAACCTGCCGACGCTTCCTATCGGCAACAGCGATGATTTGAAAGTAGGAGAGTGGGTGCTTGCTGTTGGTAACCCTTATAACCTCAGCTCTACCGTTACTGCCGGCATAGTAAGCGCTAAGGCACGTTCTCTCGGCGGCGGCTCAGAGGGTCCGGCCATATCAAGCTTCATTCAGACCGATGCAGCCATCAATCCCGGCAACTCCGGTGGTGCTCTTGTAAACACCAAGGGCGAACTGGTAGGCATCAATGCCATGCTTTACAGCCAGACCGGCAGTTACAGCGGCTATGGATTTGCCATACCGACAACCATCATGAACAAGGTTGTTGATGATATAAAGAAATATGGCAGTGTTCAGCGCGCATGGCTCGGCATCAAGGGTGGCGATGTCATAAATTACATAAATTCAGAGAAAGAAAAGGGTAATGACGTCGACCTCGGCACAAATGAAGGCGTTTATGTTGACCAGGTGCTTGATGGTGGTGCAGGCTCAGCAGCCGGCCTTAAGAAAGGCGATGTTGTTGTAAGCATAGACGGCAAGAAAGTAAACAAGATATCAGAGCTTCAGGAGCTGATCAATTCCAAGCGTCCTGGCGACAAGGTAACCATAGGCTATATGCGTAACAAGAAGACATACAGCAAGCAGGTTACGTTAAAGAATGAGCAGGGCACAACGTCAGTGATAAAGGCTGCCGACCTTGACGTTCTCGGTGGAAACTTCCGCGAGATAACGGATGAGACCAAGAAGAGCTTGAACATAACCTACGGTATTGAGGTTATCAAGGTCAACAAGGGCAAGCTGCAGCAGGCCGGCATCAGCCGTGGATTTATTATCCAGACAATTAACGATCAGACTGTCAAGACCCTTGACCAGCTTCAGAAGATTGTTAAAGATGCCTCAACGAGCAAGGAGCCTGTGCTCTACATACAGGGAATCTGGCCTACAGGCAAGAAAGGCTACTTTGCAGTACCTCTGCAAGATTAAGCAGTAATTGTTTTAGTTATTACATAAAGTTAAAGTGGTGTAACAGACAGTCAAGTCTGTTACACCACTTTTCTTTTTAACAGCAATTATGTGTCAGTAAGGATTTCAGACGACTATACTCTGCCAGTAAACGGCAGGGAAACAAAAATAAAAGATGATAAAATGAAAAGATTATCAATGTGTTACACAAGTATGCCGACTGAAGGTTAGTTGCTTTTGGTTGACCTTTTTGACCTATTATTTCTCACTTTTTGTTACCAGTTTGTTACTTTTGTTATTTCCGCCAGTTCTTGGCATAGCATTTGTTTGAGAAAAAGAGTCAGGCAATCTGTTTTTCCCGGCCTATGAAAATGCGATGCTTCTACAAGACAGGCAGACGTTGAGCCTCGCACAAGACCGGCCCCTGCGAAGCGTCCTTTGCCATTAATGCCGGGCATTACAGTTTTTTAATCTGGCGTTAATGTTTTTTACACAAGCCCGTTATCCATTTATAAATGAAAGAAATACCTTTGCGCCCGATTAGAACGAGTTATAAGAAAAATAATACATTTTCGTAATGGAAAGACAAGT
>OMUH01000106.1 GCA_900314195.1 uncultured Prevotella sp.
TTGCTGATTTTAATCGGTCGAACATTATTTGTGGGCCGGCACTGGGCACGGCCCCTACGCGTTGATTATATTCTTGCTTATTAAAATCGGTCGAACATTATTTGTGGGCCGGCACGGGGCACGGCCCCTACGCGTTGATTATATTCTTGCTGATTTTAATCGGTCGAACATTATATGCTGTTATTGGCGTACGCGAATAACACAATAAGGGCGGGATGCCACTGGCACTCCGCCCTTATACATTATATAATTATGGAAAAATACGGAATTATTGTTCCGACTTGTTGGCACGCTTGCGCTCAAGGTGATCAAGGATGATCTTGCGCATACGCATGCTCTTAGGCGTAACCTCTACATATTCATCGGCCTTGATATACTCCAGGCACTCTTCGAGGCTCATCTCCGTCTTCGGAATGACGCGTGCCTTCTCATCAGAACCACTGGCACGCACGTTGGTGAGCTGCTTGGCCTTGGTGACGTTGATGACAAGGTCGTTGTCATGGACATGCTCGCCCACTACCTCACCGGCATACACCTCTTCACCCGGGTCGATGAAGAACTTACCGCGGTCCTGAAGCTTGTCGATGGAATAGGCGTATGCTGTACCCGTCTCCATGGCAATCATGCTGCCGTTGGTACGGCGAACAATCTCACCCTTATACGGCTGATACTCTTTATATCTGTGTGCCATGATGGCCTCACCCTGTGATGCCGTCAGCACGTTTGTGCGCAGACCGATGATGCCGCGCGACGGAATGTCGAATGTGATGTTCACGCGGTCGCCCTCGGTCTCCATGCCCGTCATCTCACCCTTGCGGCGGGTAACCATGTCGACCATCTTCGATGAGAACTCCTGCGGCACGTTGATGTCGAGCTCTTCAATAGGCTCACATTTCTTGCCGTCAATCTCTTTATATATCACCTGCGGCTGGCCGACCTGCAGCTCATAGCCCTCACGACGCATGGTCTCGATGAGCACGGAGAGATGGAGCACGCCGCGGCCCTTCACGATCCACTTATCCGTAGACCCCTCTACCGGCTGCACACGCAGCGCGATGTTCTTCTCCAGCTCATGGTTCAGACGGTCGCCGATCTGACGTGACGTGCAGAACTTACCCTCACGGCCGAAGAACGGCGAGTCGTTGATGGTGAACAGCATGCTCATGGTAGGCTCGTCAACGGCGATAGGCGGCAGTGCCTCCGGGTTCTCGAAGTCAGCAAGCGTATCGCCGATCTCGAACTTGTTAAGACCGATGACGGCGCAGATGTCGCCGGAAGCGACCTCGTCAACCTTCTTGCGGCCCATGCCCTCGAACACGTCGAGCTCTTTAATGGTGTCTTTCTCCTTCGTGCCGTCGCGGTGGCAGACGGTAACCTTCATGCCGTTCTTAAGCGTGCCGCGGTGCACACGTCCCACGGCGATACGGCCCGTAAAGCTTGAATAGTCAAGAGACGTTATCAGCATCTGCGGAGTGCCCTCAAGGCGCTTCGGCGCAGGAATAATCTCTACAATCTTGTCGAGCAGATAGTCTATGTTGTCTGTCGGCTTGTTATAGTCCGGACCCATCCAGCCGTTCTTTGCCGAGCCGTATACAACGGGGAAGTCAAGCTGGTCTTCCGAGGCGTTCAGGTCGCACATCAGATCGAACACCATCTCATAGACCTCTTCAGGACGGCAGTTCGGCTTGTCAACCTTGTTTACCACTACGATAGGCTTCAGTCCGAGCTTCAGCGCCTTCTGCAGCACGAAACGCGTCTGAGGCATAGGGCCCTCAAAAGCGTCGACGAGCAGCAGACAGCCGTCGGCCATGTTGAGCACACGCTCCACCTCACCGCCGAAGTCAGAGTGTCCCGGAGTATCAAGAATGTTTATCTTTGTACCTTTCCAGTTGATGGAAACGTTTTTCGAAAGAATGGTAATGCCACGCTCACGCTCAAGGTCGTTAGAGTCGAGCACCTCGCCGCTGTTGTCCTGTCCGTCACGGAAGAGCTTGCCGGCAAGCATCATCTTGTCGACCAATGTTGTCTTTCCGTGGTCGACATGCGCAATAACTGCAATGTTTCTAATGTCCTGCATTGAAAATTTTTTACCTTAAAATTTCTTTTTCTAAATTTGCTGCAAAATTACAAAATATTCTTCACATAGAGTTGTATATCAGAAAGAAAATAATAATCAACCATCTACTGCAAGAAAAAAAATTGACCGTTGCGTCACTCTCTCGAAGATCTTGCATACGATACGGAGGATGACACGGCCCATGCAAGTGGACAATCACCGACACAATTCATCAGCAAACGCAATCCATACAGCCACGGCGAGGCTGCCAGGGAAGGATGAATAAAAAATCATAAAAAAAACGGCGACGCATGCACGTAAACGGATAAAAAGCAGTAACTTTGCAGCGCGTTTCATCCGGAGCATCCGGAGCATTCGAGGGCGTCGCCTGCTCGATTAAGGCAGCACGTACGCACGAAGGATGACATTGTTGCGCAGAATAAATTAATCAAAACCAAAATGTATTTAAGCAAAGAAAAGAAGGCCGAGATCTTCACAGAGAACGGCAAGTCAGCTACTGACACCGGTTCAGCAGAGAGCCAGATCGCATTGTTCACCTATCGTATTGCTCACCTCACCGAGCATGTAAAGAAGAACCACAAGGACTTCGTTACAACACGTTCTCTGACACGTCTGGTAGGCAAGCGCCGCAAGTTGCTCAAGTATCTCTACAACACTGACGTAAACCGCTATCGTGCTATTCTGAAGAAGCTCAGCCTCCGTAAGTAAGCAATTAATTTATTTGATTTAATTTCAGCCGGCCGTCCCGTTCATCAAGAACAGGCGGCCGGCTTTTTTTATTGTTTATGTCATCATTCAGCAGTCTGCACGGTCTGCCTTCTGACGAGCCGCACCACATTCTCTATGTGCGGCGTATGCGGAAACATGTCAACGGGCTGCACAGCCTCAACACGGTAGTCAGCGTCGAGAAGAGCGAGGTCACGGGCCTGCGTGGCAGGATTACAGCTCACATACACTATCCTCTCCGGCGCAGCGTTCAGGATGACCTTCACCACGTCGGGATGCATGCCGGCACGCGGCGGATCGGTGATAATCACGTCGGGGCGTCCGTGACGGGCTATGAACTCATCAGTAAGGATGTCTTTCATGTCGCCGGCAAAGAACAGCGTGTTGTCAATGCCGTTTATCTGCGAGTTTATCTTTGCGTCCTCAATGGCCTCGGGCACATACTCGATGCCTATCACCTTCCTCGCGCGGCGCGCCACGAAGTTGGCAATGGTGCCGGTGCCGGTGTACAGGTCGTAGACGAGCTCCTTGCCGGTGAGCGCGGCAAACGACCGTGCCACGCCGTAGAGGCGCAGTGCCTGCGAGGTGTTGGTCTGATAGAAGCTCTTCGGCCCCACCTTGAAGCGCAGGTCTTCCATGACCTCATAGATATATCCCTTTCCCTTGAACACCTCTACTGGCAGGTCACCGAAGGTGTCGTTGCCCTTCTGGTTGTCAACATATACGAGTGTCGTTATCTGCGGGAACGTGTCAGCAAGATGCTGCATGAGGTCATTTGCGAGCCGGCGGTCGTCGTCAGTGTCGAAATGGAACTGTATGAGCAGCATCCACTCACCGGTGTCGCTGTCGCGCACCACCATGTCGCGCAGGCATCCGTGCTGTCCGCGTATGTCATAGAACGACATGCCTGTCTCCATGGCATAGCGTCCCGCCTCGTTGCGAATCTTGTTCTGCAGGTCATCCATGAGCCAGCACTTCTCTATCGGCAGCACCTTGTCGAAGGCACCGGCGATATGAAAGCCCACGGCGCTCTCGTTGAGACGTCCGGGCTGTCCCTCCTCACGCGGCGGCATGGCGGCAAGCTCCTCGGGCGTGTACCAGCGCCGGTCAGCGCATGCGAACTCGAGCTTGTTGCGGTAGCCGACGGTCTTCTCCGAGCCTAGTATGTCATTGAACGGCGGCAGCTCTATCTTCCCTATGCGCGTCAGCTGGTCATACACCTGCTGCTGCTTGGCCTTCAGCTGCTCACTGTATTTCAGGTTTTGCCAGCGGCAGCCGCCGCACACGCCGAAATGTGCGCAGAAAGGCTCGGCGCGGAGCTCACTCTTCTCGACGAGCCGCACTACACGGCCCTCCATGAAACTGTGTTTCTTTCTTGTTATCTGAATGTCACAAACATCGCCCGGCACGCAATACGGCACAAACACCACCCTGCCGTCATGATGGAACAGGCTCTTGCCCTCTGCGGCCACAGCCTCTATCGTAACGCCCTCAATGAGAGGAAGCGCTTTTTTCTTTCCCATATAATATAATGTATAATAAATGTTTTTGCAGTGCAAAGGTACAAGAAAAAAAGCTGTACGCTGATATTTCGGCTGTTATAAATTGCAAATAACACATTATTGCAGGAAATATATGCAGGAAATAAATGCAGGAAATATATGCAGGAAATATAATCAGCGCGTAGGGGCCGTGCCCCGTGCCGGCCCACAAATAATGTTCGACCGATTTTAATAAGCAAGAATATAATCAACGCGTAGGGGCCGTGCCCCGTGCCGGCCCACAAATAATGTTCGACCGATTAAAATCAGCAACATGCCACATCAA
>OMUH01000105.1 GCA_900314195.1 uncultured Prevotella sp.
GGTTACAGAACGAACCAAGACGCTCAGAAAAGTGAGCTAAAATTGGCACAACGAACTGGACACCCTATGAAGCAATAGTATTCCATCATGCAGGCAAGATAGAAAGCCGGATTATGCCGTGAAGTGTACTCCCTCAGGCGTACAAGGTCGGCAGCCGTGAGCGGGTCGCGAAACTTCTCATCCTCTTTCAACATGTGGATGTCATCCACCGGGTTCTTGTCGATATAGAGCCGCTCGGTGAGCCATGTGGAAAAGGTAGAAAGCCAGGTGCGATAATTGTTCCTTGTCTTGGCCGACACATCCTTGTCGAGAATGAGATAGTCGAGAAAGTCAACAATGAAAGCCCTGTCAAACTGATAGATATACTTGATCTCTGTCTCGGCCTCGTGTAAGTAGATTTCCAGCTGGTTGAGCCGGCTTCGGTAGTCCACGGCCGTCTTGGGCTTGAGGACGCCCTTCTTCTCCGCGATAACCGTGTAGTCATGGTATCGCTGGAGTACTGTACGGAACTCCGTAAACTGCCGCGTCTTCCTTGCGTTTACGAATGGATTCCATCCGACCTTCAGCTTCTCGAAAATATTATGGATAAGGATGGCCGCAATGTTCTCGCGGTCCTGCTCGTTTTTATAGTGGTCGAGCATGTATTTCTTCCGCCTCATTTTGTCCCTTGCCGGGTCGTAAGCGAAGAAATCTACATACCACTGCTTACCCTTGTGAAGACGCGGAAGGGTAAACTGAACAATACATTTTGATGAAATAAGCTCTTTGTCTAAGTGAGACATTTTTTTTACATTGTTCGCCTCGGCAACCAATGCAACCCAAAAACCATTGTCTGAAAGTTGTCCGGGATTAAAACCGGAAAACGTCCGAAGTGTTGATTGTCAACGACTTCGGACGTTATAGTTGCGGAGGCAGGACTCGAACGTGCGACCTCCAGGTTATGAGCCTGGCGAGCTACCAACTGCTCCACTCCGCGATATTTGTATCATTTCTGATTTGCGACTGCAAAGGTAGCTAAAAAACATATTATGACAAAGAAAAGCGGAAAGAAAATGCAAAATATTTGCACATATTAACAGTTAGGAAACATTTTGGACCTTTTTTTTGTGATAACGGTAAAAAAACAATATCTTTGTATGCTATGAGAGGATAAGGCGCGGCGGAAAGTGACAATGTTCACGGCAGGCCGCCGCAGTACGCAGGCTTTTTTCTATAACAGACGCTTTAATGACGGATTACGTTCCGGTATGATAACGGATGGCCGATGAGTGCATTGGCAACAGTCATGAAAGAGGGAAGCCATGTTAAACACAATATGAAAAACTACTACTCACATGTCGATATCGAAGACTAGAAAGCAGCTTGTTGACGTGGCGAGACAGCTGTTTGCCAAGAACGGCATAAACAATACCACCATGAACGACATTGCGAAGGCCTCCGGGAAAGGCCGCCGCACGTTGTACACTTATTTTAAAAATAAGGACGACGTCTACTATGCCGTTATAGAGTCGGAACTCGAAAGGCTTTCAGACAAGCTCGACGAGCTCGCGGCAAAGGATATGCGCCCGCAGGACAAGATCATCGAGCTTATCTACACGCACCTGAGCATGATAAAGGAAACGGTGATACGCAACGGCAACCTGAGGGCTGAGTTTTTCAGAAACATCTGGATGGTGGAGCGTGTAAGAAGGAACTTCGATGATTATGAGATACAGCTTTTCAGGAAGATATACAATGACGCGAAGGCTGACGGCGAGTTCGACATAGATAATGTAGACCTTGTGGCCGACATAACCCACTATTGTATAAAAGGTCTTGAAGTGCCGTTCATATACGGGCGGCTCGGCCATGGGCTCAGCGTAGAGAACTCAAAGCCGCTCGTGGCGAAGGTCGTATACGGCGCGCTCGGAAAGAGTACCTCGCAAAAGCAGGGATAGGCACATGTCAGGCAGAGAAAATGTAAGAGAAAAGAAAATTTTTATGTAACTAACGATAGACACATGTTTTTATCAGACTTACAAACAGGACAGGACGCTATTATAATAAAGGTGAACGGTCACGGTGGTTTCAGAAAACGCATTATAGAAATGGGTTTCATAAAGGGACAGAATGTGACGGCACTGCTAAACGCCCCGCTGAAAGATCCGGTTAAATACCGTGTGATGGGTTATGAGGTGTCTCTGCGTCATTCCGAGGCACGCATGATAGAGGTTATGACGCCGGAGGAGGCCCGGCGGCTGCGTGAGAAAGCCCGCAAGGAAGGACAAAACGTAACGGGGACTGTCGTTATAGATTCCGCAGACAGTGATGAGCAGCCGCTGAGCAGCAAGGAGCTGCACGACGAGGCCGAGAAGCAGTCGCGGCGCATAAAGGTGGCACTGGTAGGAAATCCTAACTGCGGCAAGACCTCGTTGTTCAACTTTGCAAGTGGCAGTCACGAGCGCGTTGGCAACTATTCCGGTGTCACCGTAGACGCCAAGGAAGGGCACGCCAGCATGGGCGGCTACGACTTTGCCATTACCGACCTGCCTGGCACATACAGCATCTCGGCTTACAGTATTGAGGAGCGTTATGTCAAGCGGCAGCTTATTGACGAGACGCCAGACGTGGTGATTAACGTCATTGACACCAGTAACCTTGAACGTAATCTGTATCTGACAACACAGCTCATTGACATGCACGTGCGCATGGTGGTGGCCCTGAATATGTTTGATGAGACAACACGCCGCGGCGACAATATCGACCTCAACCGTTTGTCAGAGCTTTTCGGCGTGCCGATGGTGCCTACGGTGTTCACTACCGGCAAAGGTGTGAAGGAACTCTTCGACAAGGTGATAGAGGTGTATGAGACGGCAGAGGATAAGGAACCTCATTTCAGACACATACACATTGACCACGGCCATGAGATAGAAAACGGCATAAAGGAAATACAGGAGCATCTGAAACAGGAACAGGACCTGCGCCAGCGTTTCTCAACGCGCTATCTGGCCATAAAACTGCTTGAGGGCGACCGCGATGCAGAAGAGCTGGTTAACAAGCTGCCTGATTCTGCCGAAATCATGGCCCACCGTGATGAAGCAGCCAAGCGTGTGAAGGAGGAGACGAAGGAAGACTGCGAGACGGCAATCATGGACGCCAAATACGGTTTCATTCACGGTGCGCTCATGGAGGCGAACTATAAGGTGGGCGATAACAATGACAACTACCGCAAGACGCATGCCCTCGACGCCGTGCTGACAAACAAATATATGGGCTTCCCTATATTCCTGCTCATTCTGGCAGTTATGTTCATAACGACGTTCGTGGTGGGGCAGTATCCTATGGACTGGATAGATGCCCTCATGGGATGGTTCGGCGACATAGTGTCGAGGCTGCTGCCCGACGGACCTGTCAAGGCAATGTTTGTCGACGGTGTCATTGGCGGTGTTGGCTCGGTAATAGTCTTTCTGCCGCAGATATTGATTCTGTATTTCTTCATATCGTTCATGGAAGACTGCGGCTATATGGCCCGGGCAGCCTTCGTAATGGACAAGCTCATGCACATGATAGGCCTGCACGGAAAGTCGTTCATACCGCTCATCATGGGCTTCGGCTGCAACGTGCCGGCAGTGATGTCAACGCGCACCATAGAAAGCCGGCGGTCAAGGCTGGTGACAATGCTCATCATTCCGCTTATGAGCTGTGAGGCACGAATACCTATTTACATTATGATAATAGGCACTTTCTTTGCCGTTAAATACCAGTGGGCTGTTATGATGTCGCTGTATCTCATCGGTATGATAATGGCGGCACTGCTCTCGAAGGTGTTCACGCGTTTTGTGTTCAAGGGCGAGGACACGCCGTTCGTGATGGAGCTCCCGCCTTACCGTTTCCCTACGGCAAAGGCCATCTCCCGCCACACATGGGAAAAGGGTAAGCAGTATCTCAAGAAGATGGGCGGCATCATTCTCGTGGCAACGATCATTGTGTGGGCACTTGGATATTTCCCGCATGACGAGAAGCTCTCCCAGCCCGAACAGCAGGAGCAGAGCTACATAGGACAGATCGGCCATGCCGTAGAGCCTGTGTTCCGTCCGCAGGGATTCAACTGGAAACTTGACGTAGGCTTGCTGGCCGGCGTTGGCGCAAAAGAGATTGTGGCATCGACGATGGGAGTGCTGTATACCGACGACGACAGCTTTGCCGATGACAACTCGGTGTCGAGTGACACCGGAAAATATGCCCGGCTGCACAAGCAGATGGAGAAAGACGGCGTGACGCCGCTTATAGCCTATTGCTTCTTGTTGTTCGTATTGCTATATTTCCCGTGCGTGGCAACAATAGCGGCCATTAAGGGAGAAACGGGCAGCTGGAAGTGGGCCGGCTTCGCAGCCGTCTACACCACATGTCTGGCATGGATAGTGTCGGCACTGGTCTATCAGATAGGCTCACTGTTCTGATTGCTTTGGAAACAGATATTTACACATTTATAATACTTATCACTACCTGAAACATTATGATGAAAATGAAAAGACTGACACATCTGTTCACCTTCATTGCCGCCGCACTGGTGCTTATGCTTGTCTCATGTGATGACGATCAGCAGATAGCCATGCAGCTGCAGGGCAAATGGCGCGGAAAGATTACGGCCGAAAACTACTATTACTATTCACGCCGGCACTACACCGATTATGAGCGCTATGCCACGGTATTCTATTTCGACGGGAAATTAGGATCGCGGCATGGTACGGGATGGGAGATAGACTACAACCCCTATTCACGCTCGCAGAGGTATTCGCGTGAGAGGTTTGAATACTGGGTGTCTGATGAAATTATAACTTTGGAATATCGTGACGGCACGCGCGCGGAGATCAGTGACTACCGTTTTGTCAATGACGGCGGCTCGACCTATTTCGAAGGTTACATAGAAGACGATTCCGACCGCGAGATATGGTTCCGCCTTATGCAGGACAACGATTGGGACGACTCTTCATATTCGTACTATTATTAATGCTGAAATGGCAAAATAAAATCGCGGGTATGCGGTGCCGGCATTTCAAAACAGTGTTTTCAGCTGCTATGAAAGCATTTTTTGAACTTATGTCACACCGCATGCCCGTTTTTTTATTATCTTTGCATTATCATTAACGCCATTGCGGCATGGACATGCATTTAATGTATGCCGGCGCCTGTGCTTTTATATTGCAACGGGCACTCTTTGCCTGTGGCGTAGAGAAAATTAAAACAGATAACTCAAAACAAGAAAACAAACTAACAACTCAATTCAGAAAATGGGATTACTAACAGGTAAGACAGCCCTGATAACCGGAGCTGCACGCGGCATAGGAAAAGCCATTGCCCTTAAATTTGCCGCAGAGGGCGCTAACATCGCATTTACAGACCTTGCCATTGACGAGGAACACGGCGGACTGCCAACAGAGCGTGAGATAGCTGCCTTGGGCGTAAAGGCGAAGGGATATGCAAGCAACGCCGCCGATTTCCAGCAGACTGCCGATGTCGTGGCAAAGGTTAAAGAGGAGTTCGGCTCAATAGACATCCTTGTCAACAATGCAGGCATAACGAAAGACGGACTTATGCTGCGCATGAGCGAGCAGCAGTGGGACGCCGTTATCGCCGTAAACCTTAAGAGCGCGTTCAACTTCATACATGCCTGCGTGCCGGTGATGATGCGTCAGCGCAAAGGCTCTATAATCAACATGTCATCAGTGGTAGGTGTTCACGGCAATGCCGGACAGTGCAACTATGCTGCTTCTAAGGCCGGACTGATTGCTTTGGCAAAGAGCATAGGCCAGGAGATGGGGCCTAAGGGCATTCGTGCCAACGCCATCGCACCGGGATTTATCGATACAGCCATGACACAGGCACTGCCTGACAACATCCGCCAGGAATGGATAAAGAAAATTCCGTTGCGCCGCGGCGGTACGGTTGATGATATTGCCAACACAGCGCTTTATCTGGCTTCTGACCTGTCTTCATATATCAGTGGTCAGGTCATACAGGTTGACGGTGGTATGAACATGTAATTATTAATATTGCATAGCTGATGAAGGTCATCTACGAAGATAACCATATCATAATTGTAAATAAGGAAAGCGGCGAGATCGTGCAAGGCGACAAAACCGGCGATACGCCGCTTTCTGATACTGTAAAGGAATATATCAAGACTGAACACGGCAAGCTCGGGAACGTGTTTCTCGGCGTCGTGCATCGTCTCGACCGGCCTGTTGCAGGCCTTGTGGTGTTTGCAAAGACGTCAAAGGCAACATCGCGTCTTAACGCAATGTTCCGCGACGGAGGCGTGCACAAGACATATTGGGCAATAACGCGCGGCATGCCGCCGAAAGAGGCCGATGAGCTTGTGTGCTGGATCACCCGCAACGAGAAACAAAACAAAAGCTATGCCCACGACAGTGAGGTGAAAGGCTCGAAAAAGGCTGTTCTGGATTACCGTCTGCTGGCGCGAGGCGATAACTACAGTCTGCTTGAAGTGCATCTGAAGACCGGACGGCATCATCAGATACGCTGTCAGCTTGCGCATATTGGATGTCCGATAAAAGGCGATCTTAAATATGGTGACAAAAGAAGCAATCCTGATGGCAGCATATCTCTGCTGGCACGGCATGTTGAATTTGAACACCCCGTATCTCACAAGCCGATTTCCGAAACGGCACCGCTGCCTGACGACAAGCTGTGGAAAACGCTTGCTGAAATAGCTGAAGGCAGAAAATAAGTGTGCCGTTAACCGGCTGTTCTTAATGTTAAAAAATCAAGTAAGAAGCTGAGGCTTCTTCAGCAGTTTTAAAAATATTCGCATATTGGCAGTAAATTTATTCGCAGACAAATTAAAGAATTAATTTTAGCAAAAGAGAAAATCAGAAGAGAAACTTAAATCAACATAAATCTACCGCACCCAATGATACTTGCTTATGAAGAAAATCCTGAAACGCACAGCTATAGCCATTACAGTGCCGTTTGCAGTGATATTGCTGCTGGCGCTGCTGCTTTATGTGCCGCCGGTGCAGAACTGGGCGGTAAGGGAGGCTGCCGCATACGCTACTGAGCACACGGGAATGGATGTTCATGTGGGCCGTGTCAGCCTTCTGTTTCCTTTAAGGCTTGGCATGACAGACGTAAAAGTGCTGCAGAAAAACGACAGCATACCGCAGCGGCGCGACACGCTGGCAGACATTCACCGGCTGGCCGTTGATGTAGAGCTGCTGCCGCTGTTTCATAAGCAGGTAATGGTAGACAGGCTTGACTTCGAACATATCAAGGTAAACACGCTCGGACTAATTCATGAAGCACGCATAAAAGGCAATCTGAACAGACTCTCACTGAGGTCGCGCGGCATTGACCTGAAGAAGGAGTTTGTAAGGGTTAACGATGCTCTTGTCAGCGGCGGCAGTCTGTCGGTTGAGCTCAGCGACACCGTGCCGCCTGACACCACGCCGAGCACCAATTTCTGGAAGATAGGCATAAACAATCTTAACATAAAGCATACAGCCTTTGCGCTCCACATGCCTGGCGACACTACAAGCATAAGGGCGACACTCAGCAGCGTAAGGGCACAGCAGGCTTTTCTTGATTTGCATAAATCGCTTTACAGTGTCGGACGCCTGGAATGGTTGAAAGGCACGCTCAACTATGACAATAATTTCATGCCACGGCTGCGCACGGGAGTTGACGCCAATCATCTGGCATTGGACTCTATAACTCTTGTTGCAGACTCTTTCTTTTTTTGCAGTCCTGACATACGTGCAGCCATACGCCGGCTGGCCTTCCGCGGACCGCTCGGCATCTCCGTTTCTGATGCCGCTGCACATTTCAGCATGGATGACAGCCGGCTCACAGTGCCGGATCTCCGGTTGAAAACTCCATACACAGCTCTTAACGCGACATATTCAATGGACATGGATGCATTTGCTGACTCCGTGCCCGGCACTTTCGCATTGCGTCTTGCCGGCAGCATAGGCCATGATGACATCATGCGGTTCATGCCCGTGCAGCCCGCTCCGATGAAAGCAATCAGGAAGGTGTGGCCAACGCAGCCGGTAAGCGTGTCGGTCGCTGTAAGAGGCAATCTTCACGCGCTTAACATAGAAAAGCTGACGGCCGTTGTTCCTACATTGGCGTCAGCGAGCATGAGAGGCCGTCTCACAGATGTCACTGACAGCAGGCGCATGACGGCTGATGCCGCAATAGAGCTGACCGTGCGAAAGGGCGTGAACAGGGTGATAGCGGCCGTGGCGCCGGATGCCGCGAAGACGGTTTACATTCCCGACGGCACATCACTGAAAGGACAGGCCTCATTGAGCGGTACAAAGATTGCGGCCGACATGGGAATTACAAGTCTCGGAGGAAGGGCACACATCAAAGGCGGTGTGAACACTGCTGCAATGGCTTATAACGCGAAGATAGATGCTTCCGCCTTCCCGCTGCATGCTTTCCTGCCGGGCATGAGACTGAAGGATTTCTCGGGCAACCTGACGGCGGCCGGACACGGAACGGATGCATTCTCATCAAAGACATCGTTGACGGCAAAGGGAAGCATAAGAAAGTTCGGCTATGATAAATATCGTCTTGACAATACTACTGTTGACGCTAAGCTTTCCGGCGGCCGTGTCAGCGCGGTACTGAACTGCGGCAACAGCCTTGTCGACGGTTTGCTGCGTCTTAACGCGTTGATGAGCCGCAAAAAAGTGGACGCAACGCTTGTGGCTGATCTTAAAAAGGCTGACTTATACAGACTAGGACTTGTTGACCAGCCTCTGACAGCCTCTTTCTGCGGACAGATAGATGCTGCCTCTGATCTTGGCGACAATATTGACGTGCAGGGATTGCTCGGTGACATTGCCATTGCCGACAGCGACAGCACCTACAGGCCTGAGGATGTTGTAATTGACATTATGACGCGTCGTGACACTACACATGCCGTGGCCGACTGCGCTGACTTTCATCTTGACTTCAATGCCTCTGACGGCTATAAGCGGCTGACCTCATACGCCGGGAAGCTTGCTGATGAGATAAAACGGCAGATAGCGGCAAGAGAAATCAATCAGGAGGCGCTGAGAAAGGTGTTCCCTACAGGAAACCTTTATCTTACTACGGGAAAATATAATTTCATTGCCGGGCTGATACGCCGTTATGGCTTTGATTATAAGAAGGCCGACATAGACATGTCAATGTCGGCACGTGACGGATTGAACGGTACGATGGCCATTGACTCTCTCGTATATGTGGACGGAGGCGTGAGAATAGATACTATTCGCTGGAAGTTCATGTCAAACGACAAGGATATAGCCTACAAGGGCTTTATTCGCAATGCAGCTGACAACACGCCGACGTTTACGGCCGACATAGCCGGCGACATTCTCAACAACGGCACGAAGCTCGACATGAGCATCTACGACCATAACGGGCAGCTTGGCTTCCGGCTGCCGTTGATGGCAACGATAAACGGCAATTCCGTGCGTACTTCCATTCCGGCAGGCAAGGTGGTGCTCGGATACAAGGAGTTTAGTGTCAACAACGACAATTTCGTGCTCCTTACTGACAGCGGGCGGCTGTCGGCTGATGTTAAGCTGAAATCGTCTGACGGGCAAGGCGTGCAGATATATACCAATGACGCAAATACCGCTGCGCTGCAGGATGTCACGTTGTCGCTGAATAAGTTTGACTTGCAGAAGGTGCTGTCAGTTATCCCTTATGCTCCAGACGTGGCCGGCATCTTCAATGGTGACTTCCATGCTGTGAAGACAACAGAGGCGCTGACGGTGTCATCGTCGGTAACCGTTAATGACCTTGCTTATCAGGGCAGTCGTATGGGCAACATTGGACTTGAGTTTGTTTACATGCCAAAGGATGACGGTACGCATCAGGTGAACGGCTTCCTGCTCAGCGACGGCAGGCAGGTGGCCACTATTGACGGTACGTACAACAGTGCCGGAAAGGGCATGCTCGACGCGCGGCTCGGTCTGCTGCGCACGCCGCTTAGCTATATCAACGGATTTATTCCTGACCATATAATTGGCCTTAAAGGCTACGGCGAAGGTGAGCTGACAGTAAAGGGTACACTCTCTGCACCGAAGGTGAACGGTGAGGTGTTCCTTGACTCCGGTTATCTCGTCAGTGAGCCCTACGGCGTGCAGATGCGTTTTGCCGATGACCCAGTGCGCATCGAAGACAGCAAACTGCTGTTCGAGAATTTTGAAATGTTCGCAAACAACGACCAGCCGCTTGACATTGCCGGAACGTTCGACTTCTCCAATCTAGACCGTATGATGCTTAACATCAGAATGCAGGCCCATAACTTTGAAATCATTGATGCCAAGAAGAACGCGCGGTCAGAGGCTTACGGCAAGACGTTCGTCAACTTCTTCGGAATGATGCGCGGCCCTGTTGACAATCTTGTCATGGGCGGACGTCTTGAAGTGCTGGGCTCAACAGACATGACATATGTGCTGCGCGAGTCGGAACTGTCTACAGACAATGAGCTTAACGAACTTGTTAAGTTTACTGATTTCAGTGACTCCACTCACGAAAAAGTGAACAAGCCTGTGCCGCAGGGCCTGCGCATGAGCATGAGTGTATCCGTTGATGAGGCTGCGCATATCGTGTGTGCGCTCAATGCCGATGAGAGCAACTACATCGACCTCATGGGCGGCGGCGACCTTATGCTGAAGTATGACCCTGTTAATGAAATCACGCTCACCGGCAGATACACACTGTCTAACGGCGAGATGAAGTATTCGCTGCCTGTAATCCCGCTTAAGACGTTTAACATACAGGATGGCAGCTATCTTGAGTTTACAGGCAATCCGTATAACCCTACGCTGAACATTACAGCAACGGAAGATGTCAAGTCGATGGTCGAGGAGAGCGCCGGCAATGCACGGCAGGTTGACTTCACTTGCGGCGTGAAGATCACCAAGACGCTTGAGTCGCCGGGCATACAGTTCATAATCAACGCGTCCAACGACATGACAATTCAGGACCAGCTCAACACGATGTCGGCAGAAGAGCAGAGCAAGATAGCCATTGCTATGCTCGCCACAGGCATGTATCTGTCTGACGGAAACACAAGCTCGTTCTCTATGAACTCGGCTCTCAGCTCGTTCCTGAACTCACAGATAAACAACATCGCCGGAACGGCCATGCGTTCCATGGGACTTGACCTCGGCATGACGGTCGACAACACCGCCACAGAGACTGGAAGCATTCATACGGATTATAACTTCAAGTTCGCCAAGCGCTTCTGGAACAACAGGCTGAGCCTCGTCGTGGGCGGAAAGGTGTCAACAGGTGCTGATATAGTAGGCGACAACAGCGACAACACTTTCTTCAATAATGTTGAACTGCAATACCGTTTGAACCAGCAGTCGAGTCAGTATATGCGGCTGTTCTATAATAATAATGTGTATGACTGGCTTGAAGGAAAAATAGGTGAATATGGCGCGGGCTTCACATGGCGCCGCAAGATGCAGCATTTCAAGGATATAATAAACTTCAAGGCCGACCGTACTGCTGTGCCTGCGCCGTCAAGACGTGACTCGTCGGCTGTGAGGACTGCTGCCGGAAACAGCAATGACTCAACGTCCGTGCCAGGTAATAAAACAAAAAAATAATTGATAAATGACCCATAAACATATTATATATTCTTTCTGCATTGTCCTTTCTGCGGCGGTTGCAGTCTTCGGAATCCAGTCGTGCTCAACGACGTCGGCATTGCCCGAAGGCGAGCAACTGTTTACGGGGCTCAGGCAGATAAAATATGTCAACTATGACGACAATGACCATGCCCGCTCTACGCAGGCAGAAATGGAGAGCGCGCTGGCCTCTGCGCCGAACGGCGCCCTCTTCGGGTCCAGCTATTACCGCACGCCTTTTCCGCTGAGGCAGTGGATATGGAATGCCTTTGCGCGCGACTCAGCCGGAGTGGGCCATTGGCTGGCTACGACATTCGGCTCGCAGCCTAAGCTAATGAGTCAGGTTAACCCGGCGCTGCGCTCACAGATAGCAACAGGCCAGCTCCGCAAATACGGCTATTTCAACGGTAAGGTTGACTATAAGAATATAACATTGTCTAACCATAAGAAAGGGAAAATCGAATACACCGTCGACATGGGTCCTCTGTGGCGTTATGACAGCATCAGTTATATCGGCTTTGACGCTGATGCCTCGCACCTCATTGACAGCACCAGCAGTGATGCCGTTGTGAAATATGGCGATCCGTTCCAGGTGAGCAATCTTGATGCTGAGCGCCAGCGCATAAGCAGCGTGCTCCGCAACAACGGCTATTATTATTATGAAAAGGGCATGGCCTCTTATCTTGCCGACACTATAGCCAACCCCGGGAGGGTAGGACTGAAGTTTGTTGTCAGTGACAGTCTCAATGGCAATGTATTGAGAAAATGGTATATCGGCCGTCTGACCGTGAACTACCGCCGTTCTTTCGTGCAGCAGCTGACAGATTCCATAAACGGGCGTTTCCTGACAACACGCTTCTCGGGACGCAGACCGCCGGTCAGGCTTGGCGTGTTCATGCACGACAATGAACTGCGGCCGCGACATCTTTACCGCGCTTCTGACGAAGAAAACACCCGCCAGAACCTGCAGAAGACTGGTCTGTTCAGCTATATCAACATTGGCTTTACTCCGCGTGACACCACATCAGGCTGTGATACGCTCGACGTCAACTATGATCTTGTGTTTGACAAACCGTATGATTTTTATATAGAAGCCAATGCGAAGGGAAAGACTACCAACCGCATAGGCCCGGAAGTGGTGGTCGGTCTTACCAAACGCAATGCCTTCAAAGGTGCAGAGGTGCTCGACATTAATCTGCATGGCTCTTACGAATGGACGACAGGCCATAAGAGCGAGGGCTCGTCAGACGGTTTCAACTCTTATGAGTACGGTGCCGGTGCGTCTGTAAAGTTTCCGAGGGTACTCACCCCGCAAAGCCTCTTCAGCAAGCGCCGTGCTTTCGGACGTCCTCAGCTGACTGACAACAGGAACAAAGAGAAAGCTGTCACTGACACCACGAAAAATGGCGGGGGAACTGTTGTGCCGCGTTTTCGCCGGCATCGCCGCAGCAGGATTTACGGCGATGCCTCGACAACTCTTAAAGCATCATTCAATGTGTTGAACCGTGCGTCTTATTTCAAGCGTCATGTCATCTCCGGCGAGCTTACATACGACTGGTATACGTCGGCTAACTCTCACCATTCTTTCAGTCCGCTGACGCTGTCATACGAATATATGAACAGCCGCACGCAGGCTTTTGATTCGCTGATAGCCGGCAGTCCTTATCTTCAGATTTCCATGCGTGATCAGTTTGTGCCGAAGATGAGCTATACATACAGTTACACATCGCCGGCCGGCGAGCGTCATCCTGTTTCGTGGCAGATAACGGCGAGTGAGGCCGGCAACGTGGTGAACGCGGCTTATATGGCATTCGGAAAGAAGTGGGGCAAGAACGGTAAAGAACTGTTCAAGAATCCGTTCGCGCAGTTCGTGAAACTTGAAACAGATTTTGTAAAGACATGGACATTGACTGAAAACTCCACTCTTGTCGGCCATTTGAATGCCGGAGTCATTTTAAGCTATGGCAACACCAACGAGGCGCCGTATTATGAGCAGTTCTATATAGGCGGTGCCAACAGCGTTAGAGCGTTTAACGTGCGCAGCATTGGACCGGGTAAGTATACTCCGGCAAACGGACGCTTCTCTTATATTGACCAGACGGGCGATATAAAGTTCCTTGCCAATCTCGAATACCGTCCGCGCCTCTTCGGCGACCTCTTCGGAGCACTTTTTGTTGATGCGGGCAATGTGTGGACAACAAAGAATGATGCTACACGTCATGACGGACAGTTCAAGGCCGGTTTCATGAAGCAAATGGCAATCGGAACAGGAGTAGGACTGCGTTATGACATGGGCATGTTCGTCATCCGCCTTGACTGGGGCATAGGCCTGCACGTTCCGTACGAAACAGGCCGGAACGGCTTCTATAATATCCGTAGTTTCCATGACGGGCAAAGCCTGCACCTTGCCGTTGGCTATCCGTTCTGATTTTCATTTGCCGGACATGCAAGACAAGACTATGTGAAACAAAATGGGCCATCAGAAAACTTATGATGGCCCATTTTGTTTTTTTGCAATTTCATTCGTCAGGAAGAAAGTGCGTTTATCCTGTTTTGATAAGTTATACACTACCTAATAATTGCATAAAATAAAAAGCATTATTGTGTCTTGCGCCGTTAACGCATTAACAATGGTGTATACAAAAGAGAAGCGGGCGAAGAAAAAATTCTTCGTCCGCTTCTCTTTTGTGTGGTCTGTTTTGTGAAAAACTAATCCTGCAGCTTAATGCTTATGCCTTTTTGCACGGGCACCATGGCTTCAGCTCTTTGAAGAAGTCGTGTCCCTTGTCGTCGACGAGAATGAAAGCCGGGAAGTTCTCAACGCGTATCTTCCAGATGGCCTCCATGCCCAGCTCCGGATATTCCACGCATTCAATGCTCTTGATAGAGCTCTTTGAGAGAACAGCAGCCACGCCGCCTATAGTGCCGAGGTAGAATCCGCCGTGTTTCTTGCAGGCATCTGTGACCACCTGCGTTCTGTTGCCCTTGGCAATCATGACGAGCGAGCCGCCGTGGTCCTGGAATTCATCAACGTATGGGTCCATGCGGTTGGCTGTTGTAGGGCCCATGGAACCGCAGGCGTAGCCCTCAGGAGTCTTTGCCGGTCCGGCATAGAGAATAGGGTGGTCTTTGAAATACTGCGGCAGGTCCTCACCCTTGTCGAGGCGTGCCTTCAGCTTGGCATGTGCAATGTCGCGCGCTACGATGATGGTGCCGTTGAGCACTACGCGTGTTGATACCGGATATTTTGTGAGCTCCTTGCGCACGCTGTCTATACCCTTGTCGAGGTCAATGACGATGCTCTTTGTGCCTTCGCCGGCCTTTGCGTATTCGTCAGGTATGAGCTCGCCCGGATTGGCGTCCATCTTCTCGAGCCAGATGCCGTCGCGGTTTATCTTGCCCTTTATGTTTCTGTCGGCAGAGCAGCTCACGCCCATGCCGATAGGACAGCTTGCGCCGTGGCGCGGCAAACGGATGACGCGGATGTCATAAGCGAAATATTTTCCACCGAACTGTGCGCCGAGACCTATCTTGTGCGCCTCGTCGAGCAGCTTGGCCTCGAGGTCGGTGTCGCGGAAGGCACGGCCGGTCTCATCGCCCGTTGTCGGCAGGTTGTCATAGTATTTTATTGAGCCGAGCTTCACTGTGAGCAGGTTCTTCTCTGCCGACGTGCCGCCGATGACAAAGCAGATGTGGTAAGGCGGACATGCGGCCGTGCCAAGACTCTTCATCTTCTCAACGAGGAAAGGCAGAAGGGTGCCCTCATTCTGTATGGTGGCCTTGGTCATAGGGTAGAAGTAGGTCTTGTTGGCCGAGCCGCCGCCCTTGGCAACCATGATGAAACGGTATTCCTCACCTTCTGTGGCCTCTATGTCTATCTGTGCCGGCAGGTTGCAGCGTGTGTTCACCTCGTCATACATGGTGAGGGGAGCGTTCTGCGAATAGCGCAGGTTGTCATGCGTGTAAGTGTTGTAGACGCCGCGGCTCAGTGCCTCCTCGTCCTCAAATCCTGTCCACACCTGCTGGCCCTTCTCACCGTGGATGATAGCCGTACCTGTGTCCTGGCAGAAGGGAAGCACGCCCTTTGCTGCCACTTCGGCATTGCGCAGCATGGTGAGGGCAACATATTTGTCGTTCTCTGATGCCTCAGGGTCTTTGAGCACGGCTGCCACCTGCTCGTTATGAGCGCGGCGCAACATGAACTCAACATCGTGAAAGGCCTGCTGAGCCAGCAGCGTAAGCGCTTCCTTGCTCACCTTTAAAATTTCCTTACCCTCAAACGTAGCAGTTGATACGCCTTCCTTTGTCAGCAACCGGTACTCTGTGTCGTCCTTGCCGGTCTGAAACATTGGCGCATACTTGAAATCTGGTGTTTTTGCCATAATGTTTTTTGTTTTCAGTTGATAATATTTCTTTTTGCTTAGTTTTCCTTTTGTTTTTCCGGACATTCTGTGCCGTGAAATGCTTGTGTGTATGCTTCTTACTTGTTTTCTACAAAGATACAGCCATTTTTTGGTATCTGATTATTAATAAAGCAAAATATTTATTTAGCAATATGTAAAAAACAACTTCATGGCAATGTTTAAACATTGTCATGAAGGCTTGCCCGCAAAAAAATAATCAGTTCGTTGAATCGTGACAAGAGCGTGCCACGGAAGATATACACTTGATATAAACGTATTACATCCCTCTTCGAGGAACGTGGAAAGGCTGATGGTTACTTACGGCCGGCCATATATATTGTTGAATAAAATCATTAAGCTTGAATGCAGCGGCCCTCGTGTCCGTGCGTAAGCTATATATTTTAATTCAGAAAATATTTTACAGCATGTTGCACGAGAAGGCCATCGGAGAGCATCGCAAAATTTATGGTTCGTTTTTGTGGCAAATTTCAGCACTTTTAATTATGTTGATAATCAGCCTGTTGTATTTTCTTTACATTTAATTCACCCGGAAAATGGCTGAAAAAGGGCTTTCCAAAGCATTGGTTTACGACTCGTAAAGCAATGCTTTGGAAAATTATCTCTCAGCAATAGCTTTTTATCTCATTGAGATATTTTTTTCGGGCGTAATTTCAGCTTTTTATTAAATATATATGCAATTAATATACACATTCCGTGATTATTCTTTAATTGTTAATAAATTTAACTACTCAATTGCGGAGTTAAGAAGAGTTAAAATAATGGTAATTTTTATTACAAATTATGATACCGTTACATGGAATCTATTCAGCGGATTTTTCATGCACACGCAAAAAGGGGCCGGCAACATTGTGCCGGCCCCTTTTCCGCGTAGTTATTGTATCTTATGCAATTAAAATCTCTCTTGCTTGCTGTCTTCCGGTATTGTCATATTTCAATATCCGAAAATTTGCTGCAGGGTGAGGCGCGTTATGGGCGCAATCTTATGCAGGCGTTCCATGTCGAGGTTCTTTTCATCGCCGAGAATGATATATTTGAATGTCTTTCCGGAGATGTGTGTCTTGGCGAATTTCTCAAGGTCGCCGAGAGTAATGTTGTTCACATTGTCATATATGAGCTTGTGAATGTCGTAGTCAAGTCCGCGGTCACGTGCCGACATATAGGCATTGAGTATAGAGAACTTCGTGGTGCGTTCTGAGGCAATGGTCTTCAGAATGCTCTGACGGGCCAGCGTGAAGCCGGCGTCGCGCCGCGGCATGTTGTTCATGAGCTTGTTGAACTCATCCACGCAGTCCATCATCTTGTCGTTCTGAGATATGATGAACGTATAGAACGACTCCTTCTCGTCGCGGTATGCCGGTTCGCTGTAGTAGGCAGATGCCGAGTAGGCCAGGCCTCGCGCCTCGCGGAGTTCCTGGAATACGATTGCGTTCATGCCTCCGCCGAAATATTCATTGAAGAGTGCGTTTATTGGTGCATGCTCAGGCTTCCACGGTGTCTGCTCGTTGTGATACTGCATCATGTAGATGTTCTTTGCGTCGTAAGGCGCTATGAGCACTTCGTTGTGTGTGGTGGTCTGCGCGGTGTAATGGCGGGCGTCATCCTGCTGGCGTTCAACGGCCTTGCCGCCCGGCAGCAGCTTCTCTACTGTTTTGGCAATGTCGGCCATGGCCGACGGACCGTAGTACATTATCATTGCCGGCGTGTGCGTTCGCAGGGAGCGTAGGCGTGCCAGAAGGGCATTGCCGTCGGCGCTCTTCAGCTTTGTCTCCGGTATGATGTTACGTGTCGGGTTGAACTCGCCGTAAATGGCATAGTTGCGCAGAGCCTGGAAGCAGGCACGCTGGTTGCTCTTGGCGTCGTTGCGGGCTTTCAGAATGAGTGCTGCCACCTGGCTGTATTCCTCGTTTGTCACCTCGCCGTTGTTAAGCATGTCGGCAAAGAGACTGAGAGCCTTCGGCATGTTCTCGTTAAGTCCGCTCAGCTTTATGCGTGTGTGGCGTGCGCCCACGCTGACGCTGTAGTCGCAGGCAATGTCATAAAAGGCTTTCTTGAAATCGTTGGCCGAGTGTTTCTGTGTGTGGGCAAACTCGAGCAGGTCAGCGGCTACTGACAGCGTGTTGTCGCTCTCTGAGCCAACGGGGAAGTCTATCTCGAGGCGGAAGAGGTCGTTGTCGGCGTTCTGACACCAGATGATGCTGTCAGCGCGGCCGGCGCGTCCCTTCTGCATGTCGGCAGAGAAATCGACGAAGCGCGGCTGTATGGGCTGCGGCTTCAGTGAAACGATTTCCTTCAAGAAAGCGCTCTGCTTGTCGTTGTTGGTGGGTATCGGCGTTATGGCCGGCTTGTCAATCTTGTGAATGGTGGTGTCGTTGCCCTGTTTCTTGAACACGCAGACATAGCCGTCGTTGAGATAGCGTTTGGCAAAACTGATGATTTGCTGTTTTGTTATGCCGGCCTGCCGGTTTGTGGCGTCAACGACCTGCTGCCATTTCTCATCGTTGATGAAGGCATCTTTCATCTGCTCTACGCGGCTGCGGTTGTTGCTGAGCGATTCCAGATAGTCTTTTTTCTTGTTGGCTACTATTGCCGGCACAAGGGCATTGTCGAAATTGCCGTCGCGCAGTTTTTTCACTTCGCCGAGCATGATGTCGCGCACCTCGTCGAGGCTCTGTCCGGGCTTCGGCTGGCCGTAGAGCACGAGCGATGAATAGTCGTGCAGGTTGTCGGTGAAGGCCTCTGCGCCCTGCATCTTCATTGGCTGGTTGATGTTAGTGTCGAAGAGGCCCGCCTTGCCGTTGCTCAGGATGTTGCAGACGAGGTCGAGGGTGTCGCTCTCAAGAGACGAGGCACCGGCGAAGCGCCAGCCTATCATGACGTTCTCGGCTTCCTGGCCGATGACGGATGTGTCTTTATGTGCCGTGAGCGGCTTGAGCGGAGCATACTCCGGACGGTCTATGGTTTTGGCAGGTTTCCATGCGCCGAAATATTTCTTTATAATGGCAATGGTGCTGTCGGGGTTCAGGTCGCCGGCCATGACGATGGCCACGTTGTTGGGCACGTAGTATTTCCTGAAGTAGTTTTTTATGTTCGTTATTGACGGATTCTTGAGGTGCTCCTGCGTGCCGATGGTGGTCTGCGTGCCGTATGGGTGAGTGGGGAAGAGACCCTTGCTGAGGGCGGCATACTCCTTGCGGAAGTCGCTGGCGAGGCCGATGTTATATTCCTCGTAAACGGCCTCGAGCTCGGTGTGGAAGCCGCGGATTACCATGTTCTGGAAACGGTCGGCCTGTATGCGTGCCCACGTGTCAATCTCGTTGGCCGGGATGTCTTCAACGTAGCATGTCTGGTCGTTGCTGGTGTAGGCGTTGCTGCCCTCAGAGCCTATAGACGTCATCATCTTGTCGTATTCGTTCGGGATGTTATATACTGCGGCAAGCTGCGAGAGCGAGTCTATCTGATGATACCAGCGGCGGCGCTGCTCGTTGTTTACTATGTAGCGGTATTTCTCAAAGCGCGCCTCGATGGAGTCGAGCAGGGGTTTCTCGGCTGCGGCATTGGTAGTGCCGAAGTGGGTGGTGCCCTTGAACATAAGGTGCTCAAGATAGTGTGCCAGTCCGGTGGTCTCCTTAGGGTCGTTGCGTGAGCCGGTGCGCACGGCAATGTAGGTCTGGATGCGCGGCTTCTCCTTGTTGACGCTGAGGTATACCTTCAGTCCGTTGTCGAGGGTGTAGATACGCGCCTTCATAGGGTCGCCCTTGGCGGTGCTGACGTTGTCGGCGGCGGCCGTCACCGTCAGCATAAATGCCGTCAGCAGGGCTGCAATCATTTTCTTTCTCATTTTCTTTCTCATTTTTTCTCTCTTTAGTTTTTGTCTTATTTTTTTATTTTATGAATACAGTTATCCTGTTATGGTGCAACAATTTTTTTCAGTTGCTGTTCTGCTGATTGTCGCCTTTCAGCTTGTTCAGGAAGCCGTCGAGCGTATCCATGCTTACGTCGCCGAGGGCAAACTCTCGCTCGGCGTCTTTCTCAACGGCCTCAATGTAAAGTGCGTGTGCCTCGGCATACTGGCTGCGCATGGCTGCAAGGTTCTCACTGCTTTCGTGCTGAAGGTTGAATCTGGAGCATGTCCATCCCCATTTCAGCTGTTCGTAGTCTGCGGCGGCAAGCGCGAGCGCATGGTTGACGTCGTCAATGCTGTTATAGTCAGAAGAGGCAATGCCGTTTAGCAACTGCCTCAGGGTGCTGCATGGCATTAGCAGTCCGCCGAGGTCTGTCCAGTCGTCAGAGGCCGTGTATGTGCTGTCAACAGCATTGCCGGTCTCGAGCATGCGGCCTATATACAGACGTATGGCCATGTCGTAAAAGCCGATGCCCTTCTCTGCGTCGCGGCGCCGTATGACGCAGCCGCCGTAGGCGAACTCCTCGGCAGTGGCATCGTTCTTAAGCATATCCTCAAGAGCTTTCATGCCGTCGGCGCAGTTGGCAATGACCGCCGGCGAGAGCCAGTCTTGCGTGATTACAGACATGCGGCTGTCTTGTGCCCTGTGGTCGCGTACAGGCCATTTATGCACATCGCGCCATGTGCCGGCTGTGGTCAGGTTGCGGCCGGGCAGCAGCACGGTGCGGCGGCCGTCGCCGAAGACATAGCTGAAGGGCATTGACGCAATGTCGGGGTGGGTTTGTATCTTGCCCATGCACATGGAGAAGGCGCCGACGGAGGCCGGCCACAGCAGATGAGCGCCTGAGGCTGTCTTGGCGCCACGCTCCATGGTGCCCCAGTGGAGCGGCCCCATCTTGTAGGCGTGGTTGGAGAAGTTGGTGGCGCTGCCGGCATTGAAGAAGGAGTATATGCCGCCTATGAGCAGCGTGCTCTTGTGATGGCTGACGGTGTATGGGCCGCAGAATGACGCGCACACCTCGCCGTTGTCGATATAGCTGTTGGCAAAGAGCAGCGAGCTCTCTACAGAGGCGCCCTTGCCGACGTGGCAGGCCTCGCCGATGAGGCTGTTCTCGACGATGGCAGCGTCGAGAACGCTGCCGCCGGGCTGGATGATGCTGTTTTCAATGATTACATTGGCGCCGATGAAGGCGGGAGCCTCAGCCGTGGCCATGACGGTGCATTCGGAAACGCGCGTGGCACCGGCAATCTCGCAGCCGTCGTCGATGATGGTGTTACGAATTTCCCTGACATCGCTTATCTTCACGCCGAAGCCGGTGTAGGCGCGCTCGGGATGACGGTTGGCAATGTCTTTCGCTATCAGCTCAGACAGTGATTGTGCAACGCCGTCGCTGATCATGATGGCGGCAATCTGTGATGTCAGGCCGCGATAGAGCGTTACGACCGCCCCGGCAGCCTCTGACGGTACGCTGATCTGGTTGCCCTCGCCGTATGTGGCATCGGCAGAAGAGACCATTGCGGCCGTGTTGATGATGCAGCAGCCGTCGCCGATGTCATAGTTCGAGATATAGCCGCCGCGGAGGTCGATGAGGCAGTTGTCGCCTATGCTGACATTGTTGAGCATGGCAGAGTGTATGCCGCTGTGGCGCTGGAAGCCGTCGTCTACGTTTACGTTCTTGCTGAACTGGCCGAGCGACACCTCGCCGCAGAACTCGCAGCCGGTGACATATTGAGGGTCGAAGTCTTCGTCGACGCTGATGGCTGTCCAGTCATCGGCACGGCATCCCTGGGCCTCAAGTGTTTCAATCTCTTTCTCTGTTAGTGTTCTCATGCGTTTTTGTTTTTTCGTTGTTCCGGCAAACAGTATGGCACAGATGTTCATTCATTGTCAGTCGAGCTTTGGATAAAGAAAATCGTTGTAAGGGTATTTCTGAACATGCAGCTCTCTGACACGTGAGTACAGCCGCGACCGCAGCTCATCGATGTTCTCCTTCGTCTTTGCTGATATGAAAATGCAGTCGTCGCCGAGGCGTGCCATCCATGTCTTTTTAAGCTCATCAAGGGAGATGTTGCTCTTGTCGGGCGGCGTAAGGTCGTCGGCGTCTTTCTCAGTCCAGTGATAGTTGTCTATCTTGTTGAAGACAATCATCGCCGGCTTGTCGCTCGCGCCGAGCTCCTTCAGCGTCTGGTTGACCACTTCTATCTGCTCTTCGAAGTCGGGGTGGGAGATGTCGACAACATGCACGAGCAGGTCGGCCTCGCGCACCTCGTCGAGTGTCGACTTGAACGAGTCTACGAGGTCGGTGGGCAGCTTGCGTATGAAGCCTACGGTGTCGGTGAGCAGAAACGGCAGGTTTTCTATTACCACCTTGCGCACCGTGGTGTCGAGGGTTGCAAAGAGCTTGTTCTCGGCAAACACCTCGCTCTTCGACAGCATGTTCATGATAGTCGACTTGCCGACGTTGGTGTATCCCACGAGGGCCACGCGTATCAGCCGTCCTCGGTTCTTGCGCTGGGTGGCCTTCTGCTTGTCTATGTCGGCGAGGCGGCGCTTCAGCAAACTTATGCGGTTGAGAATGATACGGCGGTCCATCTCGAGCTGTGTCTCTCCAGGGCCGCGGAGGCCTACAGAACCCTTGCCGCCGCCGGAGCCGGAACCGCCGCCCTGACGCTCGAGGTGGGTCCACAGGCGCTGCAGGCGGGGCAGCATATAGTGATACTGTGCCAGCTCAACCTGCGTCTTGGCGCTCGCAGTCTGGGCTCGCATGGCAAAGATGTCGAGAATGAGGCTCGTGCGGTCAAGTATCTTCACCTGCAGCTCTTTCTCGAGGTTGCGGATCTGCTTGACGTTAAGCTCATCGTCGAAGATTACCATGCCGATGGGCTCCTCTGCGTCTTCGCGCTCCTTTAGGTATTCCTTGATCTCCTCGAGCTTGCCCTTGCCGACGTATGTCGTCTGCGACGGACCTGCCATCTTCTGCGTGAACCGCCTTATGGTCTGCACGCCGGCAGTGTCGGCAAGAAATTCCAGCTCGTCGAGATATTCTTTTGTCTTGGCCTCGTCCTGATCTTTCGTAATCAGTCCGACCAGCACGGCCGTCTCAGCCTTGACCTCGGAAATAACAAATTCCTTCATATTGCTTATGATTAATAATATGCTTTAAATATTATAACGTGTAGTTACATGCCTGTTTATCCTTGCTGCTAAATACATGGTTCTGCAATTTGAAAGCATGGTCATGGCCATATATAAACAGTAAATTTGCAATATATAAGCTGTAATCCACTTATAATATTGCAAACTTACTAAAAATAGTTGGTTTTCTGCGGTTTATATGCAGGAAAAGTTTTGCCGGCCTGTTGTGATGTGACGGCGTGGGTCATATAAGCAGCTTTCCGTGCCTGCCGTTATTGATTCGTTTATTTGAAAAACTTGAACAGAGGCCTGGTGGCAAAACTGAATATCCTTGCAAGTATCCAGCTTACTGCCGTTACTAAAATAAATTCAATCAAAGGCTTGAATGGCATGTCTGTCTCAAACATGAAGAATGTGTTTATCCAGCCGTGTATCATCCACATCCATACGCACATAGTGCCGAGCTCTGTCAGTGCTTTCTTTATTACTGCATTCTTATGCATGGTGGTTACCAATATGGTTATTGCGGCATAATAGAAAGCTATGACGGCACCTGTGCTGACAAAATAACGTATTGTTATGATGCCGGCAAGCAACAGCCACAGCAGAACGGTTTTGTTGTCAAGTCGTTCGCGAAATTTTTCCACGACATCATATTTTGCCATTGCCGCTCCGAGCATGTAGGAAAACAACAGATAAAATTCCTGAAAATAATTCTGCTGGAAGAGCATCAGATGGGTTAGCTGTGTCATTATTAAGTATATGGCGTATGATATGCCGAGCCACTCATACCACGGTCGTCTGGCGGCCCAGCGCATCAGCACAGGGTATGCAAGTGCCAGCAGACAGTATGGCAAAACAAACCATGCAGGAATGTAAATGTAGCTTTGCACCCCGGTGTAGTTCATGAAGAGTTGCAGCGCTGTCAGTTTCGGATAGTCGCAGAATATGCTTTCGGCAGTTATAAATACAGTCAGCGTTATCCACATGACGAGATATAATCGCAGACACCTTGTAGCATAATGCCTGTCGTGCCCACGCATGTGAACTTTATAGAACCCGTAGCCGCTCAACAGCGTGTACAGAGGCACCGGATTGTTGGCTAAAGCAAGATGCCGCAGTGTATCACTTCCGCTGTAGCTGCCAAACTGATGGAAAAATATCATAATCAGAATGGCAACGCCCTGCATCAACTTACTGTCTTCTTTTGTCATTATTATTTATATTGTTATTTTAAAATAGATTTGTTTTTTCTTTTACCTATCAACATGTTTGTAAATCCTGGTGCAATCTTTTTAAGTAAAGCAAAGATTATCAGGCAGAAGATTATTTTTACTATCGGCGTTAACAGGTCGCCAAAAAGATACATGATTCCTCCCCCCATTAATTCAGCTGCTTTTGTTGGTATGTGCAATTCGTTGTAAAGTGTTAATATAGGATTAGCATGGAATGCCAGTATGAAAAACACACTTTGCGTTAAAAAGTTTTGTATTTTTACAGCTCCAGTTTCTAAAATATGTGATGCTATATTGAATAGGCTTATTATTGCCGATATAAAATACAAATGTATAAAAAAATGGTTTGGTCGTAAAGTTACTATAAAAAGAGATAGAATTGAAATGGCATAAAAAGCTACTTCAAAATGTCTGAAAGTCTTTATGATATTTAAATTTTTAATAGATAAAAATGCACCTGCTAAGAAATAGAAAAAAACAGAAGGTGCTAAATTTGGTCGCGTATTGCTCAAATTGGCTATAAGATACAATAAAATTAAAAAAAATCCCCCTTTTCTTTTTCTTAGTATTATATAAAATATCGGAGATAATATACATAAAGTCATCAGATCTCTTACATACCACAAAGGACCATCAATTGGGGCTATGAATATATCAATAAAACTATGTTGGTCAAAATATTCATTAATAACAGAAACTATACTATTGCTTTTGAAAGCGTAATTGCAAGCTATATCATTTATTACGTATATGATATTCCATATAAAATAAGGTATTGCCAGAGAATAAATTCTTCTGCTGATTTTATTTTTATAAGTAGCTTTATCAAAGTTTTTTATATTTAAAAAAAATAAAAAGCCGCTTATAAAGAAGAAACATGGCACAGCCGCCATCGGTATTGATTCTGTAATTAGTTTAAGAAAGTATTCAGTAGTTATTGTATGTGAAAAGTTTGCTATAGAAGGGAAATTTACATTTGGCAAAAAAGGATTATGAAGAAAAACTACCATTACAATAAGTGGAAATTTTATGAAATCGATAGCTTTGCTTTGTAATATTTCTATGTTGGAATTATTCATAATATATTGTTTTTTATAGTTCATAGTGCTCATAGAAAATGAGCATGTGTCACATTATGACGGATGAATTATTGACAATTAACGATTCAAAATCCAAGTGTAAAAATACTGACAGCGTTGAAATACACATGTATTTATGGTAAGTCTTTTTGCCTAAAATATTTAAGATCGTTACCTTTTGTACCAATAATATATTTTGCACCGGGTAAATAACTTAAGACTACAGAAATTAAAAATGACAAGAGAAATACGGTTATAAACATTACCAATGGTGAAAAAAAAGGATGTGAGTGCATCATCAACTTAAAATCATTAACATAGTACACACACATAAATATCAATATGTGATGTATGATATAAATGCTTAAACTATATTTGTCAAGTAAAGTAATGAAAAATTTTTCTTTATGTTTTCTAATTTGATAATCTCTTAGAAATATGTAAGCAAAAACAAATAATGCAAATGGTGGAAACCATTGATATAATCTTGAAAAAGAGTATGTTTTATAGCAAGTCAATAATGTTACAAAAAAACATATAAATATGATAATCAACGTTACAAACTTATTAAGCCGAAACCATTTGTATATTTTAAATTTTTCAACGAGCATGCCTGTATAGAAAACAGGAAGATAACAAGATGTCTTCTGAATGCCTAATAAAGACTTGTTTATTGGAATATTGAACATAATATTCAATTTAGTGATAAATTCATCAAATAGAACAAAAATAAGTAAGATCATAATACTTTTTTTATGTTTTGTCTTTTCCATATAAATCGTGTTAATATTGTTATAGTGAATACCTCAAACAGCATTAACAAGAACCATAAATGTGAAATTCCATAAAATATATTTATTGGATTTTCGAGTCCCTTAAAAATGATACATAACAATATGCCCCATACAAGATAAGGTATGAGAAGACGTTTGAATTTATTGATAATGAATTTTAAAGTATCATTATATTTACCTGTTGCTTCTATTCTGCTGAATAATAGTCCGGAAATAAGCACGAATAAATTTAATCCAACATAGCTCAAATCTTTTATTACAGCAATGAACCGGCTGTGGTATATCGGATTTCCTATTCCCCATATTCCGGCATTATAGCAAAAACAATGAAAAATAACAATCATAATCATTGCTGATACTCTTATAATCGATATAGCATCGTCTTTTTTCATTTCTTTTGAGCATATTTAGTTTGGTGAATTAAATCACATAAAAATATATCATTTTTACTGTTTTTATATTTTGAAAATTTGTTTCATTCCTGGCAGTTTCATAAGATAGTGGCTGCCTGCTATGAGTACTGTGCATATTATTATATAGTCTGCTACAGGGGAGAGAGAGCCAAGAAATGCCGTTGAGAAGTTCTGGTGATAGATGTTTATTATCATGATATGGAATGCGTACACAGGCAAGAACAGTTCTGAAGCATGCTGTAGTCGTTTTGCTTTTTTTATGTGCTGTGTGAAATAAAGAAATACAATTACAGAGTAGAGAATAAATAAGGTTGAACCAAATTCATTGTGGCCGGTAATAGACAGAAGCATTGCCCATGCCAGGTAGGCCAGCATAACAGCCACTACTGATGCTATGCCCAGGTTAATTTTAGGAAGCTCTGACGTGTTATACCGGCGAATAGCTGCGCCGATAAGAAAGTAGAACAGCCAGTCCCATATACGGAACATCATCAGTATGTGCTGTTCGAACTGCCATTTTACATTCATTTCATACACAATAAAGCATGCAGCTGTCATTATAACAAGCATTGAAGGCAAGAAGCCTCTGTGTCTGTCGGTAAGCTTGTTGACAACAGGCATTAAAAGGTATAAAATTATCATGGCTCCGAAAAACCAGAATACAGATAATTCCGTGCGGTCAAGGAAGCAGTACACCATCATGCCGGGAAGTATTTTCCAATTGTAATTTTTATCGATTATGACATCACATATAAGCCAGTATATGATACAGATAGTGCAAACGAACCTTATTATGTGTAATATCTTGTGTGTTACATATTTATAGTCAATCTGCCGTTTTGTCATCAGAAAACCGTTTACCATGAAGAAAAGTCCCATAGCCACGCTGCCTGTGGCAGCAAGCAATTGATTGACGGTATTGCTGCCGTCAGCTGGATACTGGTAGTTATGTCCTATGTGCTGGGCTATTACTCCCAGCATAGCTGCCAGTTTTATCATGTCTATTGATGCTATGCGCCTGTTATTGTTTCCTGTTGTCATTGCCGTGTTTTTGTTTTAAGTCTGTACAGAATGTAATGTGTAGTGGTGTATGCCGCTGTGTATCGTTCTTTTAGAATTTTTTCGAATTCACTGTTATTGTTCTTTGTAACAATGTATTCAGCGTTACCGCTGCGGTATTCTTCTAATTCTTCTGTGAGAAATGTGTTGTCGAAGCTGCTGATTCCGCTTGCCACTGAAAAGTATTTGTAAGGTGGCCGGGCTTTCAGCAAAACATACAGATATGTCTCGTCACCCATGTCAAGACATATTATGCCCTTGCGCTTGTCCTGTGGTATTACGTCTGCTATTTGCAGAATTTCATTTGTTTTTTTATTTTGGCAAAGTAATTTATGTTTTGGCGTAACAAGTTTGTTTGCCAATAAAGCACTGTATGCATCCAATGCGGTGTACCATGTGCCTATTGCTATTGTGATTGCTGTCACAGCGCTGGCTATTATAGTTTTTTTCTTCCCAGACTTTATCATACAGCTACAAAGATTCAATGCGACAGCTGTAAACGGCAGGCCTATAGCGGCATATTTTACAATTCTTATTCCATAAGCGAACCATATAAGGCTTACTGAGCCAACTAAGAGAAAGGCTATGGATACCACTCTTTTCTTGTTATTCTTTTGCATAGCAGACAGCGCTGCTACTATCGTAAGTAATATCGTCGGTGAAAAGGCTGCTATGTGATACATGTCTATATGCTGGCGTACATGGAAAAAAGAAGCATATCGTGATGCTACAGTCCATGTGCAGTATATGAAATCGCTTAAAGCTCCTTTCAGCAAATAGTATGTTATAAAAGGCAGACAGACAACAATGGCTGTGACAAAGAAAATAACAGCGCATTTACCAATATCTTTGTATTGCTTTTTGTTTGCCATCAACAAACCTGTTATGGCTGCAAGTGTGCATACGCCGATGGCATTTGTCAGTCTGGACATGGCACTTACACCTAGCACAAGGCCGAAACTTACAGGACCAGCCCAGTTGAAACGGGTTTTACCGTTCTTTTCATACTCTTTTAGCCATGAATAACCGTAATAATATGCAGCAAATAAAAATGGCAATACTAATTCTTCTACATTGTCGCCTTCATCATAGGCTGTATTCAAACACATGAATGTTGCAATTGTTCCGGCCAGAGACAATTGCCAGTTGAATTCTATATGCAGCAGTTTGTAACAGTATACAAAACTGAAGAAAATAAGTATAACCTGGATGACTGTTATACCGTAGCGGTTTCCTGTCAGCCAATAACCGGCAGCATTTGTCGCAAATATCATCGGTCCTTTCAAATCGAACAGATCACGGTATGGTATGCGCCCTTCCAGCCAGTTGAATCCCATAACCTGATATGTAGCCTGGTCAAAGCGCAGCTCACTAATCCAAAACAATGGAGATGTGCTGCGGGAAAAAAGCAGTACATAAACTAAGGCGCATACAGCGAACAGTAAGCAAAAGAGTATTTTTCTATTCATTTTTGTTCATATACATTTAAATCTTCTGTTTTGTAAACAAGTGTGTAGTGTCGTTGAATAACGTTAAGCAGCTGGTTGGGAGCGACAGCTCTGAAATTTATGCTTTTATCATTTGAAGGATTCTTGTAAACTATGTACCGGGCAGTACAGGCGTTGAATGCTTTGTCACGCATCTCGCGGAATTTTGCATTATATTGTGCCTGGAAGTCTTGTAGCACAAAGAAACGACATGCTGGTTTTATTGGCTTTGGATACAAATATATGTATGAAGGACAGTCAACAAGTACTTTGTTTGCTTTTTCAATTTGAGGAATATGTTTTACGATTTCCTTATATTGTGTATATATGGGAAAGTTCTTTTCCAATTGCATGTCTGGAAAGAAAATGCGGTTTTGCAGTGCCGTTCCGAATGCACATTGTGCCGACTGCCAAACTGCAAATACCCCCCATACAGCTATTATGAGCGTGGTTGTTCTAAATACTGTTTTATATATCTGTTTACTATAGCTAACCATTATGCAAGCGAGAACAGGCAGGCATGGCGTGAGCAACTGTGCATACCAGATGTAACGATTGCCGATATGGAAGAAAACTGCCGTAACGAGGCTTGATAGAAGAAAAGTTATTGCAGCGGCATATTTATGTTGTCTTCTTCCGAAGATTAATGCAAGGGCGGCAACGGCTGTTAGCATCCACACTGGTGCGTATGTTATGATGTAACTTTTCAGTTCATAGTATTGGGAATACACCGGTGTACCTGTATAGCTTGTGTTGAAAGTCCAGTTGCAGAACCAAAATTCTTCCAATGCGCCATTGATATAGAAATAAAATATAAACGGTGCTTCTATAACTATAGCACCTGCTGCAAACAGTCCTGTAGCTTTCAGCAATGAGTGCCAGTCTTTCTCTTTGACAAGTATTATCGCTACGACAATTGATATAATACACACCGGCAAAGCGTTTGTTATTCGTGTCGCAGCACAACATCCTAATGTTAAACCTAATATAAGCGGTGTGCGTACATTCACGTCAGTTGTTCCGTAAGCATCGTATCGTTTAAGCCATGTGTAGGCATAATAGTATGATGCCATGATGAACGGTGTGCAGTATTCTTCTGTAGTGTTGCCGTTGAAGTATGATGTTATGTTTATGATGTATATCAGTGCTGTAGCAGCAAGTGACTTCTTGTCGTTGAGTTCTGTGCGCAGTAATTTCCAGCAGAACAAGACACCCACAAACATAAAACATATTTCTATTATAGTTATGCCGTATTTGTTGCCTGTTAATAGAAAGCCCAATGCGTTTATCGCAAAAATCAACGGTCCTTTGTGATCGAACAGATCCCTGTATGGAACGGCACCGTGCAGCCAGTTCCAACCCATGGCCTGAAATACGCATGTGTCGGTGTGTGAGCATACGTTGAGATACATTGGCGATGTGGTCGACAGGCAGCAAACGTATATAATACTGCATACGGCTAGAAGAATATAAATAGTTTTTTTGCTCATTTCCTGATTTTGTATAACGATAAGTTCTTATGTTTTTTTATTAAAGTATATCTCTCCTGTATGATGCCGAGAAGTTCTCTGTCGGAAGGATAAGAATTTATTATAATCCATTTTGCGCTGCCATGTCGGAAATCATTTAGAATGGAACGGCGCATGTTCGGATCGAAAAGTGAATGAAATGTCTGGTCCGAGAAATTACGGTATGGTGGCCTGGCATCGCAGAACATATATAGAGTTGGTGGACAGTTTACCTCCAGAATCTCATTTTGCTCATTTGGTGGAATTATTGAAAGCATGTCGTACAATTGTCTTATAAAAGGCTTTACGCTAAGCCTTTTCTGTTCTGAGGTGATGAGGCTGTTGGCCAACAGCGAGCTATAGGCTACCTTTGCGCCACAGTATGCATTCAGAATAAATACTAATGCAAGTATGCCATGTTGTGCCTTCACCAGAGCTTTTGCGTTTGTACTGCTGTCAAACTTGATTATGTTAAGTATTATGGCAATATATGGAATGGTAGTCATAGGATAGTGCAGTGGCCCGGCAGTAAAGACGAAATATACAGCAGAGGCTATGCCGGCAAGTAAGAAAGGAATACGTATTATTCTGTTTTTTTTGTTTGTCGCACATGATGCCAGCGTAGTGGCAACAAGCAGCCATGGCCAGCTGTATACAAGCAGGGAGTTGAGAGATATAGTCAGTCCGCCTTTGAAGCTTTTTGCATATTTTACGCTGAAAGTCCAAAAACCGTACCATAAGTCACTTAACGCATTCTTAAAAGCAAAATATATGAAGAACGGAACTGCTACGACTGCGACACCGCAAATGAAGAGTGCAATAGCCTTTGCCAAATTGTTCCATTCTTTTTGCTTTATCAGTATTATTGCTATTCCAACAGCAAAGGCACATACGCCTGTCGCGTTTGTTATTACAGTCATAAAGCATACGCCGAGTGAAATACCGAATATAAACGGAATATAAACATTGAAATCAGTGCACCCGGTTGAAGAGTATCGCTTCAAAAACAGATAACCATAGTAATATGAGGCAAACAGAAACGGCAGCGCATATTCCTCGTCATTGTCACCATCACAGTAGGCAGGCAGCAGACAAATGAAAACAATAGCTGATAAACAGACAGCTTGTTTTCTGTTGTACTCGATTCGCAGCATTAGCAAGCTATATGTAATGCTGAAAAAAATGCATGGTATCTGTATCAGCATAATGCCGTATCGGTTTCCTGTAATAAGATAGCCCAATGCATTAATGGCATAAAGCAACGGTCCCTTATGGTCGAACAGATCACGATAAGGAAGTCTGCCCACCAGCCAGTTCCGGCCGATAACCTCATACCACGCAGGGTCAATGCTTATTTCGTACCAGCGGAATAACGGTGATGTACTGTTTGACAGCAGAAGTATAAATAATATGCTGAACACAGCTATTGCAAACTGTTCTTTTTTTTCTGTCATCTTAGTATCTTGTCTGTTATATGGAATTTTTTAATGACGAATAACACTTTTAAGCTTGTAATATAAAAAGTCAAGGCACAATGGCATGGCTAAAGCCATGATAAAGCATGTGGTTATCATTATTATGCGAAAGCAGGGCAAATTACGCGGCATCAGTATTATCACAATGTCAATGGCAAATTGGTGGGTGAGATATATGAAAAAGCTTTTCGCAGAGATAAGTTTCACTGTTCCTTTTAACAGAGCAGGAGCTTGCTGCAGTTTTAATAGAAAGTCGTTCAGAATATAATATAGCAGGCAACATATTATTATGGCAAGTACTGCATGTAATTCATTGTTTATCTGTCCGTCAAAGTACATGCCTGCTTCACCGAGACCTTTATAGTCACCTATTGGATAAAACCATACTTGGCTCACCAGAAGTCCAACTGTAATCATTACAGCATTTTGCCATTTTACGTGCTTGATCTTTTCTGTTAATCTAAAGAACAGTGCTCCGCTGACAAAATAACCTGCATATTTAAGGCAGTTTTTGAAAGTCGTTATGTTTGTTGTAAACCACAGTATATAGCAAACTGCTGTAAAGATCAATAATCCGGCAATAAACTTTGATACATTCTTTGTGTTTACTACAGGTGCGAGAAAATACAGTAAGAATATCATGGGAAGATACCACAATGGTGTTCCGTTGACAGGATCAGAGTTCTCGCCCATAAATTTTTTAAAGAAAATCAAGAATATACATGCAGCGATGGCACACGGTATGAGTATGCGTTTTATCTTGTGTAGCACATAATCCCATGTTATTGCTTCCTTATGGCTGTGTGCAACGAGAAATCCGCTGATGAATGTGAACAATGCCAAGCCGTAGAATTTAAGGAAATCAGATGTTATTACGCTAATGTATGGCATCCACATGTCTGATATGTCTGACTGCGGCCAGTCAAGAAACACGGTAAAACTATGATGAAGTACTATCATCACAATAGCCATGAAACGCATGATTACGATAGCGCGGTCGAATTTCTTTGGAATACTTTGCATTGTGATTTGCTTTGCAGGGTGATTTTATTTATAACGTTGAATCGATTTTTTTATTGGCATCTCATGTTTGTTAAGTACAAAGGAGAAGTGTTGTTTGAAAAAAACAGAACATACATTCTGGTGCATATAAACAGCACTGAATATATGTAGATTCTTTTCTTGTTTATTTGTATTTTAATATTTGTTCTGTATTCCATGATGAAAAATAAAGTGATTGAACTCGGAAAATTTTACTGCTAAGTTGGACTTTGCCTCATAGCTTATTAATTATGTATCATAATTGTTTTATCCTGTATAATATCATTTGTCCATTATGGTCTATTATGTCATATCGTTTATGTATAATTTCCATAAATTGAGTATGACATTTCTTCTGCGCTGTTGTTAAGTTATTATTGTTGTCTCTTGCAATTATATATTGTGCGTTGCCGTTTTTATATGTTTTGATTTCTGCGTTAAATAGCTCTTTGTCAAGAGCCGATTGTTGACTTTGGAATGCAAAGTATTTGTATGGTGGGGTAGCGTGGATGTATATATATATGAAATTTTGTGTTATATTGTCAATTAGTATAGTTTGCTTTTTGTCTGATAGTGGTACATTGTCCAGCAGTTTAAGAATACTTTTCGTGTCTTCGTCTTTTTTCGCATTTTCATCCATTACTATTTTATTAGTACGCAAACAATAATATGTGTATTTAGTTGAACCAAACAAACAGTAAATGGCGGCTATAGTGGCTAACACATATCCTGCAAAGGCTGTCTTTTGTGAGGATTTATAATTTAAATGTATAAGACATACTGCTATTGCTGCGTAAGGCAGCATCACTTCCGTGTATTTTGGAAGTCGGATGCTGTATAAAAGCCATGAGCTACTTGCCAGCGCTGTTAAGAAGAAGGCTTCACATGTCCTCCTGAATTTGGCTTTTGAAAATAAAAATAAAACTGCGACACATAACAATAAAGCCGATGAAAAAAACATTGACAAGTTATATAGTGTAATTGGTGTCTTGTCATTATATTGTGTGGCATATCTACTTGCAAATATGAACATACTGTAAATAAGATCACTGAGTGCACCTTTGTGCCAGAAATAAATTATGAATGGCAAGCAAATAACTATTGCAGCGGTAAAAAAGCTTATTACGCAAACAAGCAATTCCTTGTATTTCCTCTCGTATGTAAGTATTATGCCTATATACAGAGCGAGTATACATACGCCTACTGCGTTTGTGATTCTGGTCATAGTACTTATGCCAAGCACTATACCAAAAAGTGCCGGAATAAAGACTTTAACGGAAGTCTCCTTATTACTATCGTATTGCCTTAGCCATGTGTAGCCATAGTAGCATGACGCAAAAATGAATGGAAGTACAGATTCTTCAACATTGTCTCCCTTGTCATATACGGGGTCAGCAAAACAGAGAAAGACTATAACAGTAACAGCAATTGACACTAAGTCGCTGAATTCTACACGTAGTAGTTTGTAGCAGTATATAAAATTGAAGAACATCAGCACTGTTTGTATAATGCAAATGCCATATCTGTTTCCTGTCAGCCAATAGCCTGCTGCATTGATGGCAAATATCATTGGTCCTTTTAAATCGAACAAGTCACGGTATGGTATGCGTCCTTCAAGCCAGTTGAAACCCACAACTTGAAAAAATGATTGATCCGGCAGTATGTCAAATACACTGTAAAGGGGCGATGTACAGCGCGAAAACAATATGACAAACAATGCGCTGGCAAAAAACAAAATCATGCCGATTGACAGCTTATGATGTGATATTGGTATAGAATTATTAATCTTTTTCATTTTCTGTTTGTTGTGGATTTATAAAAAGCTTAGCTCTGCTTATTTATCTTGATGGGTTTATTTCAATTTGTAAAGTTGAATATTGCCTTCTTGTTTTGTCATTCTATATCTATTTTTGATGATATTAAGTAATTCAGTATCGTTTTGTTGTGTATTGAATGCAATATATGTGGCATTGCATTTATATAGTGTTGAAATCATATCATGTCGAAGTTTTGGATCAAAGGATGACATAATTGTTTGTAAGACAAAATACTTCCATGCTGGGAGTTTGTTTGCTTGATAATATATGTTTGGATTGCAGTTTACTGCTACGAAGGTGGCTTTATCATTTTCTCTTATGGGCTTTAACATCTTTATTATATTCTTTTCTTCTGTTGTTGGCTGTCTTTTTGCTGTTAAAGTCAAATTATATAAGTGCCAAGATAAGTGAGCCGTTGATCCAAGAGCATCAATAGCAATGCATATTGTCAGAAATATTTTGATATTTTTTGAAATATTTGTCTTATGTGTAAATATAATGCCAAGACTCAAAGCCAAGCATGGTAGTGCTAACATGCCATAGTGTCTGTAGCCGTTTCCGGTTAGGAAAAATAATGCTGTAACTACAGATGTTATCATTAAAGAAACATAAGTGGTGTTTTTCTTTTTAATAAAGGCTGTCGCTGTAGTTATTGCAAGTAGCCAGGCAGGACAAAATACGAAAAAATGCCAGATGGTCAGAGGCGCTTTTTCTGGGTTTTCTGCGTAAAGGACATTATGTGTCCACAAGCAGTACCACATTTCGCTGAGTCCATTATTTTTATAGAAATATATTATAAAAGGCATGATTACTGCAACGGCAGATAGAGTAAACAGTGTAACACATTTTAAGAGTGCTTTAGTGTCTTTTTCCTTTATCAAGATTATAGCAATACATACAGCGATAGTGCAAACAGAAACGGCACATGTTACACGTGTCATAAGGCTTGCTCCTAATGTTAGGCCAAATACTATTGGAGCATAATTCCTCACAGATGTATTTCCATTATTATCATACATTCGCAGCCATTGATAAGCATAATATGCTGATGCAAAAAGTAGCGGCATCATCAGCTCGTCAATATTTCCGCCACTTTCGTACATTATTTCCATGCATAGAAATACCAGCATAGTTAATCTTAGACTTTTACGCTCAGGAATGCTAAGTAACAATATTTTGTAACAATATATCATGCTTGCAAACAATCCGATTACTTGTAAGAGATATATCCCTGCACGATTTCCAGTAATCAGCCAGCCTAATGCGTATGCTGCAAATATCAGTGGACCTTTATGGTCGAAAATATTTATGCATGGTATAATGTGTTTTGTCCATGCAGCACCCATAATCTCAAACATAGCTGCATCATTACCAATAATGTCATTAAGCTTTGCCAGTGATACGGGAAGATATAATGGCGAAGTACTGCTTGATAACAACAATACATAGAATATGCTGCAAATGAATAAAATTATATATGTCTGTTTGCTGGTCATTTGTTAGCTTTAATTTAATATATATGTTTCTTATCAACTCTATTGTTGAAACATTGCCTGTTTTATTATTTTTTTTGTAGCTTTTTGCTTATCTTCCAAAAATCACTGATTGCTTTCCAGCCTATTTTGAAAATTTTCTTTGGATTTATAGAGTTTACGCCTCCCTGGCGCGGCTTGAATGTTATGTCTATGTATGTTACTTTTTCATGGAACTTACTGAAACATGCTGCCAATACGGCATTTGGGAGATTGAAGTCTGCCGGCATGATGCCGAGATATTTCTTCACCACATCTGCCTTCATAAGCCGGAACGGGGCGTTTGCATCGGGCACCCATACGTGGAAGAACAGCCATACGTATGTGCGCAGCACGTTTTCCACCATTTTTCTGTCATGTCCGTCACCGCGTACCGGCCGGCAGCCCATTACGCAGTCGTAGTCCGCTGAGGCCTTTAGGAACTGCCTGAATTCGGCAGGGTTTGTCTGCCCGTCGCTGTCGGTCTGGAAAATGTATTCTGCGCCGTGGTCTATTGCATATTTGTACAGCCAGATTACAGTGGGGCCGTGTCCCTGGTTCGGCTTGTCAAGGGCAATAAGCTGCGGATATTTCCGTTCAAGACTTTTCATTATTTCGTATGTCTTGTCTTTGCTTCCGTCGTTGGCTATTACGAGCCGGCAGTCGGCTCCTGTATTCTCTACTACGGGATACCACTGAGCTATGGTTGCTTCTATGTTGTCAGCTTCATTGTATGCCGGCATGACGAAATATATCTTGCTCATAAGCTGTTTGCCTTTGTTGGTTTGAATGTTATATATTTATTCAGCAGAAACTGAAAGAATACTACCAGAACTATTGAAAGGAGTTTTGATACTACCTTGTTCAGATTCAGCTGGCTGACACAGCACCATAAGATAAGGTTGCTGAGCATCATGCCGCACAGTCCTACGGTAAGGAATATGCTGAACCGCTGTTTTGTGCGGTCCTTGATTTTGAAATTATAATTTCTGTTCAGCGTAAAGCTGAGTGTTATTCCTGCAAGTACAGATATGCAGTTTGACAGAATGTAATGCCATTTAAAAAAGCTTACCATTGTCGTGTACAGCACAAAGTCAAGTCCGGATGAACAGCAGCCTATAATGCCGTATAAGATTATGTTTCTGAATTTATTGTATAGAGTTCTTATCATAAGTTTTTATTCTGTATAGTCTGTATCCGCTTTCCCGTTTGATGCAGTTGTATCTTCTTTCGATTATTTTCTGTAATTCTTTTTGGTCTATACGAGGCATGTCGATTTCTGGTATTTTATTGTAGATTATATATTTTGCATTGCAATTTTCAAAAGCCTTGTTTCGCATTAACCTGTATTCATTACTGAATTGTGCTTGAAAATCCTGAAGAACGGAAAAACGGCATGCCGGAATGGCTTTGTTTATACAGTAGAAGCCCATTTCGCAGTTTACAAAAACAATTTTATTCTTATCTTTACTTGGTATTTCCTTTATTAATTTGTTGTAAAATTTAAAGTCTGTACTTGTGTTGTTTTCTATCACTTTTTTGCTAAATAACAGTTTATTCAGTTCAATATGACTGTTATGAAAAAGTAATTTTTATAGCGGTGATGTTGAGTTTGAAGACATTAGCACAAAAACAATGCTTGCAAACAATAACAAAAGAAAAGTTGTTGTTTGTGTTTTGCATTTATCCATTGATGCGGAAAAAAACATATTTGTGATTTTAATGTTTATGAATTTTGATGCAAAATTACATAAAAACTATTAAACAAGATTAAGTCACAGCGATAAATATTTAGATGATATTGAATTTAGATTGGTTTGAAAGAAAAAACTAATTACTTTCTTGAGTAATTAGTTGACAGTTTCTTGAGAAAAGTGGTACCTCTTGGAGTTGAACCAAGGACACATGGATTTTCAGTCCATTGCTCTACCACCTGAGCTAAGGCACCTTTGTTTTAAAAACGATGCAAAGGTATAGTATTCCGTTTATACATGCAAATTTATTATAAGTTATTTAGTATTTGTTAACAGAAAATACGCGGTGGGTAACTATTCAACGGAGTAGGGTTAGTTATATAGAAGTGGTCTTATATTTGTACTTGTTTCATATTTTAAAAGAATCGCTTCTCATGTTGACCCACGTGCAGGGTGCGGCCCTTGCAGCCGTCCGCGGTCTGAAAAAGTCCATGTCCATATCTTGATGTTCCTTATTAACTTGCATTTATTTACCTTATAAAACATTCTTGCTGCACGCAGCTTGCAGACGGCCACAAGGGCCGCACCCTGCACGTGGGTCAAATAAA
>OMUH01000104.1 GCA_900314195.1 uncultured Prevotella sp.
ACTGATTGTTCTCGTTGAGATTAAACATAAAGCTGTAAATTTTCGGCAAAGGTCGGAAATTTACAGCTTATAGGAAAGACGGCCTAAACTGAATGCTTACAGAGAACTTAGTAGTGGGGAAAAACATGATAACTGTTCAGCGAAATGTTTGCTTAGCAAGTTTAAAAAATAACTTCCACTACTTTAATAGCTATTCAGCAAAAGTAGCGAAATGTTCAAACTCAGTCACTTTTTAAACATTACTTAAAACAATATGGCAAGAAAAAGAGTTGTTCTAAAAAGAACAACTCTCAAAAAACTGGCTTTATGATTATTATTTAAACAATCTCTTGTACAGACCTGCAAAACCGGCACAGTGGCGTGCTTCATCTTTTGCCATTTCGTGAATTGTGTCGTGCAAGGTGTCGTTGCCTTCAGCTTTGGCAAGCTTTGCAGCCTCGAACTTGTCTGCGCAAGCCTGCTTCTCGGCAGCTATGCGTGCTTCCAGATTGCTCTTTGTGTCTTTTAGCACATCGCCGAGCAATTCGGCATAACGGCTAGCATGTCCAGCCTCCTCATAAGCATATTTCTCGAATGCACGGGCAACCTCAGGATAGCCCTCTCTGTCAGCCTGCCTTGCCATGGCAAGATACATTCCCACTTCACTGCATTCTCCTTCGAATGAAGTCTTGCAATGTTTTATTAGTTCCTCAGAAACGCCTTCCTTGTATGCAGCGCCAAGATAGTGAACAGTAGCGAATGTAATGTCATCAGCCGGACTTTCCTCAAGCTCTTTAAACTTGCTCTTTGGTGCTTTGCAAATAGGGCATTTGTCCGGAGCTTCTTCACCTTCATAAATGTAACCGCATACGGTGCAAATAAATTTCTTTTTCATAATGTCTTTGTATTAAATATGTTTATAAAAATGTTAATTGTTTGAATTAAGTTTTAGTATTGGTTCTTTCTGACCGTATTGGTCAAACAGAATTTATACTAAGCTTCTATATGTTCCTTTTGTGCGCAATCATGGCAGACTCCCTTGTAGTATAATTGGACAGATAATATTATGTGTCCTTCAGAAGTGATTTTCTTACCTCTAAGGCTTGGGGCCTTTTCGTTAGGTAAGTCCAGAACCCTGCCACATCTTGTGCAATAGAAGTGAACATGTGGTGATGCATCGCCGTCATAACACACATGATGATCATCAATTGTAATCATTTGTGCAAGTCCGCAACCTGCAAGCATCCTCAATGTCGTATAAACAGTCGTGTGACTGAGCTTCGGAATTTTATGACTGAGCCCATTGTATACTTCTTCAACAGTAGGGTGGGTGCGGTGTGTGAGAAGGTATCCGAGAATGGCCACTCTCTGAACAGAGGGACGAATGCCTTTCCCTTCAAGCCTTGTGTATGCATCTCCTTCTGTAGTCATTTCTTTATCCTCCATTGATTTAGTCTTTTAAAGCCATATATTTCATGGCTGTTAATGCTTTTTGTTTTTTCTTTGTTCTTTCTTTGTTTTTGTTTCTGATGCAAAGATATACATTTATTTTTTTTTGGCCAACAAAAAAATGGAAAAATTACAAAAAAATAATTTTTCCATTTTTACGTATTGTGTAATTATTTGTTATGTGTTGTTATTCAATGGATTACTCAAAGTGCATTATTTGAAGAGACTGATTATTTTATCAACAATGCGCTCAATTGTTCCAGTGTCAGCAACCTCGTCAATCTTTTTATTAATCTTGTCGGCAACCTTATCACCAACTCGTTGTGCTATTTTATCAGTGACATCCTCGCCATTATTGTCTTTCTCGTTTGAGTTATCGCCTGATGGATTTAGAATGTTGCTGTTTTGCTGGTCATTATCCTGCTGCTTGCTTTGCTGTTGATCAGTGTTCTCGTTATCAGACTGCTGTTCTTTGTCGTTTCCCGTCACAGAATTGCTGCCGGTTTCCATAGCTCTTATAATGTCGTCACTGTCGATAGTCCATACATTACCAAGGAAGCCGTAGCTTACAGTTTTGTCTTTATGGTCTATGCTGACAGTTGTTTTTGACCATAACAGATAATTGTGATATTCAAGTAAAGAGTCGAGTACCGGGCGTGTTACGTCACCGATAAGCATTTTCGATATTGCTTTAATGCCTTGCATGATAGGATCATCGGAGTCTCCAGAGTCTATCATCTTTGGAACAGCATCGCTGATTTCTTCGTTAATGGCCTTGACATGAGAGTCTTTATCAGGATTACTGCATGTCATTACACATAACAAGAGAAAAACGACAATAGCAACAATTGTCCATATTTTCTTTTTATCTGTTTTCGGCGGTATGTTTGTGTTATTGTCTTGTTGCTCGTTACCAGGATACTGGCCGGAATTAGCTGCCTGTTGTAAAACGCTTTCAGGAATAGGCGGCATTCCGGCTGGTTGTCCGTCTGCAGCAGTGTCGTTTGATTCCGTTGGCTTGTATGTGCCATCGAGTATAGGACGAAGCTCTTCAATTTTCCATGCCGGCGTCCAATCATCAAGTCCATCACTCCATACAAGAGTCTCAGATGTGATACCTTTTTTACTCAGCTCGTCAAGTGAATATGGTCCTGACTGCTGTTTTTCACCTTTTTCAATAATAAAGTATTTCATGTTTCTTTGTGATTATATTTTCTGTATATAATATGTATTTAATGAGTTGCAGTCCACCATGCTGTTTTTCTCATACCTCTTAATGCAGCGGGATGTATTGACGGATCGCTTATGGTTATTCCACTATTGTTTTTTATCCGTATAAACACGTCTTTGCCATATAAATTACTGTATAAGGAATCTGTTGCTGCATTAGAACGAATGGTTTTGGACATAACGTCATTATATTCGCGCAGAAGCTCACGGCCAGGGTTCAGTGCTGTCACATAGCTGCCAAGGTCGTAAAAAATGTGCTGCTTAAAGCCGTCAGTAGATTGTATACTGTCAGCCAACCCTTTTTGCAAACTGTAAGTACTGTTTATCTTCTTCATTACAGCAGCAAGATTTTCCATTTGTCTGCAATCTATTGCGGTGAGGGTTCCGCATGGAATTGCGTAATCAGAATAGAAACTTTTGAAATTAGAAGTCATACCTGAATATGATGGAGTTGCATTACACAGACTGCTCCACATGCTATAATAAGGCATCCCGACGGCCACTATCTCTGATGAGCTAGCAACCATGAAGTTAGTGGAATTGCGCAGGCAATATGCAGTCTCGGCATTCGCCATATAGCAATTGTCGAATAGGATATACTGCATTTTAACATTGCAGTTTTCAATGGCAGCCGCCAAATCATCGATGTCTATTGCGTAATCATTGTTGCTGATACTACCGAAATACCTGGTGTTTTTGAAAAGGCTGATTTTCTTTGTGTTGTCAGGATAAGCTTGCCAGTCAGATTTATTGATCCAACCAGTGCCGTGTCCGCCAATTATCATTGCGTAGTTTAGTGCCGGAGCGGCATTTCTCGTGTCATTTATAACATGTTCAATGGCTTCCCGGGTGTTTATGTTGCCATTGTACGTGTTTATGACAGAATGAGTTATACCGGAATTTTTATTCCATAATATCTCATACAGTGAAGCAGTGTTTGATGAGGTGCTAAGTAAGACAACGACCCTTGAGCCTGACAGCCCGTTGGTACTGTTTATTGCCTTTTCTATGCTGTCAAGGTTGTTTATGAAATAAGGGTAAAGTCCGTTGTCAGTATCATTTCCCGACCATGGCATATATACAAGAATTGTTTGCTTGTTTATGTCATTGACATCTTCTCCCTCTTCACTGCACGAGATGAATGACATGACCGTAAACAGGAACAATACCGTTGAGATTATAATATTTCTCATAATTTAAATAATCGCTGAATGTAAATAAGCGTAAAAGGCTGTTTCTTAACATTTTACATACAAATGTAAGAAACAGTCTTTTTAATAGGCAAAGACACAAGTCTCACCTGTGGTTTATTTCTTTCCAGCTTTTTTATTGAGTTCTTCCAACAGTTCTTTCAAAGATGCAATTTTCTTTTCTGAGTCGCTTTGCTTCTTTCTTTCCCGCTCAACGACAGCTTCTGGAGCATGGCTTACGAAATTCTCATTGCTAAGTTTTTTCTTTATGCCTGCCAGGAAGCCCTCAAGATGTTGAAGCTCCTTTTCTGCTTTCTGAATTTCATCATCTACATTGATGAGATCGCCTACAGGTACGGCATATTCATTGGTGCCAACCATAAACGTACTGCTGTCAGCAGCTTTTTCGTCAGAAATATTAATAGCCTTAAGGTTTGCCATTTTTGCAATGATGCAATTGTAAGCATCGTAATCATTGTGTTTTATGGCTTGCAGCTCAAGCTGTTCCTTGGGCGCAATGTTCTTTTGGTTTCTTACGGCACGTGTGCCTGCAATTATTTGCTTTACGCTTTCAATGTCGTTGCACAGTTTGTCATCAGTATCAGCAGGAGCTGCAATTTTCAAGGTTGCTCGCATTATGCTGTCGCCTTCTTTCCGCTCGTACAGGTGCTGCCACAGCTCTTCAGTTATGAAAGGCATGAAAGGATGAAGCATTTTCAGAAGAATATCAAAGAAGTGGAGCGTTGCATCCATTGTAGCCTTGTCAACAGGCTGCCCGTATGCAGGCTTAACCATTTCAAGATACCAGCTTGAGAACTCATCCCAGAACAGTTTGTATACAGTCATCAAGGCCTCAGAAATTCTGTAAGTGCTGAATTGGTTGTCGAGAATGGCATTTTGTTCTTTTAGCTTTGCTGTAAACCAATCAACAGCCTTTGCGCAAACTTCAGGCTGTTTTGCTGTTTCATCAACTTTCCATCCCTTAACGAGCCTGAACGCATTCCATATTTTATTGTTGAAGTTACGTCCCTGCTCACACAGGCTTTCATCAAACAGGATGTCGTTGCCAGCCGGTGCTGCAAGCATCATGCCCATGCGGACACCGTCGGCACCATATTTCTTTATGAGCATTATAGGATCAGGCGAATTGCCAAGGCTCTTTGACATCTTCCTGCCGAGTTTGTCGCGCACGATACCGGTAAAATATACATGCTTGAACGGCATTTTTCCTCTGTACTCATAACCGGCCATAATCATTCTTGCCACCCAGAAGAATATTATATCCGGTCCTGTCACAAGGTCAGCAGTGGGATAATAATAATTTATTTCTTCATTGTCTGGGTGCAGAATACCGTCGAACAGAGAAATAGGCCAAAGCCATGACGAGAACCATGTGTCGAGTGCGTCTTCATCCTGCTTGAGGTCTTCGTCCCGCAGCTCCGGAACTTTCTTGCGGGCCATGTCAAGAGCCTCTTCACGCGTTTCTGCAACTACGACATCCTGTTTGCCTTCTTTGTTTGTGAAATAATAAGCCGGAATTCTATGTCCCCACCACAGCTGGCGTGAGATGCACCAATCTTTAATGTTCTCAAGCCAATGACGATAGGTGTTCTTGTATTTCTTGGGATAGAATTCAATATCATCGTTCATGACAGGGTCAAGTGCAAGGTCGGCGAAGTGCTGCATTTTCAAAAACCACTGAGTGCTCAGCTTTGGTTCTATAGGCACGTTCGTACGCTCGGAAAATCCGACCTTGTTGTCATAGTCTTCTATTTTTTCCATCAATCCGGCTTTGTCGAGGTCGACAGCAATCTGCTTGCGTACATCCATACGGTCTTGGCCGACATACATTCCGGCGGCTTCAGATATCGTTCCGTTATCGTTGAATATGTCTATTGTCTTCAAACCGTGTTTAAGTCCGAGCGCATGGTCGTTGACATCGTGTGCCGGCGTAACCTTCAGACAGCCTGTTCCGAACTGGATGTCAACGTAAGAATCTTCAATAACAGGTATCTCGCGCCCAACAAGCGGCACAATGACATGCTTTCCTTTCAGCCATGTATTTTTGCCGTCTTCCGGGTTTATGCACATGGCAGTGTCGCCCATGATGGTCTCCGGACGGGTAGTGGCTACAACAGCATAATATCCCTTGCTGTCTTTATGAATGACATTGTCTTCAGAAACGCGTTTAATTGTGCTTTGCTCCTTTTCGGCAACGTAATATTTCAGATAGTACAGTTTAGAATGTTCGTCCTTGTATATAACTTCCTCATCCGACAGCGCGGTCTGTGCTTTCGGATCCCAGTTTACCATTCTTACACCTCGGTAAATATATCCCTTGTTGTAAAGGTCAACGAAAACATGTATGACACTCTTGGATCTCACTTCATCCATTGTGAATGCTGTGCGGTCCCAGTCGCATGAACATCCGAGATAGCGCAGTTGCTTAAGTATAATGCCGCCGTGCTCACGTGTCCAGTCCCATGCGTGTTCAAGGAATTGCTCGCGTGTAAGGTCAGTCTTTTTTATGCCTTGCTCTGCGAGTTTTGCAACAACCTTAGCTTCTGTGGCAATAGACGCATGGTCGGTGCCCGGCACCCAGCAGGCGTTTTTCCCCATCATGCGTGCACGTCTGACGAGAATATCCTGAATAGTATTGTTCAGCATGTGTCCCATGTGCAGCACTCCTGTGACATTTGGTGGAGGTATTACTACAGTATATGGCTCACGGGTATCGGGTTTGCTCGCGAAAAATTTATTGTCAAGCCAGTATTGATACCATTTTGCTTCTACATCTTGCGGATTGTATTTACTCGCTAATTCCATTTTATAATTATGTTTTGTTTGTTGTTTCCTTTTTGCCGCGCATATAATAAAATGGCATAGTAATTTGAATTTAATAACAATGCCTTATAAATATGCTGTTTATAATTAGTAATCAGTCGTTTTATTGTTGTTTGCCAACATTTATCGTCATAAAAGCTGATGCTTTGCAAAATTAATAATTTTTCTGCCATATCAAGCAATGAAAACGAATTATCTTTGTAACTTTGCCGTATGACAAAACATACAAGACTAGAAAAACTAGAGGCATTCGGCAGATTACTTGATGTACAGGACCGCTTGCGGAAAGAATGCCCGTGGGACAGAAAGCAAACCAATGAGAGTTTGAGGCCTAACACAATAGAAGAGGTCTATGAACTGTGTGATGCGTTGATGAAAAACGATGACAGGAACATTTGCAAAGAACTTGGCGATGTCCTGGAACATGTGGTGTTCTATGCCATGATTGGTTCTGAGAGTGACAAGTTCGATATTGCTGATGTCTGCAATCAGCTTGCCGATAAGCTGATGTTCAGGCATGATTTCATCAATTGGAATGCAGAAGGTCATTGGACTGTCAGCAATCCGGATATGGAAATAAATGCCAATGGGCAGGTGGAGTATAAATCCTCAAAGACAACGGAACATTCGGGTGCTGCGCCTAAAACATCGGGCGAGGTGAAGACGACTTGGGAACAGCGTAAGCAGCAAGAGAAAGATGGCAACGAGACTGTCCTGTCAGGTGTGCCGGAGGCTCTGCCAAGTATGATTAAGGCATATCGTATTCAGGACAAGGCCCGCAATGTGGGCTTTGACTGGAAGCATAAAGAAGATGTGTGGTCGAAGGTGCGTGAAGAACTTGGAGAGCTTGAGGCCGAGCTGCGTCGTGAAGACAAAGAAAAATCAACTGATGAGCTTGGTGATTTCTTCTTTTCAATAATAAATGCGGCCAGGCTTTATCATTTGAATCCGGATAACGCCCTTGAACGTACAAATCAGAAGTTTGTCCGCCGTTTTAATTATGTAGAGCAGCAGATAAAGAAACAGGGAAAGACGTTCTCAAACACTTCTCTTGAAGAGATGGATGCATTATGGAATGAGGCAAAGAAGAAAGAACATGCTTCTTCTGCCGAAGAGTAATTTGTCCGTAAGCAAAGTTTAAAAATAACTTCCACATAAATTATTAGTGTGGGAGTTTTTTTGCATAGCAAAAAAAAGACTTACTAAAAAATATTAGTAAGTCTCTTTGAGGTGCCTGGCGGAGTCGAACCGCCTTGAACGGTTTTGCAGACCGTTACCTAACCGTTCGGACAAGGCACCGTGCCCTTTTCTTTTTGCGGTTGCAAAGGTAGTAATAAGTTTTAAAAGCACCAAAAATATTTTATACTTTTTTTTCGTTTTTATAACTTTTACTGCAATTATTATAAAATATGCAACCGTCGCATCCCTGCCTTTTGTCTATAACTTTGTCTTTATAGAGTTTGTAGCCCTTCCATGCGGCATATACACATGCAAGAATTACAACAAATGCTACAATGATTAACTGTAATGTCATTAGTTATACAGAAAAAACAAATTTAATGTTTTGAATAAAACTTCTGTTTTATAAAATACGGCGAAAAAACAATATTCAAGCAGCCAATGTTACAAAAAGGCTGAATTGATTTTGATATAATGAAGAATATCCGCCTCATGCAAGTGTGCCAGACCTTGATGGTAAGGACTTTGCAAAATTGAGGCGGATATACTTTTATTATTTAATCAATTGTATTATTTAATCAATTGGAGTTTGCCGATATTAAGAATTCAGTGTTGTCGTGCGTACGTTTCATGGTGTTTAGTACGGCGTTCATGGCTTCTACTGAGTTCATTTCAGACAGGTAAGTTCTAAGGCCATACATTCTCTGTAATATTTCCGGTTCCTGCAGCAGGTCATCACGTCTCGTAGAAGAGGCCACAAGATTAACGGCAGGGAAGATGCGCTTGTTGCTCAGTGAGCGGTCGAGCTGCAGCTCCATGTTGCCGGTTCCCTTGAATTCCTCGAAAATAACTTCGTCCATCTTTGAGCCTGTGTCAATAAGCGCAGTGGCAATTATCGTCAGCGACCCGCCGTTCTCTATGTTTCTTGCGGCACCGAAAAATCTTTTTGGCTTTTGCAGCGCGTTGGCGTCAACACCACCGGTAAGCACCTTTCCGCTTGCCGGACTTACTGTATTGTATGCTCTTGCAAGACGCGTGATAGAATCGAGGAATATGACAACATCATGTCCGCATTCAACCATTCTTTTTGCTTTCTCCAGGACAATACCTGCAATTTTTACATGCCTGTCGGCCGGTTCGTCAAATGTTGATGCTATGACCTCGGCATTAACAGTTCTGCTCATGTCCGTCACTTCTTCCGGACGCTCATCAATAAGCAGCATCATAAGATATGCTTCCGGATGGTTTGCAGCAATGGCGTTTGCTATATCCTTCATCAAGGTAGTCTTACCGGTTTTTGGCTGTGCTACGATAAGCGCGCGTTGCCCCTTGCCTATAGGGGTGAAGAGGTCAACGATGCGTGTGGAAAGATTAGTTGTCTTTCTGTCGCCGCAAAGATTAAACTTTTCTTCAGGGAAGAGTGGGGTGAGGTGCTCGAATGGCACGCGGTCTCTTATGTCTGCCGGCTCGCGGCCGTTTATTTTTATGATGCCAGTCAGAGGAAAATATTTTTCTCCTTCGTGTGGCGGCCGGACATGGCATTCAACAACATCACCAGTCTTTAGTCCGTATTTTTTAATTTGCTGAGCTGAAACGTATATGTCGTCAGGCGATGAAAGATAATTGTAGTCACTCGACCTTAAAAATCCGTATCCGTCAGACATTATCTCAAGAACACCGTTTGCGTCAATGATATCCGTGAAGTCGAACGTCACGTCAGGTATTGTTTCTTCTTGCTGCTGTTCCTGGTAGTTGCTTGCTGCACGTCTGTTATTCGTGGTCGGCTGGTCAAGCATGTTGTATTCAGATGTAATGTTCTGGTCCTCAACCGGTACGTCAACAACAGTTATGAAATCAGTTCCGTCACCAGGGTCTCCTTCCCAGACGTTACTGTCGTGAGCAGGCATGTTGTCTTGTGCTTCAGAAACCTTACCATTATGTTTTTCCGCCTTGGCCTGTAATTGTGCTATGAGCTCCTCTTTATTATCCTGCGGCGCTTCGTTGCTGTCAGTGCCTTGTTTGTTGAACAGAGCTTCCGGAATTATATCGGTATTATCTTTATTCTCAACAACAGTGTCAGTGTCGTTTGTTTGTTGTCCGGCCTCTTTGTCGTCATTTGTGGCAGCATTATTGCTGTTTTCAGAACTGTCGTTGTTATGGCCGGCTATGGTGTCGTTTTTCAGCATTTCCTCTGCGGCGGCAATGGCTTCCAGCTCAGCCTTTGAACGTCTGCCCCGGTGCTTGGGCAGTGAGTCGAGAAATTGCTTGGCCTTGGCCTTTTCGTCTTCTATATTTATATTGTTGTTTTCAGAAATACTGAAGCTCGGCAATTGCGCAGATCCTCGTTTTTGATTCTGCTTGCTGTCAAGGTTTTCGCCTTCAGTTCCGTTAACAGAATAAACATGGTCCTCGCGTTTGTTTATGCGCACCCTCTTTCTCTTTGCAGTAGCAGTAGTGTGTGCAGTGCTCTCGTCAGCGGCTTGCTTGTCAAGAATGGCGTATGCCAGTGTCTCCTTATCGTCGTCATTTGTGTAGCTTGCACCAATATTAGAAGCAAGCTCTTGCAAGTCAGGAACTTGCATTGATAAAAGTTCTTCTTTGTTATACATTATTATTAATGTAAAAAGCTGGATAAAATAATTTGCTGTTTGATAAATAAAATGTTTCGAGAATGAAACATTAAATTGAACGGGTGCAAAGTTAGTAAAAAAAAATTGTATGCGCAAAAAAAAATAGTTAATTTTGCGAACAAAAAAATCGGAATATGTCAAATCAGATTACGTATCTTGATGTTAAGGACCTGAGTAAAAGCTTCGGCTCCCGTGTTCTTTTTTCTAATATATCATTTTCTGTCGGCGAGGGACAGAAAGTCGGACTTATTGCCAGAAACGGTTCTGGAAAATCAACGTTGATGTCTATACTTATGGGCATAGAAGGGTATGACAGCGGCACTATAGTGTTTCGTAATAATATAAATGTGGGATACCTTGAGCAAACGCCAAAGTTTGATGAAAAAGAATCGGTTCTGGATGCTTGTTTCAATCATCATAATGACGATGCGCTTATTCTGAAGGCAAAGCAGATACTTACACAGTTAAAGATAGGCGACTTGAATCAGCCTATGGGTGAGCTCAGCGGTGGCCAGCAGCGACGTGTAGCATTGGCAAATGTACTTATTACGGAACCGGATTTCCTGATGTTGGACGAACCGACAAACCATCTTGACCTTGAAATGATTGAGTGGCTGGAAGGCTATATGAACCGTGGCAATAAGACGCTTCTGATGGTCACCCATGACCGTTATTTCCTTGACAGAGTATGCAATGAAATCCTTGAGCTTGACGATGAGGGCATCTATAGCTATCATGGTAATTATGCCTATTATCTGGAGAAGCGCCAGGCCCGTATGGATAATATGCGTGCGGAAATTCAGCATTCCAGAAACCTTTACCGGAAGGAGCTGGAGTGGATGCGCCGTATGCCCCAGGCAAGAGGCCATAAGGCCAAGTACCGTGAAGATGCGTTCTATCAACTTGAGGCAAAGGCAAAGCAGCGCATAGAGGAACGACAGGTGCGGCTGAAGTCAAAATCGGTCTATATAGGCAGCAAGATATTTGAATGCCAGTATGTCAGTAAGAAATTCCCTGCAACGCAGACAAAACCGGAAAAGGTTATTCTGAATAATTTCTATTATAATTTTGCGCGTTATGAGAAAATGGGAATAATAGGCAACAACGGAACAGGAAAAACTACTTTTGTGAAGTTGCTGCTTGGCGAGGAAAAGCCTGACTCCGGCCGCTTTGATATTGGTGAAACCGTACGGTTCGGCTATTTCTCACAGGAAGGATTGAAATTTGATGAAAACCAAAAGGTTATTGATGTTATAACAGATATTGCTGACTATATTGACATTGGAGGCGGAAAGCATTTGTCTGCGTCGCAGTTCTTGCAATATTTCTTGTTCTCACCAGAAGAACAGCATAGCTATGTTTATAAGCTGAGCGGTGGAGAAAAAAGAAAACTCTATCTGTGCAGCGTGCTGATGCAAAATCCTAATTTTCTTGTGCTTGATGAGCCTACGAACGATCTTGACATACAGACCCAGCAAGTTCTTGAGGAATATCTTGAAGACTTTCCTGGCTGTGTCATTATTGTCAGCCATGACCGTTATTTTATGGATAAGGTGGTAGATCATTTGCTGGTCTTCCATGGCGACGGTGACATACAAGACTTCCCCGGTAATTATAGTCAATACAGGGGGTGGAGTGCGTTGCGTGAAAAGGAAAAAGAAAATAAAGAGGAGAATAGCAAATCACAGGATAAGGTAAAAAATTACAGCCGCCATGATGATAGGCGCAGGATGAGCTATAAGGAAAAGAAAGAATTTGAGGCTCTCTCTTCTGATATAAAAAAGCTGGAGCAGCAGTGTAAGGATATAGAGAACCTGCTATGCAGTGGCACCCTTTCAGTTGAAGAGCTGACAGAAAAAAGCCGTCTGCTGCCTCAATTGAAAAAAGAGCTTGACGATAAAGAGATGCGCTGGCTGGAGCTTAGTGAAATAGAGTCTGCTTAAAGTTGTTTTAACCAGCTGTGACACGGCAGTATTCCTGCGGGAGTACTGCCGTGTTCCAATAATAATACTGTGGTATTTCTATAGGAATACTGATGCCGTTTCGTGAATTCATGTGTTTATGCTTAGGAACGAAAAAAGGAAACATCTTCCAAGATGTTCCCTTTTTTGTGCGTCCTTAGGGATTCGAACCCTAGACCCACTGATTAAGAGTCAGTTGCTCT
>OMUH01000103.1 GCA_900314195.1 uncultured Prevotella sp.
TTGATGGTGGCCTCGAATGCCTCGACAACCGGCCACTGGTAGTTACCCTTCAGGCCGGTGAGCAGAGGCTGGCCGAGTGTCTGGAGGATGGTGTTGGCCCACAGAGGCTCAACAATCTGACCCGTAGTGATGGAGAACGGGTTGGTGCCTGTCAGACCGGGAGCAGCGTAGCCGGACGTGTTGCCGCCGAAAGCGTCACGCTTGATCATGCTGCGAGCGATGGTCATCTCGAAACGCTGGCCGTTGCTGATAGCCTCGCGCATCTTCTGATTCATGTCCTGAACGTTGTCCTCGCGCACCTTGCCCAAGAAGGCGGTGTTGGCCTTGATTTTCATGTCAAGAATCTGCTGCTCGCGCTCGAGACTGCGAATCTCGGCCTTCTCAGCGTCGGTGTAACTCTCGCGCTCTCTGTCTTTTTCAAGACCTTCGGCCAGCTCCTCACGGCGCTTGCCGATAGCCTCAAGGCGGTCGTAAGCCGCGCGGAAATCAAATACTTTCTTTTCCATATCTAAATATATTTAGTGGTAAATAATTAATTGATGAACTCTCTCAGTGTGTCTGCCGCTCTGCGGAGCTGCGCCACCTGCTCGCGCTTCAAGGCCTCGCGTTTCTTCGCCTCTTCTGCCTGACGGGCGGTTTCCTCCTCGCGCTGCTTGCTCTCTTGGGCCTCACGCACCATTTTCATTGCGATGCGGTCGAAGGTATAGCCGTCAGGAGCCTCGCGAGCCACGCACTCCGTCTGCTCATACGCGGGGTCTGTGGTAAAGGTGAAATCGTAAACATTGTCAATACGCTTCACGTGGCGCAAAAGAATATCATCGCCGTCATCGTCTTTCTTGTCCAGACGCTCGTAGCTCACGGCGTTCTCGCTGTCGCTCTCATCGGTGGAATAGATGAATGAGCACCCTGCAATATCACCACGGCTTACCAGTTCCAAAGCCTTGTCGCCGTCAACCGTGTGCGGCATTTCTGCCCAGAACTTCACTCCCACCTTGTCAACCTCGTAGCTTAAAGTACCATTGCCCTTGTTGCTTCGTGCCAAAACCAACTGGCGGTCGTGGAACATCGTGAGTTTGATGTCCTGCTTGTCAAGCATCTCACGCGTCACGCAGCCCGGCTCGAGGATCTCATAATAAGGATTCCACCAGTCGTGCAACAGGACGCTGCGGACACCAAACTTCAGCACGTAGCCCTCTATGGTACGGCTCTCGGAACCTCCCTCTGACTCGCGGACGTGGAGGCCTGCCTGAAAGCTGGCCTCCCTGCGTATCATCTTTACCGTTATTTTGTGTTCCATATCGTTTTAATTTATTTTATCTTTTCATTATACTATTTTAACAGTGCCTTCCCGTTTTTGTCTGACAAAAATCGGTCAACGCCCTTTCTCCAGCTTCTGATTGGGGTCGGTGCCCCACAGCTTGCCGCTCTTCAATGGGACGAGGTTCGCGCTCACCAATGCAGTGTCACCTCCGTCCGTCGACGGCATGTTTTCCATCTGCCGGATGTCATTTGCACTCATCGCTCCGATCTCCTCCATCGTTTTGTAGTAGTTGGCCTTACTCTGGAGGTCGAGGGAGTACACGCCACTGCGGTCATACATGATCTTGGCCTTGCCGATGCCCTTCCTGCCGATGAGCTTGCGGTTCAGCTCCGCCTCGATGCGCTTCAATATCGGGTCCTGCGTATTGACGAGGTAGTTACGGTTGGCATTCTCTGCGCTCTTATAGTTCGTCGAGGTGTCAGCGAATACAAACGACGGCTCGACACCGAAGAAACGGCATATCTCGATGACAGTAAACTTACGGCTCTCCAAGAACTGCATGTCGGCGGAGCTCATGCTCACCGTCTTCACGTCCACTTGTCCGGGAAGACTGACGAAGTTCCGGCCTTTGATGCGCTGGTCGAGGTCGTCGGCCAATGTGCTCAGCTGGTCGTCCTGATATTCGCCGTAGCCGGTCACGCCGTTCTTGTCGTTTGTCACGAAAGCCTTCACATTGCCGCCGTTGGAGAACCGGCTCGCGGTCTCACCGTCTCCGGCGGTCGCTATCTCGATGGTGCGGCGGGCGTGCTCAAGGACGCTGATGCCGCGCTTGCCGTTGTGAGAGTGAAGGAAGAGGTGGATGATCTCGTTTTCATGGAACGTGCCGTCCACTGCGTTGTAGGCATCGTGGATGGTGTACAGGTCGTTGAGGTCGTCATAGTTCACGAGCCACGGCCGGCACAGCACGAGGTCGGTGACCTCTCCGTCAACCTTGCGCGGGTAGATGTATGCGTTGCCCCATAGGAGCATGTCCTTCACAGCCATAGACCACATGGTGTATGAAGACATCACCGGAGTAGGCTCAACAGACAGCATGTACTCCATCGGAGAGTTGTCAGCGATGGCGTACCGTCCGCCCTTGTGCAGCATGTAATGAAGAGGGAGACCGGCAACACTGTCCGACAGTACGCTCACGCACCGGTAGACCGTTGCCACGGCCATGTAATCTGTGCCTCCCGTGATCTGCAATGGAGAACCGTAGCGAGGCCCCGTGCCCGAGGGCTGGGTCTCGCTGCTGTCCCGACGCATGACACGCATCTCATGGCGGAAACCTTTGCCTATGTTGGAGAATATACTCAAAACCGATCCTTTACTTTATTTGTTCTCGTTTATGCGCCCGATATGCCATTTGCCGCACCAGGTGCATTGATATGGGCGATAGCCGTTGTCGCGGAAATAGCGGCGGCTCTCGATGTAGTTGTCCGCGCTCGCCTCGTTCTCGAAGGCCTGCTTGGGCTTCCATCCGCGCTCACCGTCTCTGTGACAGTAGTGCTCTCTCGGAATGAGCCTGTGCTCCCTCGGCCGTTTATCATGATATAACTTGTTGCCCATATTCGTAAATACGGAAAACTAAAGAATATCGGAGCCGTCAGCAAAGCAGGCAAGGCCCCCGCCTCGTCTTTGTGCTTAGAGGTTGTGCCTCTTCCCGTCTCTTTCCGCCCCGTCCTTTCCCGTCCGCTGCCGTTCCGTTCGCTGCCCTTTCATGGCAGCGAAAAAGTTCCATAAACACTTGTTTTTCAGCTACTTTTTTCGTATCTTTGTCATATAGCTAATCGTTCTTTAATCAGTAGTATCATGCGCATATTCATTCCTAACAACAAGCGCCAGCAGCGCTATTCCGACTGCGAGGTCTTCATGGAGATTCTTCTTGTAGTCTCCGTTGTATTTTTCATCGTCGGCATCGTATGGCTGTGCAGCCTCGTCCATCCTGCCCTCGCGCTGACGGTGGCGGCGTTGCTCACGGCAGTGTTGTCATCGCTCGCCGTTCTCTATTTCAGAGGCAAGGCAATAATAGAACAGCAGGACGATGATAGGCCAGAAGCATAGCCCGGAATACGAACGGTGGATTCATTCCGCCGTATGGCAGAAGCTGCGGAGAGCGAAGCTCGCGCAAAACCCATTGTGCGAGGACTGTCTCGAGCAAGACAAGTTCGTATCGGCCACGGAGGTGCACCATGTCTATCCGGTCGATGACGCGATGAACAAGGCGGAGCGAGAGAAGAGAATGTTCGACTTCCACAATCTAAGGGCACTTTGCCACACCTGCCACGTCAAGGAGCACCAGATGCTCGGACGCAGCGGAAGCAAGAAGGCGGCAAAGAAGAAAAACACGGCTCGCCTATCAGCATTCTGCAATAAATTCGGTATTAACAACAACAAAGATGAGCAGACAGAAGAAGTTCTCGCCCGATGAGGAGGCGCAGAAGAAAGCGTCGTTCCTCTCAGCGCTTAAAGCGTCAAAGGGCATCATTCAGACGGCGTGCGACGCGTGCGGCATCACGCGTGCCATGTTCTACCGCTGGCGTGACGGCGACTCCGACTTCAAGGCGAAGTACGATGAGGTCAACGAGGGACAGATAGACAAGGTGGAGAGCAAGCTCCTGAGCAAGATCGACGACGGGGACACCACGGCCATCATCTTCTATCTGAAGACGAAAGGAAAGAGCCGCGGATATTCCGAGCGCGCCGTCGACAACGGTCATCAGCTGGCTCCCACGCAGCAGCAAAATGAGGCTCCAAAGGCGCAGAACAACGCAAAAGATGGCGCAAAGGCTATCGAGAAGAAGGTCTCGTCAAAGAAGCGGTATATCATCAAACTGCTCAAGGATAACGGCAAATTCGCAGCGGAAATGACCTATCAGGTAGAGATTACCGCGCGTCTGCTTGTCAGGGCTGAGCAGCAGAGCGAGGAGATGGCAGCGCCCGGTTACAAGCCCATCACGGTGGAATACAGCCGCGAGGGACACGAGAGGCGAGCCGTGAACCCCCTCGAACGGCTGCACGCTGAGACGCTCCGGCAGGCACAGAGGGCACTCGCCGCACTGGGCATGAACACCGACTCAAAGCAGAAACTTGAAAACGCTGACGACAGTCTGCAAGACTTCATGGACGCTTTCAAGGACGACGACAAAGACGAATAAGGCATGGACACAGAAGAGAAAAAACAATGGTACGCACTCAAGGACAAGGCAGCCAAGGAACTGAAGGCGCTCGTCGATGACCATGACATGAAGGCTTTCGACGGCACCCCGGTATGGAAGCTGCTCATTGATACGGACGGACGCATCGTCGACTACATCCTCTCCGTATGCAACGACCCCGATGCGCACAATCTCTACGAGATTCTCGGCATAACACGCTCCATAAAGATGCTCACAAAGTATGCCTGGAACAAGATGAAGGTCAGAAAATTCTTTAAGTTCTACGAGCATCTGAAATTCGACGGTGAGGGAGGAAGACGCTGCTACAAGCTAACGCCCGTGCAGGCTTTCCAATTCGCCAACATCTTCGGATTCCAGGACACGAGTAACCGCCGGTTATGCCGCAACGCTTATCTCTTCGTTCCCCGAAAGTTCGGAAAGACAACCTCCGTTGCTTCGTTGGCAATCTACGATTTGCTCTTCGGCGACAACAACGCTGAGGCGTATGTCGGTGCCAACAGCTACAGACAGGCAAAGGTATGTTTCGATGAGATTCGAGGCATCATTCAGTCCATAGACCCATCCGGCAGACATTTCAAGGTCAACCGGGAACTTATTAAGTGGCTCGGACTCGGACATGACAGCTTCATCGAGTGCCTTGCCGCCAACGCACGCACAAGGGACGGATTGAAGGCTTCGACGGTAATCATCGACGAGTATTCACAGGCACGCAACTCGGCAAACAAGTCTGGAGCAGACCTCAAGAACGTCCTTACATCATCCATGGGCACACGCAAAGAGCCACTCACAGTGGTCATAACGACGGCTTCGGATGTCATAGACGGACCATTCAAGCATGAGCTTGACGGCGTGATGAGGGTGCTCCGGGGAGAGATGGAGGATGACCGGATGTTCGCTTCGCTCTTCATGCCGGACCCCGACGATGAGGACGGAGACCCACGGACATGGCGGAAGGTGCAGCCGCACATCGGAGTGACCATCCAGCCCGACTACTACGAGAACGAGTGGAAGACGGCACAGCTATCCGAAGAAAATATGCTCAACTTCCGCACGAAGATGCTCAACGTCTTCTCCGTCAACACGGCGCGCACATGGATGGACTACGACAAGGCCAACGAGCTCCTCGACAAGGGCTGTTCGCCGCTGGAAGCTGCGTTGCAGGCTCCGGCTCCCGATAGGGGCACGCCACGTCTCGACTGCGCAATAGCCTTCGACCTCTCGGTGCATGATGACTTTTCGGCCGTTACTTACACCGTATGGAGCAAGACCGACAAGAAGTTCTATGCGCATACCGACTACTATTTCCCCGAGGGGGCACTCAAAGGCCATCCCAACGAGACGATATACCGGCAATGGCACGAGCAGGGCGACCTCAAATTCTGCAAGGGCGACATCATCGACATGAGGCAGATAGCCTCTGACATCATCAGCAACGCGAAGAAACTGCACGTCATACGCATGGGTTTCGACGCGTACAAGTCACGTGAGCTGGTCAACATCCTCTCATCAGCGGGGTTCCGTGGAGTGCTCATGCCTTATTCGCAGACCTACGGCTCCTTCAACCTGCCCGTGGAGGCCTTCGAGCTGCTTGCATGGGGCGACCCCGTGGGCATCGTACTCAACGACAACCCCATTAACGCCTATTGCCTCTGCAACTGCGTCATAGACGAGGACCGCCTCGAGAACAAGAAGCCCATCAAGATCTCGCAGTTTCGGAAGATCGACGGAGCCATCACGCTCCTCATGACGCTCGGCCTCATGAGCGCTTATGAGAGATAACACAACCTTTAACATCAGCCATCAAGAAGAAATGAGCAATCGAGACAACAAGACGGTCAGAGTATCATGCAGAATATCACAGCCCGACTTCATGCTCCTTGAAGCCGTGGCCAAGCGCGGAGGATATGCCACCATCTCCGAACTCATGCGTGATGCCCTCATTCACATATCCCATACCGTACTCAATCGTGCGGCATACCCAAACCGATCCACAGAGCTGGCCACCCCGGAGCCATTCCGCCCCGTGGGCTGCGGGGTGGAGGGAATGACCATCGAGGCCGACATCCGCTCCCTCTTCGACGAGGCGCAGTCCATGGGCAACGAATTCGAGGACGACATGCGCAAGCGGAAAAGCAAATAGAAATGTTAAATCTTTCCCTTGTAGTATAAATTATTGTACTAATTGTTTGGTTAGTACAATAATTTGTATTTTCTTTGCATTAAAGAAAGGAAAGAGTATGGAGACAATGCAAACTACCAAGCAGAAAACAATGAAGCAGCAGATGGATGACATCCTGCTTGCCATATCGTGGGGCAACCTTGCAAGGACTTATTTCACCAAGTCGGCATCTTGGTTCTACCACAAGATGGACGGGCGCGATGGCAACAATAAGCCCACTGAGTTCAACGCCGAGGAGCGTGCCCAGCTGAAGGGCGCGCTCACCGACCTGAGCGACCGCATTCGCCGTGCGGCTGATTCCATAGAGATTTAGGCCGGGGTTCGTTAACACTGCCTCGTTTGACAACAAGCCGTCCGTTGGCCTACGGACGCACAGCCTCGGAGTTACACGCTCCGGGGCTTTTCTATGCAAAGAAAAGCCCCGGCACGGCTCAGTGTCGGGGCTGAGTGTGATTAAGAAACCATTATCAATCAAGCATAATGGAATGAGCCAATCTGACGGGCGATGTCCTGGCAGGCATCGTTGAATATCTTCTTTTGCTCCTCGTTGAGAGTGTAAACCTTACCACGTACGCGATAGCCGTTGATGCGCTGGTGCAGCCATGCGGCACTCTTGCCAAAGTAGTGGCGGGCAATGTAGGAGATGGGAAGCAGATCGTACTTCTCGCCTAACTGCTGACGGATTGTCTTTACAACCTTATCGGTCTCGTGCAGGTGGCGCATGACGAGTTCCTCGGCTGCTTTCCTCGCATCATCACCGCCATTGGTCTTGAGCCATTCGACAATCTCCGCGCGCCGCTTGGTGCTTGACTCATCATCCTTACCTAACAGTGTATCAAATTCATTAAGTTTTTTCTGATACTCTTCCATAATCATATTCTTTTGTGAAAGCCCTCCTCCTATGTGGGGAGGGCTCGGTTGTTACTTGTGTTCCCTTACTTCTTTATAGAGCTTGGAGAGGTCGTCAAGTCTCATGTCTATCTGTCTCTCGATGTGCTCTGACTTCAGCAGTTCTTTGAGCTCCAAAAGCTGCTTAATCTCTTTTTCCTTGCGAGCAATGAGCTGCTCCATTTCTTCTTTGTCCATTCGCTTTGATTTTAATGTTAACAATGTTGTTTCTTAATCACACTACAAAGATACATAATTAATTTTATATGTGCAAATATTTAGGTGACTATTTCATATAAAAGTTTATATGTGTGGTTTTGAACCGATCTCTGCCTTCTCCATCTCCCTGCCCACCGTGTCATCGAGTAGCTTGGCATAAGTGCTCCGTGTGATGCGTGTCGAGGAGTGACCCAATATCTTTGCCACCGTCTCCATGTCCACCCCGGCATTGAGCAGCATCGTAGCCCCCGTATGCCGTGCCCAATGAGTCGTGATAGGCTTGTCAACACCAGCCGTCTGAGCAACAACCTTCAGATACTCGTTATACTTCACATTGCTGAGCAGCGGCAACTTGCCACCATACTTCTTCAAGACAGCCAAGGCAGGTTTCAAGAGCATGAAAGTGAACTCCACCCCGGTCTTTCCTCGCTTGCCCGTGTACATCATCCGACCGTGCTCTTCCTTTATCTTGCTTGCATCGAAGGCAACGAGGTCTTTATACGAAAGGCAAGTGCATGCTTGGAATACGAACAGGTCACGCACCCGGTCAAGGCTCTCCGTACCCATTTTGGCGGTCTCTATTGAGTGAAGTTCGTCCTTGGTGAGGTATTTATGCAGCCCGTGGCTCACCTTGTCCTTCACGATATGCACCCATTTATACGGATTCCGTCTCAGATAGCCCTCACTGATGGCATCGAGGATGAAAGAGTTGAGGAAGCGGTGATAATTGTTCCATTTAGAATAATTGCACATCCCTTTCTTCTTCAAGGCCTCGTCCATCAAGAGGATGTTCCGCTCCGTCACGTCAGCAAAGCTCTTGATACCGCCCCACTCCCGGAACCACTTCAAGAAGCGGTCGTAACGCTTGCACGTATCATCCATGCGCCCGTACTGGCGCACTTTCGCGCGCTCCTCGCAATACTCGTAGAACGTCTTGCCTACGTCATCAAGACGCTTCATCCTCGACGGAATCTCCTGAATGTTGAGACACCCTTCCTCTAACATGTCGTTGATGGCCTTCAGAACTTTGTTGCGCATTGCCGTGAGTGCCTTGTTCAGCTCTATGGCATCCGTCCTGCCCGTCACCATGTCGCCGCGCCATTCCTTGGGCAGCACCTTGACACCCGTCGACAGGTACTTCTTCTTGTAGTCATAAGAAACACGAATCTCAATGACGGCAGCCTTCGTCTTTGTCGCCGTCTTCTTTCTGTTGTACACAAAGCCTACAACCGGCATTCTGTCATTCTCCATTGTCTTGCGTTTATGAATTGGTAAATTATCATTTTTAGCAGTGGTAAACACTGACCGCAGGAGTGGTAAACACAATGGTAAACACAAACCGCCTAATGTTTGCCAATGATTACCAAAGATTACAACTCATTTTCGTTTGGTTGCTATCCCCTTATTACCCTAATTACCAATCATTTACACGCAAACAATTTCGTAACTTGCTGACTATGAACGAAAAAAGGAAGCCTTCATCAGACTTCCTTTTTGACTTAATAGCGGAAGATGAGGGATTCAAACCCCCGATACCCGAAAAGGGGTATACCGGATTTCGAGTCCAGCGCATTCGGTCACTCTGCCAATCTTCC